>CAYQWK010000048.1:0-21574 GCA_964420805.1 uncultured Bifidobacteriaceae bacterium | reverse complement strand
ATCCAGGCCATCATCAATTTTCAGGGCACGCTGAACTCGTGGTGGACGCGCATCGTGGTCGGCGCGCTGCTGCTCGTGTTCATCCTGCTGCAAAAGGCCATCCAGGCGAAAAAGTTATGAGAATGAGGAATCACGAAATGAGGAATGACGAAACCTGTCGTCCGCGACGAACCACCTCCTGGTCATTCGTCATTCGACATTCGTCATTGGCGGCGCTGCTCGCGACGCTTGTCTTCGCGACCGTCCTGCCCGCCGCCAACCCCGTCCTGCCCGGCGATTACCCCGATCCATCCGTCATCCGCGTTGGCGACGAGTATTGGGCCACGGCCACCTCAAGCGAATGGGCGCCGCTCTTCCCCTTGTTGCGTTCGCGTGATCTCGTGACTTGGGAGCACGTCGGTAATGTTTTCGAGCGCCGGCCTGAATGGGCGGTGGGGAACTTTTGGGCGCCGGAAATCGCGGAACACAAGGGGAAGTTCTTCATTTACTACACCGCTCGCAAACGCGGCGGCCCGCTCTCGGTCGCTGTCGCCACCGCCGACAAGCCCGCCGGCCCGTGGACCGATCACGGCCCGCTGGTGTCGCAGGACGCCGGCTCGATCGACGCCGTGCCGGTGACCGACATCGACGGCTCGCGCTGGCTAATTTGGAAGGAGGACGGCAACAGCCGACGCCTGCCGACGCCGCTGTGGATTCAGAAGCTCTCGGACGACGGGACGAAGCTGGTCGGCACGATGAAGGAAGTGTTTCGCAACGACGCGCCGTGGGAAGGGCAGTTGGTCGAGGGGCCGTTCGTGAAGCGTCACGGCGAGTACTTCTATCTGTTCTACTCCGTTGCGGGCTGCTGCGGGCGCGATTGCAACTATGCACTCGGTGTCGCGCGCGCAAAGCTGCTGGCTGGACCATGGGAGAAATTCTCCGGCAACCCGATTCTCGCGGGCAACGACGCCTGGAAATGCCCCGGTCACGGTAGCATCGTGACTGACAAAACAGGCCGCGATTTCCTGCTTTACCACGCCTACGATCCAAAGGCCTTCATCTACGTGGGTCGGCAGGGCGTGCTCGATGAGATCATCTGGAGCGCGAACGGCTGGCCTTCGATCAACGCCGGGCGCGGTCCGGGCACCGGCGGCGCCATTCCGAAAGCCGCGCATGAGTTCAGCGACGATTTCTCCCTGCCGAACCTGCGCCCCCAATGGCAGTGGCCGGTGAACAACGAGCCGCGAGTTCAAGTCGGCGGCGGCAAGGTCACCATCGCCAACCAGACGGACAGCAAGGATCCTTTCGCCGCCGCCGCGCTCGCGCTCAAGACCACCACCGGCGACTACACCGCGACGGTCCAACTCGTGACTCGCGGCCTGACCGATGGACGTAGCGCGGGCCTCGCTGCCTTTGGGGATGGCGCGAATGCTCTTGGTGCCAGTGTCCGCGAGGGCAAGTTGATCATCTGGAAGCGGCAGCGCGGGAAGCACGAGAGCCTCGGCACCAATGCGCTGCCGGCGGGCGAGATTATCTTCCTCCGCCTGAAGGCCGGCGACGGGCACCGCTTCAACTTCAGCATCAGCGCGGACGGAAAGACCTGGAACGCCGCAGGCGGCAACATCGACCTCGAAGGTGACTACCTTCCACCGTGGGACCGCGGCATCCGTGTGGCGTTGCTGGCCGGCGGCGAGAAGGCGGAGGCGACTTTCAAGGTGGTGCGGGTGGCGCCGGTGAAGTGAGGGCGGCATAGACTCAGCGGTCGGCGTGGCCAGATTTCGGCGGGCTTGCGGGCCGGTTTGGTTCGGGCATTGTTCGCCCGCCGTGTCCCAATGAAGATCTGTATTGTCATCCCGTGCTTCAACGAGGAGGAGGTTCTGCCCTCGTTGTTTCAGCGCGTCGCCGCCGCCGCCAGCCAGTGGCCGGTGAGCTGGGAAGTCATCTGTGTCGATGACGGCTCGCGCGATGGCACCTGGCGGCTGCTGGAGGAACAGCATCACCGCGACCCGCGCTGGCGGGCCGTTTCATTCGCGCGCAACTTCGGCCATCAGACCGCGGTGTCGGCGGGCATCAGCCTGGCGGACGCGGACGCGGTGGTGGTGATGGACGCGGACTTGCAGGATCCGCCCGAGGAACTGGGGCGGTTCATCGAGGAATGGAGGGCCGGTTCGCAGGTGGTTTATGCGGTGCGCGAGAAGCGCAAGGAAGGCCTGGCCATGCGCGCGCTTTACTGGCTCTTCTACCGGCTGCTCTCGCGCATCTCGTCCGTCCCGATCCCGGAGGATGCCGGCGATTTCTGCCTCATGGACCGCCGCGTGGTGGACGTGCTCAAGGCGATGCCGGAACGGAACCGTTTTGTACGCGGGTTGCGTGCGTGGGCGGGCTTCAAGCAGACGGGTCTGGCTTACGAACGCCGGGCGCGCTCGGCGGGCCGGCCGAAGTACGGGCCGCGCAAACTGCTGCAACTTGCCTTCGACGGGATATGCTCTTTTTCGACCGCGCCGTTGCGGCTGGTGTTTCTGGTTGGGCTGGCGGTTTCTGGCGCGTCGTTGCTCGGCATTTTTTACACGCTGGCCAAGAAGGTTTTCGCCGACTTCTTCGCGCGGCACGGTTTGCCGCATGTGCAAGGATTCACCACCATTGTCATCTCGGTGCTGTTCCTTGGCGGGGTGCAACTGGTGACGCTCGGCCTCATTGGCGAATACATCGCGCGCATTTACGAGGAAGTGAAGCAGCGCCCCGCCTGGGTGGTGAAATCGACCTTGGGCATCGAACTGAAACGAGACGTGGCATGACGGAACCCGCCCCTGGAAATCGCGCGTGGCTGTGGTCCGCGCTCATTCTCACCGCCGCCACCTTGCTGGCCATCAGCAACGAGAGCCTGTGGATCGACGAGATGGTGATCGCCGCATTTGGCAGTACCGGCACACTGGAGCAGACTTGGGAATGGATGCAGCAGGTTCGCTATCGTGAGATGCAGGCACCGTTCTACATCGCCTGGGCTTGGGGCTGGATTCACCTCTTCGGCACCGGCGAATGGGCGATGCGCATCGCCAATGCGCCGTGGTTCCTGGGAGGTGCGCTGGTCTTTACGCGCTACGCCGGGCGTTTGACCGGTTCGCCGGTGCTCGCGGCGTGCGTGGTTGCAACGAGCGCGATGGCGTGGTTCTACCTGAACGAGGCGCGGGTCTATGCGTTGCAACTTTCCTTCGCGCTGGCGGCCACGGGCGCCGCCCTTGAGGCTGCCCGCAGCACCATCGTGAATGGCGCGACGGATCGCGGCGCGATGCGCTGGCTGGCGGTCGCGTTCGTTGGTCTGTGCGGTAGCAGCATCATGGGCGCGGTGTTTGGCTCGGTGCTGTTGGTCTCATTGCTCGTCGCGTTGCCGGTGAAGCGCTGGGTCGCCCTCGTGAAGGCCAGCCCGGCGTCGCTGCTGGTTGCCGGCGTGATGCTGGTCGGGCTGCTGGCTTATTACGACTGGACGCGCACGTTGAACCTGCAAGCCACGCAAGTCGGCACAACCACGCCGGCCACCGCGGTTTTTGTTTTCTATGAACTGGCCGGGTTGGTTGGGCTTGGCCCGGGCCGGAATGATTTGCGGGGTTTCGGCATCAGCACGTTGCTGCCCTACGCGCCGTGGCTGGCGCTATTCGTGGTCTGTGGGGCCGTTGTCCTTTGGGGCGCATGGAGGCGCACCCGGGAATTATGGGACTGGCGGCGTGTGCTGGTCATCGGCGGAATGCTGTTCGGGTTGGTCATGATGCTGTTCGCCGTGGGAGTGCTGACGCGGTTCCGCGTGCTGGGCCGGCATGTGATTCCGGTGTTGCCGTTCGTGCTGCTGCTCTTTGCGGTTGGCGTGGCCTGGGCGTGGCAGGCCGGCGGTTGGCGCCGGGGCGCGGCCGTGTTGTTCCTTGCGCTTGGCGCCGCGTCGGCGTTGAACGTCCGGTTCGCGGAACGACACCGGAAGGATGATTACCGGGCCGCGGCGGAGATCGTTCGCGCCGAACTCGCCGCCGGACGCATTGTGTGGTGGAACGCGGATATCCGTGCGCCGTACCATTACAAATTCCCGCTGGCCGGCGGGACAAACACCATCGGCGCCTTCTCACTTCAAAACCCGCAGCCCGAAGTGCTCGCTCAACTGCCCCGGCCCGGAGTGATTCTCTCTTCGAAGGCTGACATCTACGACGCCGGCGGGGCAGTGCGCGCTTATGTGCAAACGAACGGGTACCGGCTCGTGCGCCAACTGCCTGCCTTCACCATCTGGCAGCCGGCGCGATAGCGAAGTCCGGAGAACGGCTGTCTTGGCCGGGAAGAAAAGAATCGGGGCGGATTCCCGGACCAACCACGTCCGAAAACCCGCCCCGAACTGATTCAACTGCGGTTTTCTCGATTACGGCACGATCACGCGGAAGAACTTCGCCGAGCCGGCGGTGGCTGGCGTGAAGGTGATAGTGCCGCCGGTGCCGGGTTGAGCTGCGCCTTCATTGGCCCAGCCGCCCGGCAAGCCGGTAAGGGTGGTGGCGGATTGCAGCTGGTAGTTCACGCCGCTCTGCGAGGTGAAACTGATGCTGATCATTCCGACTCCGGCCGCGAAGGCCAGGGTCGGCTGGCCGGGTGTCGGCGCGGTTACTACCACGGTGCGCGGGTTGCCGTCGCCGGCGCCCGTGAGAACTCCGTATTCGCCGAGCGCGGTCCAGTCGCTCGCCCAGTTCACCGTACCGAACGCGCCAATGTAGGGCGCGGCGGCGAGGCTGCCAGGCGCGGCACCGATGTTCGCCGGGTTCCATGCCGGGCCGCCGGTGGCGGGCCGCGGGTCGAGGAATTTGCCGACGTTGGTGCGGCTGATTGAGGTGAGCATGGGATCGGTGATCAGGTTGGTGAGGGAGGTGTCGGTCCAGAAGTTGGTGGCGAGGGAGAGGCGGCCGAGGTTGGTGGCCGTGTTGTTGATGTTCGCGGTGCCCGATCCGGTCACGAAGTTCCACCAGAGGGTGTTGTGCAACTGGGCGAAGCCACCCGTCACCGACTGGGTGGCGGTGTTGCCGTTCTGGGTGTCGAGCAGCACGCCGCGTTCGTTGAAGTCGGTGAAGATCGAGTTGTAGATCTTTGGCGACGACCATGAGCGCAGGGCGATGGCGGCGTTGTTACCGCCGCTGGTGACGGTATTCGAGACGCCCGAGCCGATGATGGTCATGTTGTAGACCTTGAAGTCGCCCGCCGGGAGCAACTGGGATGCTTGGGCCAGCTCGTTTGGATGGTTGTTCAGCTCCATGCCGTAGTTGCGCTTGTCCGGGGCCTGGATGGCGAACCAGAACTGGTTGGTGCCGCGGTAGCCCATGTCGGTATCGAAGCTGTCGTCGTCGTTGAAGGAGCTGACGAGATAGCGCGTGTTGACGGTGCCGCCGAAGAACTCGAACCCGTCGTCCGCCGCGCAGAAGGACTCGACGAACTCGATGGTCGTCCCGCGTCCGACTGCGCCGAGCGACAGGCCGTTGATCTCCTTATTGGGCAGGAGCACGGCACCGCCATGGCGGATCGACACGTAGCGCATCACACCGGAGTTGTCGTTGTCGTCGGTGCCGCCGAAGCGCATCAGCGATTCGCCGCCTACCGTCACGTCGGGCAGGCCCTCATAGACTTCGTATTTCGGGCTGGCCGCGTTGCCGGCCACGTCGATCGCGCCATTGAGGACGGACTTGCCCAGAATCACCACGCCACCCCACAGGCCGCGCGCTGTCGGTCCCCAGATCGGCATGTCATCCGGCAGGAACGTGTCGTCCGCTTCCGCCGTGAAGATGATCGGGCGTTTGGCTGTGCCTTCGGCGAAGATCTTCGCATCACGGCAGATAACGAGCGCGGCGATGTTGGTGGTGTCCACGCCGGTGTTGTGACCCTTGATGACTGTGCCGGCCTCGATGTTCAGCACGCCGTTGCTCCGCACAAAGACCATGCCGTTTAGGATGTAGATGTTGGTGCGATACCAGTTGTTTGTGCCGGTTAGATAACCGCTGATGTTGTTTGTCTTTTGGCCGACCGGGGAGAGAACTCCGTACTCGGACAAGGCGGTCCAGCCATTGATCCACAGGTCATTCGAGCCGAAGGCGCCGACGTAGCTCACCGGCGTCAAGAAGCCATCGTTCGGTGTGGTTGCAACATTCGCGGAGGAATAGGCCGGGCTGCCCGGCAGCGGCCGCGGGTCGAGGAATTTGCCGACGTTGGTGCGGCTGATTGAGGTGAGCATGGGATCGGTGATCAGGTTGGTGAGGGAGGTGTCGGTCCAGAAGTTGGTGGCGAGGGAGAGGCGGCCGAGGTTGGTGGCCGTGTTGTTGATGTTCGCGGTGCCCGATCCGGTCACGAAGTTCCACCAGAGGGTGTTGTGCAACTGGGCGAAGCCACCCGTCACCGACTGGGTGGCGGTGTTGCCGTTCTGGGTGTCGAGCAGCACGCCGCGTTCGTTGAAGTCGGTGAAGATCGAGTTGTAGATCTTTGGCGACGACCATGAGCGCAGGGCGATGGCGGCGTTGTTACCGCCGCTGGTGACGGTATTCGAGACGCCCGAGCCGATGATGGTCATGTTGTAGACCTTGAAGTCGCCCGCCGGGAGCAACTGGGATGCTTGGGCCAGCTCGTTTGGATGGTTGTTCAGCTCCATGCCGTAGTTGCGCTTGTCCGGGGCCTGGATGGCGAACCAGAACTGGTTGGTGCCGCGGTAGCCCATGTCGGTATCGAAGCTGTCGTCGTCGTTGAAGGAGCTGACGAGATAGCGCGTGTTGACGGTGCCGCCGAAGAACTCGAACCCGTCGTCCGCCGCGCAGAAGGACTCGACGAACTCGATGGTCGTCCCGCGTCCGACTGCGCCGAGCGACAGGCCGTTGATCTCCTTATTGGGCAGGAGCACGGCACCGCCATGGCGGATCGACACGTAGCGCATCACACCGGAGTTGTCGTTGTCGTCGGTGCCGCCGAAGCGCATCAGCGATTCGCCGCCTACCGTCACGTCGGGCAGGCCCTCATAGACTTCGTATTTCGGGCTGGCCGCGTTGCCGGCCACGTCGATCGCGCCATTGAGGACGGACTTGCCCAGAATCACCACGCCACCCCACAGGCCGCGCGCTGTCGGTCCCCAGATCGGCATGTCATCCGGCAGGAACGTGTCGTCCGCTTCCGCCGTGAAGATGATCGGGCGTTTGGCTGTGCCTTCGGCGAAGATCTTCGCATCACGGCAGATAACGAGCGCGGCGATGTTGGTGGTGTCCACGCCGGTGTTGTGACCCTTGATGACTGTGCCGGCCTCGATGTTCAGCACGCCGTTGCTCCGCACGAAAACCATGCCGTTGAGCGTATAGGTGTTGGTTCGGTACCAGTTGTTTGTGCCGGTGAGGTAGCCGGTGATGCCGACGTTGGCCGCTTGTGAGGCGGTTGTCGCGAGCAGAGTCGCTCCGGTGATGGCCGCCAGGAGATGGCGGCAGTTGAAGAAGTTTTTGTTCATAGTTTGATAGTTCAGTTGTCGCCGGAAAACTGCGGGCATGGGATGGCCGCCGGATGGCGCGGTAGAAACAAGGCCGTGACTTTCGGGGAATTTGATGGCCGTGCAGTGTCAGGACGAAGGCTCTCCGCATCCCGCACCGCCGCAGCTTTGACCGGGCGCGCAGCAACGGAAGGGCGCTCCAGCCTTGGTAACATTCTTTTTGAGTCAAATCGCCAAGTGAACGCAGGTCATTCTACGCTTGCCAATGCCCGGCGGGTCTGGCGGAATCCGCCCCCGATTAAGTGCGCGGTTAGCTCAGTGGTAGAGCACTACCTTGACACGGTAGGGGTCACAGGTTCGAAACCTGTATCGCGCACCATCTCTTCCTCTTGAAGCAGCTTGGTTCCCGTGTCCTGCGTCTGTGTCCTCATTGGGGGACACGGCGAGTCTTGGAAATGGGCAGTTGCAGGGGATTAAAATGGCTGTAGAATAGCGCGAGAACATCCAATTGTCGGCAAAAACACAGCATTCTGACGGGATTGGGTCATCAGTGGCACAGTCCTTGCCTGCGAACGAACACCGGATCGGGGTGGCGAGACGATCAGACCTCGCCTCCTTGGGCCGGTGTGGCAGTTCAGCAATCAGAAGGCAATCGCTATGATAACCGACATCAGGAAAGACTTCAGTCTCGCAGGTACCCTGCGCCGCAAGGTGGGGAGCTTGGCCGCCGCGTTGAGTACCTTGGCCTTATTCGCCGCCGTTGAGGCTCAGGCGCAATTCAACTTTAAGGCGGTCAAGATTACCTACTCTGCGGTCACGCTGATGTGGAAGGATTACCTGACCAACGAGTTGGGATACGTCATTGAGCGCGCCCCGGGATCCACCACCGTCCTCTCAAACTTCGTGCCTTTGGCAATGCTCTATCCCGGAACTACGAACTACATCGACAATGCCGTGGCCGGATCCAGCCAGTACTCCTATCGCGTGGGCGTGGACTTTCCGACGAACGGCGGGGTAATTCGCAAATATTCAGGCATCATCAAGGTAACCACGCCGACGGCCCCGGATATCACTGCCCCGACAG
The DNA here is from genome assembly GCA_964420805.1 of uncultured Bifidobacteriaceae bacterium. Classification (GTDB taxonomy): domain Bacteria; phylum Verrucomicrobiota; class Verrucomicrobiia; order Limisphaerales; family SIBH01; genus JANNGC01. The sequence goes on along the minus strand of CAYQWK010000048.1, from coordinate 13,043 downwards.
TTGCAATTACGTCGCCGTTGCCGAATTCCGTGCTCAAAGGCACGGTCAATATTCTCGCCAATGCGACGGATCGTGTGGGTGTGACCAAGGTCGAGTTTTTGCTGGATGGAACCACGCTGCTGGCGACCGATACCTCGACGCCATATTCATACAGTTTGGCCACTGGTTCATACCCCGATGGTGTGCATACGCTGACTGTTCGTGCATCGGATGCGGCGAAAAATATCTCGACTGCGACGATTTACGTGACTTTCGACAAGACGGCTCCGCCGGCTCCGAGCAGCCTTCAGGCTTACCAGGTTCTGCCCACAAACATCGTCTTCACATGGAAGCCCCCCACGGACATTTCGGGTATCAGCAGCTATCGGGTGTTCCGCAACGGCACTCAGGTCGGAACTTCGGTGGATGGGGTCTATTCCGACCGGCCATTGTCGCCGAACATTTCCTATTGCTACACCGTCGCCGCTGTGGATGGAGCCGGTAATGTGTCGCCGGCGAGTGCTAAGTTGTGCCTGACGACGCCTTCCGCGCCGGATCTTGCGCCACCGTCTGTGCCCGGCGGTGTCTCCGCATCCACCGTAAACTGCGGGCGTGTGGACGTCGCGTGGACCGCCTCCAGCGATTCCCAATCCGGCGTCAAATCATACCGGGTTTATCGAGGCGTTTCCCTACTGGCGGAAGTTCTAGCACCGACATTGACGGTTGCCGACCTCACTGTGGCAGCCTATTCCAGCTACTCCTATACGGTTTCCGCCGTGGACGCGGCAGGCAATGAATCCGCCCGCAGCACGGCTGTGTCGGTGGTGACGCCGGCGTGCCCGGACACGATTGCGCCGCCGGTTCCCGGAACTCCGGTGGTAATGGTGAACAGTTGCTCGCAACTCACCGTTTCATGGCCTGCAGTTGAGGATATCGGCACGGCCGGAATCCGTGGTTACATGGTGTATCGCAATGGCTACTATATTCGCGAGGTGACGACGCCTTCGATGGTGGACAGTGGTTTGGTGGCCTCGACATCCTACCTCTACAACATCCGGGCAGTGGACAGGGCGGGGAACATGTCCGGATATAGCGCTGGGGCCAACGGCTACACAGGCCAATGCCCGGACACCACTGCACCGACGACGCCCTTGACGATTAAGGCCACGGTCCTAAACTGCGGGGCCATTTCCGTCTGGTGGACGACCTCTGTGGATTACGGAGGGGCCGGCTTGAAGGGATATGAGGTTTTCCGCAACGGCATTTTCCTTCTGAGCATCAGCGGCACGAACATTCTGGATGGGACGGTGTCCGCTTCGTCGGCCTATACCTATTCGGTGCGCGCGGTTGATAATTCCGGCAACGCGTCGCCCGTCAGCCCGAACACTTCGGCGATCACGCCGGAGTGCCCGGACACAGTGCCGCCGACGGAACCGGGGAACCTCGTCGCAACAGCGCTCAATTGCCGCGAAGTGGCGGTGTCATGGTCACCCTCCAGCGATGCAGGTTCGGGTGTGCTGGCTTATCAGCTTTATCGCAACGGTTCTTTCCTCGCCCAACTCGGCGCGACGACCGTTTCCTTCAATGACACAGGTGTGGTTGCGAACGCGGCGTACAACTACAATGTGCGCGCTGTAGACGGTGCGTTGAATGTTTCCGGTTTCGCGTTGGACGCCACGGTGGTCACGCCGAGTTGCCCGCTGCCAGGCGGCAATTACGTCTCCGCGTACGCGGTGGGTGGATTGGCCAGCGATTACGGCCAGTCCTTGAAAGTGGATGAGTTCGGGAATGCCTACGTCGGTGGGTCGGTAAGCGGCGTGCCCCATGTCGCAAAGGTTGACACCAACGGCGTTACCTTGTGGTCGCGGACGTTTGGCGGTTACGGCAGCGGTTCCATCCAGGCGGCGACAATTGATCCGGCTGGCAACGTGATCGTGGGTGGTTATTTCTACGGGTCGGTTGATTTTGGCACGGGCACCGTCTCACCCATTGGCGGATACGACATGATGATAGTAAAACTCGACCCGGAGGGACGAACCATTTGGGTACGCACGTTCGGTAGTCCGTATGGCGCGGACTGGGCGGGTGACGAGGCGGTGCAGGGCCTTGCGACTGATGGGCAAGGAAGTGTGTTTGTCACGGGCGGATTTTACGACGTGATCGACTTCGGCGGGGATCGTCTGGTCTCGGGCGGTGAGAAGGACATCTTTCTGCTCAAGCTTGACGCATCTGGCCAGCATCTCTGGTCCCGCGGCTTCGGAGGAATCGGCACCGATGAAACCGGCACCGCCGTGGCCACGGACAAGGAGGGCAATGTCTTCCTGACCGGCCGCTATTACGGTAACGTGGATTTCTGCGGCGGACCGCTCGCCTGTGCCGGTGCTTATGACATCATGCTGGTCAAGTACTCGCCCTCCGGCGCGCATCTCTGGTCGCGGCGCATGGGCGGCAGTTCATTGGATTCAGGTTACAGCGTCGCCGTCGATCCTGCTGGGAACCCGGTGGTCTGCGGCACGTTCCGCACCACGGCCGACCTCGGTCTTGGACCGGTGGTTTCCCTCGGCTCGGACGACATGTTCGTCGCGAAATATTCCGGCCGCGATGGTGCCTGTGTTTGGGCCGGCCGCTATGGCGATTACAACTCCGACATTGCCTACGGCGTGGACGTGGATGGCCAGGGTAACATCTACCTTACGGGCCGCCTGGGCTCACCGGCCGACATGGGCGGCGGTGTGCTGAACGCCATTGGGTTCAAGATCATCGTGGTGGCCAAATACAATCCGACGGGCCAGCACGTTTGGTCCAAGGCCATGGGTGCTGGTCGCGAGCAGGGTCGTGCGGTGTCCGTCATCCCGAACGGTCATTGCTTCGTCACCGGTAACTTCAGTTACTCGGTGGATTTCGGTGGTGGCCCGGTTTCAAACACTGGCAACAACTCGAACCCCGACATATTCCTCCTCCACATCGCCCCGTGAAGGTGGGTGGTGGGCGCGATCAGGCCGGTTCCTGCTGGCTGATGCAGTGGAATGAGCCGAGACCCCAGATCAGTTCCGTGGAATCCACGCCAATGACCCGCCTGTTCGGGAACTCGCGCTGCAGAATGTCTAGGGCGCGCCGGTCATTGGTGTCGCGGTAGGTCGGCACCAGCACGATGCCGTTGGCGATGTAGAAATTCGCGTAACTCGCGGGCAGACGCTGGCCTTCATGTTCGATCAATCCGGGCATTGGTAGTTCTACCACGTTCAACGGTTGGTCTTTTTCGTCGCGCATGGTTCGCAGCCGCTTCAGGTTCTCCTGTAGCAAAGCATGATTCGCATCCGCCGGATCCTCTTCCACCACCGTCACCACGGTGTTTGCGCTGACAAAACGCGTCAGGTCGTCCACGTGGCCGTCGGTGTCGTCACCAACGATGCCATCGCCCAACCAGAGGATATTCGATACTCCGAGGTAATCCCGCAGGCGTTGCTCGATCCCGGCTTTGTCGATTTCGGGATTGCGGTTCGGGTTGAGCAGGCACGCTTCGGTGGTCAGCAACGTGCCCGTGCCGTTGACCTCGATCGAGCCGCCTTCCATCACAATGCCGGGCGAAAACAACGGCAGACCGCGCAGCCTAGCCACATGCTGCGGCACCGCGTCATCCAGATCGAAGGGCGGGTATTTTCCGCCCCAGGCGTTGTAACCCCAATCCACCACCGCGCGCTCGCGCCGGTTCCCGTCGCCGCGGACGATGAAGATCGGTCCGTGGTCCCGGCACCAAGGTTCGTAAGCCGGGAAATGATGAAAGAAGACATTCCGTTCCGGTGCGCCGTGCCGGCGGAGCAACGCCCGCGCCTGTTCCTCCATCTCCGCATGCCAGACGTTGATGTGGACCTCCTCCACCGCGGCAAGGTGCCGGATCAACTCGGCGTACACCGGCGGCACCGTGTCATATTTATCCGGGAAGCTGATGCCGTCCGGCCGGGGCCAGGAGAACCATGTGCCTGCGTGAGGCTCCCATTCTGCGGGCATCCGATAACCCCGCGCGGCGGGAGTTGCGTCTTGGTTCATCAGTAATCCTCCTTCTCGCCCCATCACGGAAGCCGCTCGCCTCGCGCCGCCTCCATCAATCGATACCAATCCTCGCGCGACAGGTGGATTTTGCCCGCCTCTGCCGCGGAGCGAATGTGCTCGGGGCGCGCCGACCCGACGATGGGGATAATGCGCGCCGGATGCTTGAGCAGCCATGCCAGTGCCACCTGTGTTCGCGTCGCTCCGAAATCGCGTGCGATCTCGTCCAGCGTTTCCCGCACGCCGATTCGACGCGCGTGCTCAGGACTGTTGATGTCGATGGGCAGCGTCTCGCTCAATCGTCCGCCCGCCAGCGGACTCCAGGCCACGGGTGTGATGTTCTCCGTCAGGCATTGTTCCAATGTCCCGTCCTCGAACGGCGACAACCGCGCGAGGCTGATCTCGACCTGGTGAATTACCAGTCGCATCGGACAGGCCTTCTGGAGCAACGCGAGTTGCGCCGGCCGGAAATTGCTCGCCCCGAACTCGCGCACCTTGCCGGCCTGACGGAGTTGCGTGAAGGCACCCGCGACCTCCTCGGGCTGCATGAGGTAATCCGGCCGGTGAAGCTGGTAAATGTCGATCGTCTCAATGCCAAGCCGCCGCAGCGACTGCTCGCAGCTTCGCACGATGTATTCGGCCGAGAAATCATACCGGTACGGCGAATCGGCGTGGGGCGTGCCGCGCCGGCGGATGCCGCATTTGGTGGTGATGACGATCCGCTCGCGCATCCCTGGCGTGGCCTTGAGTGCCTGGCCGAACACTGTTTCCGCTCGTCCATCCGCGTAAATGTCCGCATGGTCGAAGAACGTGAACCCGGCGTCGAACGCGGCCTGAATGGCTCTCTTTGCATTCGCCTCGCGTTCCGCGCACGGCTCCGCCGATTCCGGACCAAGCACGCGCCAGCAACCGTAGGCCAGTCGGCTCACCGTGAGGTTTGTGCCGCTGATGTCGATGGTGTCCATTGCGGGCGGAGCGTAGGGCGCGGCGGATGAGCGGCAAGGGAAAACACAGTTCGAACGCCGGTTCCGCCGGGTGCCGGGTCTTTCCCTGAAGCTTGGATGGGTGGAGCTTGGAGCTTCTTCGTCGCCGCGGGTTTGTTGATCGAAATCAATGGCCGTGTGCTGTCGTTGCGGCAGGCTCCGGTTGTGATCACGAAAATTCCACTTGGCCTTCTTCTCCTGGCTGGTTTCGTCACTGCATTCGCGCCTTCTTCCCGCGCCGCTGACTTTCAAGTGATGGTATTCTCGAAGACGCTTGGCTATCGGCACACCTCGATCACCAACGGCTGGAAGATGCTCCGCCAGTTGGGCGCGGAGAACAAATTCGACGTGGAGGTGACCGAGGACTCGGCGGTTTTCACCGCGGAGAACCTCCGGCGCTTCAAGGCAGTCGTCTTCCTTAGCACCATCGGCGATGTCTTCAACGACGCGCAGCAGGAGGCGTTCAAGAATTACGTCGAGGGCGGCGGCGGATTTGTCGCCATTCACGCGGCCATTCCTGGCAAGGTGGCGACTGAGGGGAACTGGCCGTGGTATGTGCAGACCCTTTGCACCGAGTTCGACAACCACAAGAAAATCGAGCAGGCCGCCGTGCGCGTCGAGGATCGTGACAACGCTTCGACCGCGCATTTGCCGGCACGATGGGTGCGCACGGACGAATGGTACAACTTCACCTCCAGCCCGCGTGGCAAGGTGCATGTGCTGGCGAACCTCGATGAGAAATCCTTCCACGGCGGAACGATGGGCGACGACCATCCCGTCGCGTGGTGCCGGTTCGTGGGCAAGGGCCGCCTTTGGTTCACCGCGCTTGGCCACACGGAGGCGAGTTACACGGAGCCGGAGTTCGTGCAACACGTCCTCGGCGGCATCCAGATCGCGGCCGGGTTGAAGTCGTCGAATTTCAAGCCATGAAAATCTCCTTCCACACCGACGCTTTCAACTCGGCCTACTGGTCCTTCGACAAATGCCTCGACTGGGCGCGGCGCAACGGCGTTCACCAGATCGAATGCGGCCTCATCGACGGCGTAAGCTGGATTCACGGCCTCGGCTACCAGCCGCATGTCGCGCTCTACGAGGATCCGGCCTTGCTGCGCCGCAAGATGGAGGCGCACGGCGTGCATTTTTCCCAGGTCGATGCCGCTTATCCGCTCTCGAACGAGGACGCACCCCTGCGCGGCGTGCCGTACGTGATGAAATCCATCGCCTGGGCCGCGCAGATCGGCTGTCCGTGCGTCGATACGACCGACGGCTTGCACCAGCCCGAGGGCGTGGCGGACCGCGATTCGCTGGCGCAGATGCAGCGCAGCTACCGCCAGATTCTCCGCGTGGCCGAGGCCCACGGGGTCATCATCAACGTCGAGCCGCACGGCTATTTCACCACCAACCCTGACCACATGGAGGAGATGCTGGCGTTCGCGGACTCGCCGTTGCTGCGGATGAACATGGACACCGGGAACACGTTCATTGCCGGGCAGGATCCGGTCGCGTTCCTCCGGCGTTTCATCGGCAAGGTCAGCCATGTTCACATCAAGGACGTGTCCGAATCCCTCGCCGCCGCAGTGCGCGGCGGGCAGACGGGCATCGCCGTCAGCCATTGCGCGCTGGGCGACGGCGTGAACGCAGACAACATCCGCGGATGCCTGCGGCTGCTTCGCGACCACGGCTACCAAGGCTCGTTGAGCATTGAGTGCGAAGGCCAGGGCGGACCGATGATCGAGAAATCGCTTGCCTGGCTCCGGGCCACGTTGGATGAAATCGGCATTCGATGGACTTGAAACCAACACGCCGCGAGTTTCTCCGCCACGCCGCGCTGGCCGCCGGCACTGCCGCCTTCGCGCCGTCGCTCGTTCGCGCCGCCTCCACCGCGAAAATCACCATCGCCGAGATCAAAGCGTTTCCGATCGTTTACCCCATGATCGGGCGGTTCAAATTCTTCGAGGGGCCCAAGGGGCGTCCGATCGGGCGGCCTTCGGTGATGGTGAAGATCACCGCCGCTGACGGGACCGTGGGCTGGGGCCAGAGTGTGCCGGTGCCCAAGTGGAGCTACGAGACGCTGGAGACGGTTTATTCCACCATCACCCGTTACCTTGCGCCGGAACTGATTGGGCGCGATCCGTTTGACGAGGCGGGCATTCTCGACGTGATGACGCGGACGATCGCGCCGTCGTTCTCGACCGGGCAGCCGATTTGCAAGGCGGGCCTCGATCTCGCGCTGTTTGACCTCACCGGGAAGTTGCTCGGCCAGAACGCCGCGCAACGCTGGGGCCGCAAGGCCCGCGACAAGATCACCATGAGTTGGACGCTCAACCCGCGCACGCTCGACGAGGTTGAGACCTTGATCGAGCAGGGCCGCGCGAAGAGCTACCGCAACTTCAACGTGAAGGTTGCGCCCGATCCCAAGGTGGATCTCGAACTGTGCCGGATGGTCAAGCGCCTCGTGCCCGACGGCTTTCTCTGGGCCGACGCCAACGGCGGCTACGACGAGGCCACCGCGCTCGAAGTCCTCCCCAAGCTCGCAAAGATCGGCGTACCCGTGATCGAACAACCACTGCCCGCCAACCGGTTGACTGGATATCGGACCCTCAAAAAGCAGGGCGCGCTGCCCATCATCATGGACGAGGGCGTGGTTTCTTCGGTCGAGTTGGATGAGTTCATCAAGCTGGGCCTGCTCGATGGCGTGGCCATGAAACCGGCGCGCTGCGGCGGTATCAATGAGGCGCGCCGCCAGATCGAGATCGTGCTGCGCAACAAGATGATGTTCCTCGGCAGCGGGTTGACGGACCCGGATGTTTCCCTCGCCGCGTCGCTGGTGCTTTACGGTGCGTATGATTTGAAGTTCCCCGCCGCCTTGAATGGCCCGCAATTCCTTGGCGCGAGCGTGTTGAAGGAGCCGTTCGTGGCGAAGGACGGCCAGCTCACCGTCCCGTCCGGTCCGGGCCTCGGCGTGGAAGTGGACGAGGAAAAAGTCCGCGCGCTGCTGGTGAAGGATATTTGACCGGCATTTCCTGGCGGAAAATCCGCGCCAGTCATCCGATGGTTTGAACCCGAAGTCCGATGTCGAACCGCGAATGGGGGCGAACGGACGCCAATGACGGGGGTTTAGCTCATCCTCGGCTGAGGTGGGAAATAGAGACTCGCGGATGGAAAATGGGACCGCACGGACCGTAAATGGGATGACCCGAACCGGAAAAAGTACGGCCCGGACGGGAAATTGGACGGCCCGGATTGGAAAAGGGACTCCCCGGAGGGGAATGCGGACTCCCGAATTGGAATCGGGACGGCCCCAATTAAAAAGAGACGGCCCGAATTGGGAATCCGGCGGTCCAGAATTGGGTTCGGGAAGGCAAAAACCTTGGTTTCCGGGCAAATAAGGCCGCGCCTCCACAGGCGCGGCTACGGGATTCCGGCGGTTCTGGGTTTCAAGGGCTATTTCGGCGCAGCCGGAGGCAGGTTGGTGTTCAGCGGAGCAGGCTTGGCCGAGACCGGGGTGGTGATGACGGGGGCAATCTTGTTGGTGTAGCTCCGGGTGGAATGGCAGGTGCGGTCGCAACTGCCGCCGACTGGCGTGGCGGTGTAGTTGATGGGCAGCATCCAGCCGCGTTTGCCGAAGGGCACGGCGTCGCGGATTTGATGGGGCTGCCTGGAGGCATGGACATCGTGGCAGGCGCGGCAGGTGCGGCCTTTGTTGGGCTGGTTGAGGTGGAGGAAGTGGAGGTTGGTGGTGCCGTTGCGGAATTGGGTGGCCTTGGCGCTGGCCTGCTCGGTCATGAGGGTCTCCTCGTGGCACTCGAAACAGTTGGCGTAGAGGGCGGAGTCGCCGGGGGCGTAGAAGGTGGCGGGATAGGCGTTGGTGAGGAGGCGGAATTGGGTGGCGGCATGGGCATCGTGGCAGACGACGCAGTCGCGGGCGGCGACGGGGCCATGCTGGTATTTGTTCTCAGCCAGGAGGGTCTTGAAGTTCAGGAGAGTTTTGCCGGTGTCGTCCTTGACGCCGTCTTTGTTGTGACATTTGGCGCAGAGGTCGAAGGCTGGTGCGGCGAGGAGAAATTGGTTGGTGGAGGCGTGGGTTTCATGACAGTTGAGGCATTGCTTGTCCATGGTCACAGCGTCATGCTTGACGGGGGAATTGGCGATGAGGGCCTTGGTCTTGTCATGGCAGTCGTAGCAAAGGGAGGTCAGGTCGGCGTGAAGGAGCTTGGGGAACTTGGAGTCGTGCGCGTTGTGGCAGGAGAGGCAGTCGTCATCAGCGGCTTTGTGTTTGAATTTGCGGGTCAGGATTTTGGCGGTGTCCTCGTGGCATTCAAGGCAGAGGGTTTTGACGTCGCCTTTGATTTTTCCGGGGTTCTTGGGGTCCTTGTTCTGATGGCAGTCGCCGCAGTCCTGCTTGTTGTCGGAGTAGGCGGTGTGGGTGGAAACGGGCTTCTGGCCGGGGGCCAGTTCGAGCGGGGCTTGGGAGTATTTGCGCGGCGGTTTGTTGGTGGCGACGGCGGCGGCGGGTTTGGTGGCGGGATCGGCGGCCGGGGCGGTCGCCAGCGTCGCGAACAGCGCGCCGAGGATCAGGACCGGGACGCGGGATGAGTGCGTTGTCATGGGTGCAGGGTAACACGCACGACAAGGTGGGGCGCGTTGATTGAAATCAAGAAGCGCGGGAGAGAGGGTTGGAAACGGTGTTTCCGTGTTTTGTGTTTGACCGCGTGATTGCGTATGGGGTACGCAGCGTGACTTCCGCAGTGCCAGCGATGTGTCATCGGGCATGTGGCAGTGAGTTGTTCGATGCTGAGTGCGAAATCATTTCTGGCGCTGGATTTTGGGGCCTCGACCCTGAAACTGGCGGCCTTTGAGCCAAACGAAGCCGGTGGTCTGAGGCTGACTTACTTCGCCTTTCGTCCCTTGGGGCAGGAGGGGTTGCAGGAAGCCACGCGCGAGGCGGCGATTCTCAAGGCGTTGCAGGGATTGCTGGCCGAGACGGGCACGGGGTCGAAGCAGGCGAACGTGTGCGCACCCGGCTTTCACGTCTTCTCGAAGTTCGTCAAGCTGCCGCCGGTGGACAATTCCAAGGTCCCCCAAATCATCCAATACGAGGCGCAGCAAAACGTGCCGTTCCCATTGGAAGAAGTGGTGTGGGATTACCAGATTCTCGGCGCCACGCCAACGGGTGAGCTGGAGGTGCTGCTGGTCGCAATCAAGTCGGAGATTGTTGAGGGGTTGTTCCGGACCACGGAATCGGTGGGTCTGAAGCTTGGCTTGGTGGATGTTTCACCCGCCGCTTTGGCAAATACCTTTCGGTACAATTACGGCGACCTTGAAGGCTGCTCGATGCTTTTGGACATCGGTGCCAAGACCAGCAATCTGCTGTTCTTCGACAAGGACAACATTTACGCCCGCGGCATCAACATTGGCGCAAACTCGATCACGGCGGACTTCGCCAAGGAATCACGCCTGAGTTACGACGCGGCGGAGGATCTCAAGATATCGCAAGGTTTCGTGAGCCTCGGTGGCGCGTATGAGGAACCGGACGATCCCGCGCAGCAGGCCATCTCGAAGATTTCCCGGCAGGTGATGACGCGCCTGCACATTCAGGTCAACCAGACCATTCAGTTTTATCGCGGACAGCAGGGTGGCGCGGCTCCAGTCCGACTTTTCCTTTCCGGTGGTGCGTCGGCGATGCCGTACACGGCACAGTTCTTTGCCGAGAAGTTGAATCTCCCCGTCGAGTACTTTAATCCGCTGCGGCATGTGCAAATCGACCCGGCGCTCAACCTCGAGGAACTCGCCAAGGTCGGCCACCAGATGGGTGAACTCGTCGGCTTGGGTCTGCGTAATCTCGCGCATTGCCCTGTCGAGATGAACCTCATGCCGAAAAGCTCCCTCAAGAAGCAGGAGTTCGGCAAAAAGAAACCTTACTTCATGGCCATCATGGGCTGTATTGCCGCCATCGTGCTGGCTTTCGGTTTCTTCTACGATGGCATCGCCGAGTTGAAGGCGAAGTCCTTGGAGAGCATCCAGTCCAAGATTGGCCCTCTCCAGCAACAGAAGCAGAAGCTGGAAGGTGAACTGAAACAACTCGGGGTGCTCCAGAATCAGGCTGGTGAACTGGGTGAATGGCTGCAAGACCGCGCCTATTGGGCGAGCATCCTGACCGAATTGCGCCGGGTAATGATGGCGGCTGAGGCCAAGGGCAAAGAGCAATTCAAGGTGGACACCGGCGTCTGGATTGAGCGTTTCGTGCCGGATTGCAGCGGTATTGTTGCCGGCACCGCTCCCGCGCCTGTCGTAGCCCCAACCACGCCACCGCCTGGCGGGCGTGGTCGCGGTCGCGATCGAACCAACCCGCCCGGCTCACCTCCTGGCGGTGCGCCCAGCCGCACACCGGCGGCGCAAGCTGGTTCCGTGGCCCCATGCACTTCGGTTACTCTTATACTGCGCTCAGTGGATATGGCCCAACTTACCGGCAAGGCGGACGCGAACACCACGTTCGCCTTCATCCTCGAGAATGAGCTGAAAGCCAACCCTTTGTTTGTTTCCACCAACACCGGCATCCGTGGTGACATGTCCAAACCGCAGGACTTCACGGTGACGTTCGAGGTGCAACTCGCCCTCAAGACACCGTTGAAGTTGTAAGATGACCTGGATCAAACGGAACCTTGTGCTCGTCCTCAGCGGGATCGTCTCGCTGGGGCTAATTGGCTTTGGCGGCTGGTATTGGTGGACGGCGATGGGCAAGAACACCCAGGTTGATGAGGAAATTGGCCGGGCGAAGCATGACCTCGAAGAGTTGATGAACTCGGCGCCATTCCCGAGTTCCAGCAATCTGGCGCTGGCGAAACGCGAACTGCAACGGCTGACCACCTTCATCCAGGACTCCAAGAAGCAATTCCCTGCCGCGCCGCCGCCGGCTGCGCCATTGAACAACCAATCCTTCAAGGCGCTGCTCCAGACCACCGTGGACGACTTGGCCAAGGAAGCCGCCAGCGTGGCCGTGAGGATCGAGACCAACTATTACTTTAGCTTCGAGGCGCAACGCGCGCCGATGACTTTCCCGCCCGAGAGTTTGCGCCCGCTGTCTGAGCGCTTGCACGAGGTTCGCACGATCACAAGCTTGCTCATCAAGGCGAAGATCACACGGTTGGAGGCCATTCGTCGCGCGCATGTGGCCGGGGAAGTGGCGGCGGGGAATGACTATTTGACCGAGGCGCCACGTCACAACGGCGAACTGGGTATGACGGTGTGGCCGTATGAATTCACCTTCCAGTGTTTCACTCCCGAGCTGGCGGCGGCAATGGAGAACCTGATGCGCGCGCCCGAGGCGATCATCATTCGATCAGTGGTGGTGGAACCTGCCGAACCAATGGTGCGGCTAACACCCGTCGTTCCGGGTGGCCAGCCGCCAGGGCGTTTTCCGGCTGCGGCGGCACCGCGGCCCGTGCCGGCTTTGGAGACCATCCTCAACGAACGTACCCTGCGCGTCATTTTGAAACTCGACGTGGTCAAGCCTGAAGGTGGCGAAGGTGGTCCGCGCGGACGCAACTTCGGTGGTCCCGGCCGACCCGGTGATCCTGGCAACCGTCCGCCTGTTACGCCCTAAGACATCATGGGATTCCTACGCAAAATTGGCGGACTGTTCAAGCGGCACTACGAGAAGGTGCTGCTCACGCTCGCGTTGGGCGGTTTGGTTTATTCAGTGGTCCACCTTTACCTGAAGAAGCAGGACGAAGACGCGAAGATTCAGGAGTATGAAAAGGGGGTCCTGAAAAAGAAGACCAAGGACGTGCAGGCAGTGGACATTGAGTCCCTGGCCAAGGCCTTGGATTCCGCGAAGAACCCGCCCGGCTTGAACCTCGGCCTCCCGCACAACCTGCTCAACCCGGTCAAATGGCAAAAGCGGCCGGATGGAACCATCATCAAGATCGAGAAAGGCACCGAGGTAGGGCCGGATGCGCTGAAATTGGTGAAGGTCACGCCGTTGCAGACCACGATCACCATCGACAAGGCCTCGGGCAGCGGATTGCTCATGAG
>CAYQWK010000047.1:0-21809 GCA_964420805.1 uncultured Bifidobacteriaceae bacterium | reverse complement strand
GCCTCGCTCGTCACCGCAGTGCTTCCGACCGTCTTGGCAATTCGCGTTGGCGAAAATGTTTTTGTTCGCTGGCCTGCCAGCGCCGTCGGGTTCGTGCTCGAAACCGCGCCCACGCCGGCGGGACCATGGACGGAGACGGTGGCAGAAATCATGGTCCTTGGGCCTGTAAAACAGGTCGTGTTGCCGATTTCAGGCAACGCATTCTTCCGGCTCCGCGGACCTTAAGCGTTGGCGGCTGGACATGAAGCTATTCGGGTTGACCGGCGGAATTGGCACGGGCAAATCGACGGCTGGTTCCATACTCGCCCGGCGTGGCTTCCAAGTGATAGATACCGACGAACTTGCCCGTGAACTGGTCGCCCCTGGACAGCCCGCCCTTGAGGAAATTTCCACCGCCTTTGGTCTGGACACGATCGATGCGCAAGGGCGGCTGGATCGCGCGAAGCTGGCTGCTTTGGTCTTTACCGACGCGGCGAAACGAACCCGGCTCGAAGCCATTCTTCACCCTCGCATTCGTTCCGCATGGATGGATCGGGTGGCGGCCTGGAGGGCGGCCGGCTTCCCGTATGGCGTGGTGGTGATTCCATTGCTCTTCGAGACCGGTGCACAGGTGCAGTTCGACCTGGTCCTTTGCACGGCCTGCACGGGGCCGACGCAGCTCAGCCGCTTGTCGGCGCGAGGCTGGGCCACGGCGCATTCCACGGCGCGGTTGGCCGCGCAATGGCCGCTTGAGCGGAAGATGGCGGCGTCCCACCGGGTAATCTGGACCGAAGGGACGTTGGAGGTGCATGAACATCAGATTGACCGGGTGGTTGGATCGTATTCGCGTTGATTGAACTAGGACTGATTTTCCGTGAAAAACGCCTTGCCGCTGCGGATTCCTTCCTTATCTTTCCCCCCGCCTGAACGTGGCGTGTGCCACTGTTCATAGAGGCTGAGAAAAAACAGTTAAACAAACAACCGAACCCTCAACCCTCCGTTGCCACGGAAAGATCGGGTCGTTCGGCAATGGAGACCTCGCCGGCCACGCCTGCCAGTTCTCCCGCAGTAAACAGTTCAAGTCAGTATGCTCACAATGGAAGAAGCCATGAAGCACAGCCAGATGGGCTTTGCTCCTGGCGAAATCGTCAAAGGCAAGATCATTGAAGTCCGTCCCAAGGAAGCCTTGGTGGACATCGGTTATAAATCTGAGGGCACCATTCCTGCCGCCGAGTTCGACGACATCAAGACCGTGAAGGTCGGAGATGAAATCGACGTGCTCATTGAGCGCCTCGAGGACCGTGAAGGAATGGTTGTGCTCTCCAAGGAGAAGGCCGAGTTCAAGAAGAACTGGGAGCGCATTCTCACCATCGCTGGCGAAGGCGCCACCGTCACTGGCAAGGTCAAGACGGCGGTCAAGGGCGGTTTGGTGGTCAACATCGGCGTCGAGGCATTCCTGCCCGCGTCCCAGATCGACGTCATTCCCCCGAAGAATCTCCAACCGTTCATTGGCAACACCTACGAGTTCAAGGTTGTCAAGATCAACCAGGACCGCCAGAACGTCGTCCTATCCCGCCGTGAACTTATCGAGGCCGAGCGCACCGCGCGTCGCGCAGCGCTGCTCACGGACATGACCCCCGGCGACATCCGCAAGGGAGTGGTCAAGAATATCACCGACTTCGGTGCCTTCATCGACCTCAATGGCCTCGATGGACTCCTCCATATCACCGACATGAGTTGGGGCCGCATCGGGCACCCGAGCGAAATCCTCAAGGTCGGCCAGGAACTCGATGTGGTCGTTCTCGACGTGAATCGCGAGAAAGAGCGCGTCAGCCTCGGCCTTAAGCAGAAGCTCGCCAATCCTTGGGAGCAGATTGAAAGCAAGTTTGCCGTTGGCCAGAAGGTCAAGGGGAAGGTTGTCAACCTCGTTCCCTACGGCGCGTTTGTGGAGCTTGAACCCGGTGTCGAAGGCCTTGTCCACGTCACCGAACTCTCGTGGACCAAGCGCATCGCCAAACCCTCCGACGTCCTCAAGCAGGGCCAGGAAATCGAGGCGGTCGTACTTGGGGTCAACCGCGACGAGCAGAAAATCTCGCTCGGCGTGCGCCAACTCGAAACCAACCCATGGGATCAGGCCTCCGAGAAATATGCCGTTGGCGCTCGCGTCAAGGGCAAGATTCGCAACCTCACCAGCTACGGCGCGTTCCTCGAACTCGAGGAAGGCATCGATGGTATGATCCACGTCTCCGACATGTCCTGGACCCGCAAGGTCAACCACCCGAGCGAGGTTTTGAAGAAGGGTGACGAAGTCGAGGCCCAGGTTCTCGAAGTAGACAAGGCCAACCAGCGCATTGCCCTTGGCATGAAACAGCTGGCCATCGACCCGTGGGACCAGATCGACAAGTTCTACAAGGTCGGCGACCTCGTCACCGGCAAGGTCTCGAAGCTCGCCAGTTTCGGCGCGTTTGTAGGTCTTGAGCATGACATTGACGGACTTGTTCACATCTCCCAAGTCAGCGAGGAGCGCGTGGACAAGATCAAGAACGTGCTCAAACCAGGCCAGGATGTTACTGCCCGCGTTATCAAGATTGATAAAGGTGAGCGCCGCATCGGCCTCTCCATCAAGGCCGCAAACTACTCCGCCGAACAGCTCAAGGCCGAACAGGCCATCCTTGATGCTCTCAAGCCCGGCGAGGATTTGGTCGCCCTTCAGCACGCTTTCGACGCGGCTGAAATCCAGGGCGAGGAGAAATAGCCCCCATCCCAAGGCGACTTGTTCACGACGGGCGGGCCGGGAACGGCCCGCCCGTTCCTTTGTATGAAGTGGCTCACAGCGGGTTGGATGTCTGGAGGCTCCACATTCCGGCCGTGGAAATGCCCTAAACCGTGACATTTCGGATTCTTTATTTGAAAAAGTGCGTGAGATTTCTCGGCCGTGTGATAGAAACGCGGCCGAGATTTCGATCTTAGGGAACAACGCATGCGATTTTTGCTCTACTCACACGATGGGATGGGATTGGGGCATACCCGGCGTCACCTCGCCATTGCGGCAGCGCTTGGGGAGATGGCACCGGGGGCGTCTGTCATGCTCGCGACGGGTGCTGATGAGGTTAACCGCCTTGGCCTGCCACCACATGTGGAGGTTCTGAAACTTCCCGCATTGCGGAAACTGGCCAACGAGCAATACGCCTCGCGCCGCCTGCAAATCCCTACCTCCGAGATTCGTTCACTTCGTTCAGCCCTGCTCACGGCGACCGTCAAGACGTTCCGCCCGACCATAGTTCTGGTGGACAAACACCCGTTCGGCGCGGCAGGCGAATTCACCGACGCCCTCAATGCGCTCAGGTCTCAGGGCGGGGTGGCGGTGTTGGGGCTCCGTGACATTCTGGACGATCCAGATACCGTGAAGCGCGAATGGGAGCCTCACCGGCTTCAGCAGCGCATTGAGGAATACTACGAAGACATCCTGGTATACGGCCAGCGGGCGGTTTTCGATCCGGTCAAGGAGTACAATTTCTCGCCCGCAATGTGTGCCCGCACGCATTATTGCGGGTACATCGTCAACCGGCCTGATGTCCACGCGGACGGCTTCGATCGCATCCGCGCTCAACTTGAGGAACCAGGCAAACGCATCGTGCGGGCCACCGCCGGCGGTGGGGAGGACGGTTTCACGGTCATGGAGACTTTCATGCGGGCGGCTCAGGGGGCGGACTGGCAGGGGGTGGTTATTGCCGGGCCGATGCTGCCAGAGGCTGAGTTCAGCGTGCTCAAGCATCTCGCTGCCGAATCCGGGGTGGTCTTCCAGAATTTTGTTCCCGACCTCTCCAGTTGGTTCTGGGCGGTGGACGCACTCGTTTGCATGGGAGGCTACAACACCCTGACCGAGGCGCTGTCTACTGGCGTGCCAACGGTGTGTATTCCGCGGGTCAAACCGCGCACCGAGCAGTTCATTCGCGCTGAGGCCTTCCACAAGCTGGGCATTCTGCATTGCCTGCCTCCCAACAAGGCCACTCCCGAGGCGCTTGCGGCGGCTCTTGATCAGGTGATGGAAACCCCACGCCAGGCTCTCATCGGACGCACCAATGATGTCCTCAAGTTCGATGGTGCCCGTCAGGCCGCCAGCCATCTGCTTGCCCTCAGCAATAAGCTTCGCGACAGCCGCGGGCGGCAGGCTGTGCTCATTTCATGATCCAGGAACCCGCGCGCAAAATCGGGTACGTCGTCAAACGTTACCCGCGTTACTCCGAGACTTTCATCGTCAACGAAATCCTCGCCCACGAGGCCGCCGGCGAGCGAATTGTCATCTTCTCGATGCTCCCGCCGGTGGACACGCACTTTCAGGACGTCATCTCCAAGGTGCGCGCTCCTGTCTATTACCTTCCGTTCGAGGGGCCGAAAGCCTCAGACATCTGGAACGCGGTCCAGGCCGTTGAAGGCATGGCTGACGTGAACGAAGTCATCCGCGCGGCCAGCGGCGAAGTGGTGCGCGACCTGAACCAGGCCCTCGCCCTCGCGCGGCTGGTCAAATCGCACGGCATCACCCACCTCCACGCGCATTTCGCCAGCAGCGCCACCTCCATCGCGCGCATGGCCTCGCGCTTCACCGGCGTGCCCTACACTTTCACCGCGCACGCCAAGGACATCTTCCACGAGAGCGTTGAGAAAGAGGACTTGCGCCGGAAGATCAGCGAGGCCGCCGGCGTGGTCACGGTCAGCGACTTCAACGTCGCGCACCTCACCTCCGAGTTCCCGGACCTCGCCGCCAAGGTTCATCGCATCTACAACGGCCTCGATTTCGGACGCTTCCCGTATGCGCCGGCCGAGCAACCCGCCCGCCGCGTCATCAGCGTCGGACGGCTCGTCGAAAAGAAGGGCTTCCCCGTCCTCGTCCAGGCCTGCGCCATCCTCGCCAAGCGCGGCGTGGATTTTGACTGCCGCATCGTGGGCAACGGGGAGGAGGAGGCGAAACTACGCGACCAGATCAAGACGCTCGGCTTGTCCGATGTCGTTGAACTCGCCGGCCCGCGCCCGCAGGCGGTCATCGCGGCGGAAATCCAGCAGTGCGCCGTGTTCGCCGCGCCGTGCATCGTAGGGGATGATGGCAACCGCGACGGCCTGCCCACTGTCCTGCTCGAATCCATGGCCCTCGGCACACCGTGCATTTCCACCGACGTGACCGGCATCCCCGAGGTCATCCGCCACAACGACACCGGCCTGATCGTCGCGCAGAACGATCCCGCCGCGCTGGCTGACGCCATCGAGCGTTTGCTCGACGACGCGACGACGCGCCGCCGGCTGGCGGTCGCGGCGCGCGAGCTGATCGACCGCGAGTTCAACGTCCACATCAACGCCGCGCGCCAGCGCGAGCTTTTCACCGGCCTGGCTGCTCCCGCCGCCGCGGGCGCATGAAGGTCGCCTACATCAACGCCGACGCCGGCGTGCCGGTCTTTGGCACCAAGGGCGCGTCGCTTCACGTCCGTGAAATGCTCCGCGCCCTCGCGCATCACGGGGCGGACATTGATCTCTTCGCCACGCGCCTCGGCGGCGTGGTGCCTGCCGACCTCACGGGCGTCCGCGTCCACGATCTCCCCGTCGCCAAAGCGCAGGACCCCGCGCTGCGCGAGCAGGCGTTGATCGACGTGAACGCGGTGCTGCGCGAGCAACTCGGGAAGACCGGCAAGTTCGATCTCATCTACGAGCGCTATTCGCTGTGGAGTTGCGCCGGCATGGAGTTCGCGCGCGAGCGCGGCATCCCGTCGCTGCTCGAAGTCAACGCGCCGCTCGTCGAGGAGCAATCCAGGCATCGCACCCTCGTGCATCGCGCCGCCGCCGAGGACGCTGCCACACGGGCGTTTGGCGCCGCTTCCGTCATCAGCGTGGTGTCGCGGCAGCTCGGGGAGATCATCAGCCGCCATCCGGCCGCGAACGGCAAGGTGCGGGTGGCCACGAACGCGGTGAATCCGGAGCGGTTCGCCAACCTCGCTCCTGCCCGCGCGAAATCGCCGGGAGAATTCGTCATCGGCTTTGTCGGCACGCTCAAGCCGTGGCATGGCATGGACACACTGGCCAAGGCGTTCATCGAGCTTGCGCCGCGACTGCCGCAGGCGCGGTTGCTCATCGTCGGTGACGGCCCCGAGCGCGCCGGGTTGGACACGCTGTTTACCAAGGCCGGCCTTGCCGAATCTGGGCGCATCCACTTCACCGGCGCGGTGGACTCGGACGTCGTGCCCGGCTGGCTGGCCGCGATGGACGTGGCCGTGGCGCCTTATCCGCAGCTCGACGATTTTTATTTCTCGCCGCTCAAGGTGTTCGAATACATGGCGGCAGGGTTGCCGGTGGTGGGCAGCCGCATCGGGCAGGTGGAGGAGATTTTGAAACATGGCGAAACCGGCGTCCTGGTTGCGCCGGGCGACGCGCCAGCTCTGGCGGAGGCGCTGTTCCAACTGGCTGCTTCCCCCTCGCAACGCGCCGCGCTGGGCGACGCGGCGCGCAAGTTCGTGCTGGCTGAACACACCTGGGACAAGGTCGCCGCCCAAGTCCTGCGCTGGACGGGCGTGGCGAAAACAGGCGAAACTGCCCGCTGACGATGGCGAAAGCGACCAAAGCGCGCGAGACGCTGCCAGGCACCTGGCGGCTGCTCACGTATTTCTGGCCTGAGCTTCGCAAACACCGGGCGCTGATGGCTGGATCGCTGCTCGCGTTGTTTGGCGAAATAGCCTTCCGTCTCCTTGAGATGTGGCCGTTGAAGATCATTTTCGACCGCATCATCCACCCCAAGCAGAAATACACCTTGCCCGAGCCGTTGGCCTCGATGACCGACACGCAACTGCTTATCGCCTGCGCGGTGGCAATCATCGTGTTCTCGATTCTGCGTGCGACGGCGTCGTTCCAGAGCGTTATCGGGTTCGCCAAGCTGGGCAACAGCGTCCTCGCGCGCATCCGCAACCGCCTCTACCGGCAGATTCAATATCTCTCGCTTTCCTTCCACACCAAGTCGCGCACGGGTGACCTTGTGGTGCGGGTCATCAACGACGTGGGCATGTTGCAGGAAGTGGCCGTGACGGCGCTGCTGCCGACGCTGGCCAAAATCCTGATCCTCGTCGGCATGTTCGGGCTGATGCTCTACCTGAACTGGAAACTGGCTTTGCTGGCCGTGTCATTGTGGCCGCTTTACCTGCTGCGCTCGATCAAGCTGACGCGCAAGATTCGCGACCTGGCGAAGAAACAACGCGAGCGCCAGGGCGCGATGGCCGCCACCGCCGCGGAATCGCTCGGAGCCATCCGCACCGTGCAGGCGCTCTCGCTCGAGGACACGTTTGCCGACGCCTTCTCGAAGGCGAACGAGCAGAACGTGAAGCAGGACGTGAAGGGCAAACGTCTCGCCGCCGCGCTCGGGCGCTGGGTCAACGTGCTGACCGCCGCCTCGACC
The DNA here is from genome assembly GCA_964420805.1 of uncultured Bifidobacteriaceae bacterium. Lineage (GTDB taxonomy): Bacteria > Verrucomicrobiota > Verrucomicrobiia > Limisphaerales > SIBH01 > JANNGC01. The sequence continues at coordinate 14,401 of CAYQWK010000047.1, read as the reverse complement.
GCGCTGGTCCTTGGTTACGGCGGCCACCTCGTGATCAAGGGTGAGATGAGCGGTGGTGATCTCGTGATGTTCCTCGCCTGCCTGCGCTACGCCTACAGTCCGGTGCAGGACCTTTCCAAGTACACCGGGCGCATGGCCAAGGCCTCCGCCGCCGGCGACCGCGTGATCGAGTTGCTGGAAAAAGTTCCGGACGTGGGCGATTTGCCTAATGCCGTGCCGGCCCCGTCCCTGAAGGGTCATGTGCGATTCGAGGACGTGACGTTCGGCTACGAGAAGGACCGGCATCATCTGACCGGTGTCACGATGGATGTGCCGCCCGGAACTCACGTGGCAATTTGCGGTCCATCGGGCGCGGGCAAGTCCACCCTCGTGAGCCTGCTTCTGCGACTTTACCAGCCGACCTCGGGCCGTGTGCTCATCGATGGTCGTGACGTGCGCGAATTCCAGGTGGACACGGTGCGCGCGCAAATCAGCGTGGTGCTCCAGGACAACCTGCTTTTCTCGGGAACCATTCGCGGCAACATCACCCACGGCGCGGCCGACGCCACGGACGAGCAGATCGAGGCGGCGGCCCGTCTCGCCAACGCGCACGGCTTCATCAAGGGGCTGCCCGAGGGCTACGATTCCCCGGTCGGCGAGCGCGGCGTAACGCTTTCCCACGGCCAGCGCCAGCGCATCGCCATCGCGCGCGCGGCCATCCGCCAGGCGCCAATTCTGATCCTCGACGAACCGACCACGGGCCTTGATGCCGTGAGCGAGGCGGCGGTGGTCGAGGCGTTGTCGCGGGTTTACAAGGGGCGCACGACGTTTCTGGTCACGCACAACCTCGCCCAGGCGGCGGTGGCGGACATGATCCTTTACATCGAGCAAGGAACAATCACCGAGCGCGGCACACACGCGGAGTTGATGCAACGCAACGGCAAGTATGCCGCCGCATTCCAACTCCAGGCCGGCGCGAATCAGGAAGAGAAGAAAGAAGAACATGCCAGAGTCTGAAATCCCCACCGTGCCTGCGGGCGCGAAGAACCCGTTTGTGTTTGTGGTCGGCTGCCCGCGCTCGGGCACGACGTTGCTCCAGCGAATGCTCGACGCGCATCCGCTGCTCTCGGTCGCGAACGACAGCCATTTCATCCCGCAGGCCATCGATGATTTTCCGGTGGGCGTGGACCCGGCGTTGACGCCGGCGCTGGTCGAGCGCGTGCGGGGCAACCGCCGTTTCGGACGCCTGCCCCTGCCACCCAATGCGCTCGATGACGCGGCGAAGACCGCGACGACTTACGCGGGATTGGTCGGCAACCTCTACACCGCGTTTGGCGGGATGAAGGGCAAGCCTCTCGGCGGCGAGAAGACGCCGGACTACGTGCGCAAGCTGCCGCGCCTGCACGGGCTTTTCCCGCACGCGAAGTTCATCCACATCATCCGCGATGGCCGCGACGTGACTTTGTCCACGCTCGAGTGGGCGCATGAATACAAGGGGCCGGGCCATCTTTCGCTGTGGAAGGACGAGCCGGTGGGGACATGCGCGTTGTGGTGGGCCTGGCAGGTGAAGCTGGGGCAGACCGAGGGCGCGAAACTCGGTGCGATGTATCATGAGGTGAATTACGAGGCGCTCGTTGCGAACCCGGAGGCGGAGTTGAAGAAGGTCGCGGAGTTCCTTGGGCTGCCGTTTTCAATGAAGATGGTGAACTTCAACGAGGGCAAGGTGCGCGACCAGATCGGGCTTTCGGCCAAGGAGGCGTGGCTTCCCGCGACGCAGGGCCTGCGCGACTGGCGCACGCAGATGTCGCCGCGCGACCAGGAGCTGTTCGAGGCGCTGACGGGCGACCTGCTCACGCAGATCGGGTGCGAGCGCAAGTTCCCCGTCATTTCACCGGAGATCGCCGAACGCGCAAAGTTCTGCATGAAGGTCTGGAACGACGAGCTTCAGCAGCGGCAGAAGGAGAAACGCGCCGAGCAGGCCGCCGCCGCGAACGAAATGCCGGCGGCCAAGGCGAGCACGTCGAAGAAGAAGGAAGACCCGGCGATGATGAAGGCCATCGAGGAACTGCGCTCGCGCGGTTACGAGGTCGCCGAGGGCACGTTCAAGATCGGGCGGCCGGACCAGAAGAGCATTCCGCTCGTGGCGAAGGATGGTCTGCAGGTGGTGGCGAAGTTTTATTCCAAGGACAAGGGCGCGACGGCGTTTGCCAACATGCAAACGCTCTGGCAGTCGCCATTTGGCGCGAATCGCAAGCCGCCTGGACTTCCGCGGCCCATCGAGTTCTTGCAGGAATCCGGCGTGCTGGTCATGGAGCGGTTGGACGGCCGTCCGCTTGCCGAGTTCACCGGGCGCAACGAGGCGTTGTTTGAGGATTCGGTGCGGTTGCTGGCCGCGTTGCACAACTGCGGCGCGGTTTCAGAGACGAAGCGCGGCTCGCGCGACATTGTGCGCTCGGCACAACGCAAGGCCGAGGGCATTGCAAAACTTACACCGCAGTACGCGGACGTGGTGAACGCGGCGGTGAAAGCCATTGAGGCGGGACGCGTGAAAGAGAGGGAGTTGGTGCCATCGCACGGCGACTTCTCGCCCCGCAACGTGCTGGTGGGCGAGGGCCGGCTGGCTTTGATCGATCTAGACCGGTTTCAAATGGCGGACCCCACACGCGACCTCGCTTACATGGGCACCTGGAACTGGCCCGAGGCGCTTCGGCGAGGGCGCTGGCCGGATCGTTCGTTGCTGGAACGGGCGATGGAAATCTACCTGGCGGAGCGTCCGAACGCCGTAATCAAGAGAGCGATGAGCTTTCACATCGCGGCGGGCCTGATCCGGCGGGCGCACAGCCTGGTGACGCTTTGGCCGAACGAGGCGTGGTTGGTACCCGCGCTGGCGCAGGCGGCAATGCGGGAACTAGAGCAATGAAGATCACCGTCCTCAGTCACAACCTCTCGTCCAACGCCGCTCTGCGGGCGCACCGCGTGGCGCTGGCCGCGAAGCAGTTTGCCGAGGTGAAGTTGATCGGCCCGGTGCAAAACGTGGCAGGCCGCTGGCCGGCGCTGCCGGACGAGCCGTGGATCGAGGCGGTGAAGGAGAAGCGGTTTCCTGAGTTCCAGGAGTCGTTCCACGAGCTGATCAACAAATGCGACGGCGACGTGCTGATCGCGGTGAAGCCGCACCTGGCGTCCTTCGGCGCGGCGCTCATCGCGCGGGAGGTGCGCGGCGTGCCGCTGATTCTGGACCAGGATGATTACGACATCGCGTTCAGCCCGCGCGAATTGTGGGCGGAGCGTCCCACGATGGCGGACCTGACGCGCCCGGCGTCGGCGGTTTATCTCTCGTTGTTGACGCGGGCAAGCGGCGCGGCGGATGCGATCACGAATGCCTCAACCGCGTTGCAAAAGAAGTTCGGCGGCACGCTGCTGCCCCACGGAAGCGTGACCGAGCTGTTCGACCCCGCGAAGGTGGACCGGGAGGCGGCGCGGAAGGAGTTTGGTTTCACGGGGCGGACGGTGCTGTTTCCGGGAACGCCGCGCCTGCACAAGGGGCTGCGGCCGCTGGCCAAGGCGGTGGCGAAGATTCGCGACGGCCAGTTGGCGGTGTTCTGCCGCGAGGAGGACCTGCGCGAGGACGAGTGGAAGGAGTTCCCGATTCTCCGGCTGCCGTTGATTCCGTATCCGCGCATGCCTGAAGTGCTGGCTGCTGCGGACGTGCTGGCGATTCCGCAACTGGATGTAAAGCCGGCGCGGTATCAGATGCCGATGAAGGTCTATGATTGCATGGCGATGGGCCGGCCGATTGTGGCCAGCGCGGTCTCGGATTTGCCGCGCGTGCTGGATGGTTGCGCACGGTTGATTCCTGCGGACGACGCGCGGGAGTTGCGGACGGCGCTGAAGGAATTGATCAAGAACAAGGAACTCGCTCTGGAACTCGGCACGCGCGCGAGGGAGAAATGCCAGCGCGAATACTCAATGGCGGCGGTGGGGAAAATTCTCCAGGGCGTTGTCGAGCAGGTGCTGGCGGAGAAGAAGTGAGCGCGGTTGTTCCAGTCGCCGATCCGTTCCGCATCGCGGGCGACGCGGCGCTGCCGTTTGCGGCGGCGGCCATCAACCCCATTGAGGCCGAGCATGTCATTCGCACGGCCATGCGGCGCGAGGAGCGGCGCGCGGCGGGAAATGGAGCAGACCACGACATGGAAGCGGAGGCTTTCGCCGGGGCCTCGCTCTTGCAGATCAAGGTGCTGCGGCACAAGCCGGGCCGCCGGTGCCTGATCGAATACCAGTTTGCCAGGCGCGACGGCCCCGTGGTGTCGGTGCTGGCGAAGATGCGCGCGAAGGGCCTCGACAAGAAGACGGTGCAATCCATCCGCGAACTGCGCCGCCAAGGTTTTCACGAGAACGCGCCGGACAGGATTTGCATCCCACCGTTGTTGGGAGTGGTGCCGGAATGGAGTTTGTGGCTCCAGGCAAAGGTGCAAGGCGCGCCAGTGACGGATGAGCTGCTGCGCGGAGAAGACCCGAACCTCGCGCGGCGCCTGGCCGAGGCGGCGTTCAAACTGCACTCGTGCGACGTGGAACCACCGCGCGCGCATCCGATGGCGGAGGAGATGGCCATCCTGCACCAGCGCCTCGGCGCGGTGGCGGAGGCACGCCCCGAATGGAGCGGGCGCATCCGCAAGTTACTCGCGGATGGCGACCGCGTGGCGGCGTCGCTGAGTGCGGCGAAGGCGCGGCCCATCCACCGGGATTTTCATCCAGCCCAGGCGCGGGCGGACGGCGATAGGTTGTGGTTGCTGGATCTCGACCTGTTTAGCGCGGGCGAGCCGGCGATCGACGTGGGCAATTTCATCGCACACATCACGGAGTTGAGCCTGAGAACATTTGGCGACGCGACGCGTTGCGCGGCGGCGGAACGGGCAATGGAGGAGTCCTACGTGGCGCGGGCCGGCGGGACGGTGCGCTCACGCGTGCGGGCACTGACGGCATTGAGCCTGGCGCGACACGTGTGGATCAGCACATTGTTCGAGGACCGGCGTCCCTTCACGGAGCGCATCCTCGCGCTGTGTGAGGAGCGACTGCAGGCGCTGGCGGGGCGTCACTGAATCCGGATGCGGTAGATGCGGCGTGGATCGTCCTCATGATGGTCCTGGAAGGACGCCGGGAGGTTGTTTCCCAAGGTAGTGCGCAACGGAATCCAGAATGGGTCCGTGAAGGCGCGTTTGTATTCCGGCGTGTAGAAGAAACCGTTGGTGGTGCGGTAGGTGATCAGCAGGTCGGGGCCGAGGGGAGCGATGCTGATGAAACGGTTGGCGATGTTTGCGGCCGGGGAAGTGTAGCGGAAGGAGCCGCCGTTCTGCGTGTTGGTGGTGTTGCAGTTGGTGAAGGTGCCGGGAATGACGATGGGACCACCGCTGGCGATAAGGGTGCCGCAGTTGGTTACGTTACCCACCAGCGCACCGGAGCCGATTACGGTGGCGTTGGTGTTGATGAGCAGGCCGTTCTTGAAAACGCTGGAACCGCCGGTCAGGTGAACCGTGACCGGGTTAACGCCATTTCCGATGATGAAGGGAGCGCCGTTGGTGGCGAGAATCTGATGCACGGAACTGGTGCCGCCTAGGATTCGGAACACGCCAGTGTTGGTCAAAACAACGGTGTCAAAGGCATGGGTGCCATTGCTGATGGTGACGGAGCCGCGGATGACATCCATGACGGCGGTGTTGGTGGAGTTGGTGCAGATGAGGCTGCTGGAGCCGGCGGCGAGCACGGTGCCGGTGGAGCCGATGCTGCCGACGCGCGAGAAACCAGAGAACACTGAAGTGCCGCCGAGGAAAGTCGCGGTGCCTGAAGTGTGGTTGGTCTGCGCCACCACCAGGCCTTGCGCCGAAATGAAACCTCCCGCCACGACCACGGTGCCCGTGCTTTCGCGTCCTGCGTATAGATATCCCGACAGGATAAGATGACCACCGGTATTGGTGAAGAAGCCTTTGGAACCCACGAAACGCCCCATTGACACGTCGCTGGCGTAGTTGGTGCCGCCGTGCAGGCGGTAGGTGCCGAACCACGGCGCATGGCGGCCTACCGAGACGTCGTCGAAATGGCCGATGCCGTTGGAAACGATGAGGAAACCGGTGCCATGCGCGCCGACCTCGGTGTTAGAGTTGGTGTCGAGGGCCCTGATGAGGCCGGCGGCCATGAAGACTGTTCCAGTGCCCGAGGAGTCGTGGCCAATGGAGAGGGTTCGGCCAATGTCGAGCAGGCCGCCGTTGAGCGTGACGTTGCCGATGGCGTTAGTCCCGATGTTGAAATCGGCGTCAGCAATGCGGAAGGTGCCGCCGGCGATATTGAGAAAGCCTGAGTAGTCGTGGGCGATACGGGCCTCCGCGCCGTTGGTGAGGATGAGCAGTCCATTGGTCTGAATTACGACATGGCCGTTTGAAACCGTAAGGGTACCGCCGCGGGAACCGTCCACAATCACGGTGGAGTTGGTGATGATGAGGCGGCTTTGCTGGTTGTCGCGTCCGCCGATCATGGCGTGGTCGAGCAGGCGGAAAGTCTTGCCCGAAACGTTGAGATTGCTGACCACGAGCCAGTTGGACTTGGATGACGACGCAGATGCGACCAGCAGGCGGTTGATGGTCAGGTTTTCTTGTGGGGTTTCCGGGCCGACAACAGCCACGAACGTCACGCCATATTGCAGCAGCGCGAGATAATCGTTTGTCGTTGGCGCAACGCCGGGGGCCGAGATGGCATTGTTGGTCCAGTTCGTACCGTGGTGCCAGAAGCCGCTGCCCCATGTCCACTTGTTCGTGGTCAGGGCGGCGGCATGAATGTGTGCAACCGCGCCAAAAGAAATCAGCGCAGCGAGGGCGATCCAAAACGAGCGGACAGAACAACGCATAAACGGTGGGCAGCTTACGGTTCACACAAACACAAAGCGAGTCTTTCCTTGAGTCCCTTGGTGTGATGAGTAGCGTGTCGCGGTTGTTTTCGAGAGATTTGCATGGAAATACGGTGCCGAGAGAGTGAGAGAACCCCATCCGCGTTCACGCTGGTGGAGATGTTGGTGGTGATCGCAATCATTGCCATCCTGGCTGCGTTGCTGTTGCCGGCTCTGGCCAAGGCCAAGGAGACGGCCCGTTCCATCAAGTGCGTTAGTAACCTCAAGCAGTTGGGAATTGCGATCCACGCCTACGCAATGGATCACGATGATGACCTGGTGGCGGCCGAAATGGATGTGGGTAATGGTGCCTCCGCCCAGGAAGGCTGGCCCACGATTCTCTACCGCGGCAAGTACGTGCCTGCGCCGAGAATGAACAACTATTACGATGTCGCGACGGACGACAATGTGTTCAAATGCCCATCCGGCATCCAGGAAGTCGGTTCCCCCAGCACGCCACCGGTTTCTCGGGATGACCCGGAAGGGGCCAAAGCGCGGGCTTTCACCGACGACAAAGATCCGACTGACAAGTTTCACATCGACACTTGGTACGGCATCAATGCCGGGACCGGCACCACCAAGAAATGGCCTTTCAGCCGCAAGCCGCTGGACCCCCCACCAGCCGGCCAGGGCGGGTGGAACGGTAACAAGATTGGCGTGGTCGAACTGCCGTCCACAACGGCGGCCCTTTACGACGGGCTTTGGCTGCACAATGGAAATGACAACCGGGTCAACGCCCGTCACCGCAATCGCACGCGCACGAACATCCTCCTATTCGACGGCAGTGTGGACACCTTCGACACCTTCCGCATTCCGAGCGTGGACGATAGCGGTGCCAAGCATGTGCGTTTTCGCCTGACCAAATGAACATTGAGAAGAATCCCGCCGCGAAGGCGGCTGTCATCGTCCTGGCACTGGTTGCCATTAGCGGGTCGGTGTTTTGGATTTGGAAGCAGCAGCAGGAGCCCAAGGTTGAGGATAAATATCCGCAATACGTGGCGATGGGCCGGGTGCTTGCGGAGGAAACCATGCGGTCGATTGAACACCGTCCAAAGAAGCGCGTACTCATCATCACCGGCAAGACGGAGGATCCGGTGATGGGGCTGCAATTGGAATCGTTACTGGCTACGTTCAAGAAGAATCCCGAGATCGAGATCAAGGACACCGAAACCGTCGAGTCGGAGAAGAAGCGCGCCGTGGGGCCGGGTAACGGACTCAGCGCCCGCCGGTTCGTCCGCATCGTCGAGAAGAACCTCAAGGCCGACGCCATCGTTTCGCTGGTCGGCGTGCCTGATCCGGATGACAAGGACTTGAAGGATCTGGACGTGAAGGTGCCGCGGGTCATCGCCTTTGTGAGCGACCGCGACCGCGTCGAACCGCTCTTCGCGCAGAAAATGCTCAAGATTGCGGTAGTACATCGCTATCAGTTTCCGTCGCCGGTCAGCGATCCGAAGTCGCCGCAGGAGGCATTCGACAAATATTTCCAGATCATGCGCGCGCCGAAATCCACCAATGACGCACCGGAGAAGGCGGCTGAACCGGGGAAGGCGAAGTCCCCCACGAGGGAATTGTCCGCTACCAACACGTCGGCTTCCGGCGGTTCTGGCAACTGAAGACCGGCTGGTATTCGTTTTTGGTGCGCCGTGCTCAGACGTTTCGATTGCGCCGCTTCCCGCCTTTCCGTAGCTTCGCCGCCCAAGTGCCATGAAAGTGTTTATCGACGGCAAGTATCACGACGAGCACGACGCGAAAGTGTCGGTGTTTGACCACGGGTTGCTTTATGGGGACGGCGTGTTTGAGGGCATTCGCGCCTACAGCGGGCGTGTCTTCAAACTGCGCGAGCATATCGACCGCCTGTTTTACTCGGCCAAGGCCATCCTGCTCGATGTCCCGATGTCTCATGCGGACATCATGAAAGCCACGGTCGATACCTGCCGTGAGAACAACTTGCGCGACGGCTACATCCGCTTGGTGGTCACACGCGGCGTGGGTACGCTGGGATTGAACCCCAATCGTTGCAAACGCGGCTCCGTCATCGTCATCGCCGACAAGATCCAGGTGTATCCCAAGGAGATGTACGAACAGGGCATGGCCATCGTGACCGTCGCCACCACGCGCAATTTGCACAGCGCGTTGAACCCAGCCATCAAGTCGCTCAATTACCTCAATAACATTCTCGCCAAGATCGAGGCCAATAACGCCGGCGTCGAGGAGGCCATCATGCTCAACTCCGAGGGCTTTGTTTCGGAATGCACGGCGGACAACATCTTTCTGGTCAAGGGCCGGCAGTTGCTCACTCCTCCGCTCTCGGCGGGCGCGCTTTACGGGATTACGCGGGGCACGGTCATGGACATCGCGCGTTCGATCGGCATGGAGGTGGGCGAGCCGAATCTCACGCGCTACGACGTGTTCAATGCCGACGAATGCTTCCTTACGGGCACTGGCGCGGAATGCTGTCCGGTGACAAAGGTCGATGGTCGCGTGATTGGCGACGGGAAGCCCGGCCCGGCCACGCGGCAGCTCATTGCGAAATACCGCGAGTTGGTGAATTCGACTGGTGAGCCGATTTTCTGACAGGCGCAGGTGACGGGCGGCACGCCATGAAAGCAACCGCGGGGAACGACAACGCAAACGGCCAGCATCGCCTGCTGCTGCTCATCCCGGCCTACAACGAGGAGCAGCGCATCGGGCCGGTGTTGCGTGAGTTCGGCGGTTACTTCCAGCGCGAGTTTCCCGGCCGTTTTGAGCTCGTGGTGGTGCTCAATGGTTGCCGCGACAACACACTCGGCGTGGTGCGGGCCGCGTCGAAGGAGTTTCCGTTCATCCGCCCGTTGAATTTCCCCGAGGCCATCGGCAAAGGCGGCGCGTTGATCGAAGGTTTGAAACTGGCTGGTTCGGCGGACCTCATCGGCTACGTGGACGCGGATGGCGCGACTTCGCCCGAGGCGTTTCACGGCCTTGTGCGTCGCATCGATGACACCGGCGCGGATTGCGTGATTGGCTCGCGCTGGCTGCCCGAGTCGGTGCTGCACCAAAGCCAGACGAAGCTGCGCCGCTTCATCAGCCGCGGTTTCCACAGCATCGTGGACGTGTTGTTCCAGATGGGCATTGTGGACACACAATGCCCGGCCAAGCTGCTGCGGCGCGAGGCCGCCGAGTCGGTGCATTCGCACCTGCGCATTGCGGATCTGTCGTTCGACGTGAACCTCCTATACTCGCTCAAGCACGCAGGGTTCTCCGTGGTCGAGATTCCCATCGAATGGACGGATAAGGTCGGTTCGAAGGTGACGCAGAGTCTGTTGCGCAGTTGCCTGGTGATGTTCTGCTCCGTGGTGCGGCTGCGGCTATTCTATTCGCCGCTCTACCGGTGGCTGGCACCGTTGCGGCCAGTCGAGGCGTGGATTTACAAGAAGCTGCGCGCGCCGTTGCGGTCTGGACCCGCGACCGCCCCGCCGTACTCCGCGAGGTAGCGGGCGCATCTCAGTTTCTTGCAGGATGCGTATTTCTTGATGGTGGGATTCGTCGCGCTGCGACGAGTGGTGCCACGTTCAGCGGCGCTGCGGACGGCCTCACGCCCTCCTTTCCGTCCGCTCTGCGCGGACGGGGTTGTCGCAGCGCGATAACCACCACCGGGAAAAGAGGTGAAATGCGCTCGAATTGCGCGCCTTCCCGCAAAAGCCTTTCCTTCACCTTCGCGCGCCGCCTACGCTAACCGCGCTTTCTGATGAGTCCGGCTGAAAAACTCCTCTGGGAATTGATCGCTTTGCCAAGCGTGAACCCCGCCTTCCTGCCGCCCGGCGATCCGAACGCCGGCGAGGCGCGCGTGGCGGATTTTCTTACTGCCTTTGCCGGAGCGTCAGGGTTGGGCGTCGAGCAGCGCGAGGTTTTCCCTAGACGCTCGAATGTCATCATCCGGCTTGAGCCGCGCGCAAAGGCGCGGCATCGCGTCATTCTGGCCCCGCACATGGACACGGTGGCGGCCGCCTCGTTCGTGCCGGTGAAGAAAGGCGATCGCATCTATGGCCGCGGTGCGTGTGACACCAAAGGCTCGATTGCCGCGATGTTGAGCGCAGTGATCGCAGTTCGCGAGGCGCGTCCGGAAACCACGGAGATCATCCTGACGGCGCTGGTGGACGAGGAACATTTTCAGGGCGGCTCGCGCGCACTGGTCCGCGAGGGCGTGCTCGGGGACATCGCCATCATCGGGGAGCCAACCTGTTTGAAGATGATCTCCGCGCACAAGGGTGATGTGTGGCTGACCATCGAGACGCGTGGCCGTGCGGCCCACGGCGCGGTGCCGCATCTCGGGCGCAACGCGGTGCATGAAATGGCACGCGTGGTCGAGGTGCTGCAGACCGAATATGCGCGAATGCTCGCCAGACGCGGTCACGATGTCCTGGGTGCGCCGACGGTGAACGTTGGCACGATTTGCGGTGGCACGCAGCCGAACATTGTGCCGGACTCGTGCGCCATCACCGTGGACCGCCGGACCATTCCGGGCGAAGACGCGGTGCTGGTGGTGCGGGAGATCAAGGCGTTGCTGCGCCGCCATGGACTGCGCGCGACCGTTTCCGACGTGAAGGACGCGGCTCCATGCTGGCCGATGGAGACGGATTGCACGCTGCCGTTCGTGAAGAGCTTCATGGGTGTTCTCCGCCAGCGAGCGGCTTTGGGCGTACATTATTTCAGTGACGCATCGGTCTTCGCACGCGCGGGTACACCCGCGGTGTTGTTCGGGCCGGGCGACATTGCTCAGGCGCACCGGCCAGACGAGTGGATTTCGCTGCGGTCATTTGAACACGCGACCGCGTTGCTGGTCAGATATCTGCAAAGTCTCCCGTGAAGGAACACAGGCTCGCATTCTTCCGGCAAAGCTCCTGGGTGCTCCTCGCCACGCTCGGGGGTGGCGCGTTCATGTTCCTCGTGCAGGCCGCCGCCCAGCGTTACATGCCGGCCGATACTTTGACGGGCGAGACGCAGTTCGGCGTGTTCATGGCCCTGCTCAACGCGCTGGCGCAGATGGCGATTCCTGCGCTGGGACTGCAAACGGTGTTCGTCCAGCAGACGGTGGCCGCCGTTGACGCGGCAAAACAGCGCGAGCTTTCAGGAACAATCCGCGGCGTGGTGAAGGTGCTGTTCGCGTTGTGGGCGGTGCTGGCCGTGCTGGCGCTGGTTTTTCAAAAGAGCCTGCTGGAGAACTACAAGATTCAGAACCCGGCCGCGATCTGGCTGACGGTCGGCTGCGCGTTGCTGGCCATGCTCACGCCGGTTTTCGTGGGCTGCCTACAGGGGCGGCAGGATTTTCTTTGGTTTGGCTGGGGATCGATCATGGGCGGGTTTGGCCGGTTCGCGGGCGTGGTGTTGTTCATCGTCCTGCTGCACACGCAGGCGGCCGGGGCGATGGCGGCGGTGCTGGGAAGCCTCGCGCTGGTCCTGGGAATTTACATCTGGCGCACGCGCGCGGTGTGGGGCGTGGAGCCGGCGGCCTTCAGTTGGACCGCTTGGCTGCGGCGCGTGGTGCCGTTGACAGTGGGTTTGGGCACGTTCACTTACATGCTCACGCAGGACATGCTCGCGGTGCAGCGGTTCTTCTCGAAGTCCGACGGTTATGGCGCGGCTCGTGTCGTGGGGGCAGCGCTGGTGTTTCTTACCACGCCGCTGGCGGCCGTGATGTTTCCCAAGGTCGTCCGCAGCCATCACCTTTCCGAAAAGTCCAACGTGCTCTGGCAGGCGCTCGGGGCCACGGGCCTGATTGGCGCGATGGCCGCGCTGGGCTGCACGTTGCTACCGGAGTTGCCGCTCAAGTTGATGTCGCGGTCCAAGTTCCTCGACAGCGCGGGGCTGGTGCCGTGGTTCGCGTGGTGCATGGTGCCGCTGGCGGTGGCGAATGTGCTGATGAATAACCTGCTGGCGCGCGAACGATTTGCCGTGGTCCCGTGGCTGGTGCTGGTGGCGGCCGGTTACGGCGTGACGCTGCGTTTCGTGCATTCGAGCTTCGTGGGAGTGATTCAAACTCTGGGCCTTTTCAGCACGTTGATGGTGCTGGTGTGCGTGGTCTTCACGATGCGGCCGACCGGACAACGGGCTGAAAAATGAACCCACTCGATTCCATGCGGACGCAGGCGGCTTCCGGGCCGGCGGGAATGGCCCCGGGAAAAAGCCGTTGCGCAATCGCGGTGTTGCCGGTGAACCTGCCAACGATGACCACCGCGCACCTTTGTCGATTCGCTAAGCGCCGCCCTGGCGCGTTGCTATTATGCCTTTTCGCGGCCGCCTTGTTTTTCGCGGTCGCGGAAACGGTTCGGGCTGCGGCAAAGGAGCCGCTGTGGCGCGGGCCGGGCGTCGAGTATTCGTGCGACCTGAATCCGCGGCTGCCACTGGCCGTGCATGTGGTGAAGATCGACCGCTCGCAGAAGGATCTCGAATTGCACACTACGCTGGGCGGTGACCGGCAGATTGGGCTGGCCGTGTTGTCGGAACAGGTTTCGTTCACCAAACGCGCCGGCTTCGAGCCGCTGGCAGGCATCAACGGGGATTTCTTCTTCATGGAGCCGCCGTTTGCGGGTGATCCGATGAACCTGCAGATTCTGCCCGGCGGAGAACTGGTCAGCGCGCCCGGCCCGGACCGCGCCTTCTTCTATCTTGATGCCAGTGGCCAGCCGCATCTCACCAACGCCACGGCGAAATTCGAGATCAAGTTGCCGGACGGGAAGGTGGTTCCGTTCGGTCTGAACGAAACGCCGGAAACTGCGAGCCGCGCGGTGCTGTTCACCAGGACCGCCGGGCCGACCACGCGAATGCGCGGCCTCGAGTACATACTCGAACGGGCCGGGAATGGCGCGTGGCTTCCGTTGCGCATCGGACAGGTTTTGGCCGCGCGCGTGAAGAGCGTGAACAAGGACGGCTACTCGAAGCTCAACGCGGATGAGTTGGTGTTGTCGCTCGATGCGCGCATGGCCCGTCAGTTCTCATCACTCACGCAGGGTGTGGTGCTGACGGTTTCCACTGCCACAGCGCCGGACCTCACTGGCGCGACGCTCGCGCTGGGCGGCGGGCCGACGCTGGTGCGCGGAGGTAAGGCGCGGACGGACCGGGATTTTCCGGGCTTCGACCTGCGGAATCCGCGCACGGCCATGGGTTGGAACGACAAGTTCTTCTACTTCGTGCAAGCCGACGGCCGGCAGCCGCGCCACTCGATGGGCATGACGCTGGCCGAGTTGGCCGACTACTTCGTGAAGCTCCAATGTGACTATGCGTTGAACCTCGACGGTGGCGGATCATGCACGACCTGGGTCAACGGCAAGATCGTCAACAACCCTTCGCAGCGCGGTTCAGAGCGTCCTTCTGGCAACGCCATTGTGGTGGTGCGAAACAAGGACAAGGGCCGTTGAACGGCGGTAAGATTGCTCCCATGCCCGCCGAATCCCAACCTGCGCGCCAAGGCCGGCCGGTCTGTAGTCTCCTTTTGATGGCGGGTCTGGTGATGGCCTT
>CAYQWK010000046.1:0-22138 GCA_964420805.1 uncultured Bifidobacteriaceae bacterium | reverse complement strand
GTGCAGAACATCGTCAGCACCCGGACGACGCTGCCGATTTTGTCGAATGTGCTGGTGCGCGCGGAGGAGGGACGCGTGGAGTTCACGGCCACGGATCTGGACGTGACGATCTCTTGCTCCGTGGAAGCGACGGTCAAGCAGGGTGGTGCCACGACCATCCCGGTGAAGAAGCTCTTCGGGATCGTGCGCGAATTGACGGTGGGAGACATCGAGCTGGAGACGGACGACAAGAACGTGACCAGCATCCGATCCGGGTCGTCGTTCTTCAAGATTCGCGGTCTGGCGGCGGAAGAGTTCCCGCCGATAGGGAAGTTCAAGGACGAGCGGCGCGTGACAATGCCGCAAGAGAAGATTCGCAGCATGATGCGGAAGACCTCGTTCGCCATTTCCACGGATGAGTCCCGCTACGTGTTGAACGGCATCTTCATCAGCCTCAAGGATCACAAGATGACCATGGTGGCCACCGACGGTCGTCGGCTGGCGTTGGTAGACGAGGAAGTGGACATACCCGAGCAAAGCCAGGGCGAATTCATTGTTCCGGCCAAGACGGTGAACGAATTGTCGCGTCTTCTGGCGGGGGCCGGGAATGTGGAAATCAATTTCACCGATAATCAGGCGGCTTTCTCGCTGAAGGATGAAAAGGGCGGCGGCGCGTTGATCATCAGCAAGTTGATCGAAGGCAATTACCCGAACTACCGGCAGGTCATTCCAGCCGAGACCAAGGAGCGGATTTCCATCCCGCGCGAGGAGCTTCTCCACGCCCTGCGCCGCGCGGAAATCATGACCAGCGAGAAGCAGAACTCGGTGAAGCTGGCCTTCACGAAGAACAATCTCGCCATCACCGCGAACGCCCCGGACGTGGGCGAGGCCCGCGAAACGCTGGCCATCAACTACAAGGGCAAGGACATGGCAATCGCGTTCAATCCCGCCTACGTGATTGAACCGTTGACCGCGCTGGAGAACGACGAGGTGTTCATCGAGTTGATCGACGAACTCAGCCCCGGCGTGCTCAAGATCAACGGGCCATTCCTTTACGTGGTGATGCCAATGCGGTTGAGTTGATTCCGGGCACCGAAGCCTGCGATCAAACCGCGGCGTGCTGCGCGGATCACTTGGTTCCGCTTCTTCGAGCGTTGACCGGGTCAGGAACTCACTTCGGCAGGTTGGCGAAGATCCGGTTGGCCTCCTCTAGGTTCTCCTTGGAACCGATGTCGTACCAAAGGCCGGGCACGCGCCAGGTGAAGAAGGGCGTGCGAGGATAAAGCCATTGCACGAGCCTGCCCGGCTGGTCCGGGTTGTTCTTCTCGGCAACGTATTGGTGAATCAGCGGCAGCGAGGTCTTGGGATAGTAATAAAGCGCGATGCCGGTCAGGGTGCTTTGCGGCTGCTTCGGCTTCTCCTCGAAGAAAGTGATCCGGCCGTCCACTGAGAGGGTGATGGCGTTGTATTTCTTGATCTCCTCCAGATTGCCCACGTCGTACACGCCCAGCACCGGCGCCTTCAATTCGCGGCAGGCGCGACCGAAATCGGCGAGATCGTGGCTGAACAAATTGTCGCCGGCCACCACAATGACATCGTCGTCCACGCCCTGGCTGGTCAGGACGAGATGCAGGTCACCAATGGCGCCGAGCTTGTTCGAGTCATCGGTGGAGCCGTCATTGACGATGGTGAAATCGAGGCGGGACTTGGTGGCGCGATAATGATCGGCCCATTGCTGGAAGTGGGTGGCGAACTTGGCGTTGGTCACCACGAAGATTCGGTCAATGCCGGGAATGGGCGCCAAGTTGTCGAGAACGTGCTCGATCATGGGCTTGCCTGCGACATCGAGCAGCGGCTTGGGCTGCGTAAGGGTGAGCGGATAGAGGCGCGTGGCGTAGCCGGCCGCGAGAATGATGACTTTCATGCGCGGTCTTTTTCGGCGGAAGACGGCGGCCGGGCAAGCCTATTGCTCGAAAAGGCCCGGATCCACGGAGCGCACCAGGCGTTGGGCGCGCTCGAGAATCTCGACGCTTGATTCGCTTTCGAGGGCAGCCGCGGCGAGCTCCCGTGCCTCGCTCATCTTGAGGCGGCGGATGAGGTGCTTGATTTGCGGTACAGACTGCGGCGCGACGCTAAGCTCGTCCACGCCCAGCCCGATGAGGAGCGGGATCATCACCGGGTCGCCGGCCATTTCGCCGCACACGCCGGTCCAGATGTTGTTCGCCCGGGCGGCCTCGGTGGTGAGCTTGATGAGGCGCAGGATGGCGGGATTGGTCGGCTCGTAGAGGTGCGCGATCTTCTCGTTCAACCGGTCCACGGCCAGCGAATATTGGATCAGGTCGTTGGTTCCAATGCTGAAGAAACGCGCGCGGCGGCCGAGAGAGCCGGCGGTGAGCGCGGCCGAGGGGATTTCGATCATCACGCCGATGTCGAGGTTAGGATCGAAGGGCGTGCCTGCGGCGCGAAGCTCGTCGCGGCAGGCGTCCACGAGGGCGTTGGCCTGCATGAGTTCGTCCAGGCCCGAGATCATCGGGTACATCATCTTGATGTTCCCCTCGGCACTGGCGCGGAGGATGGCGCGAAGCTGCGTACGGAAAATGTCCTTTTCGTGAAGGCAGAAGCGGATGGCGCGCCAACCGAGGAACGGGTTCATTTCCTGCGGCACATCAAGGTGCGACATGAATTTGTCGCCACCCAGGTCGAGCGTGCGAATGATGACCGGCGCAGGTTTGAGCGCCGCAGCCACGGAATGGTAGGCGCGGTATTGCTCGTCCTCGCTTGGCAACGTGTCGCGATCGATGAACAGGTATTCGGTACGGAACAAACCCACACCCTCGGCGCCGCTGGATTTGACCGCTTCAGCGTCCTCGGCGTGTTCGATGTTCGCTGAAAGGGTGATGCGGACGCCGTCGAGAGTGATGGCCGGGAGGTCAATGGTCTCGCGCAGGCGTTGCTGGAGCGAGGTCTTGCGGCGGACCAACTGGCCGTATTCGAAGAGCGTCTGCTCGGTCGGGTTGACGATGAGCTGGCCGTGGTAGCCGTCGAGCAGGGCGTACTGTCCGGTGTGCAGTTCACGGCTGACGTTCCCCAATCCCACCGCCGCTGGGATGCGCAGCGAGCGGGCCATGATGGCCGTGTGGGAAGTTTTGCCGCCGACATCGGTGGCGAACCCGAGCACGCGGTTCCGGTCGAGGGTGGCGGTGACGGACGGGGCAAGGTCGTGGCTGACGATGATGCACGGCTCGTCAAGAAGGTGCAGGCCGGGATCCTTGTGCGTGCCAAGCAGGTTGTGCAGCACGCGTTGCGTCACGTCGCGCAGGTCGGCGGCGCGTTCGCTGAGGTAAGGGTCGTCGAGCGCCGCCAGGGTGTTGACGTATTTCTCGGCCACGGTGGCGAAGGCATGCTCGATGTTCAGCTTCTCCTGTTCGAGGAAACGGCTGACCTCCTCGAGCAAAGTCGGATCCTCGAGCAGCAGGAGGTGTGCGTCGAAGATGCTTGCGTCCTGCGCGCCGATGCCTGCGGTGACCTTGTCCTGCACCTCGCGAAGCTGTTTTTGCGTGAGCAGGATGGCCTGTTCGAGGCGGTTGAGCTGGTTGGGAATGTCGTCCGCCGCGATGGCGTAACGGGGCACCTCCCGGACGCTTTCATCGTGAAGGACAAGGATCTTGCCTCGGCACACACCCGGCGAAACCGGTATGCCGCGCAAAACCAACTCTCCCTCGTTCAGTGGCACGACGTAGGATTATCCGGGGCGTTCCGGTTTGGGAAGGCATTACTCCGCGGGCGCGGTGTTTTTCACTCGGTGGCCGGGACCAGCACCCGCACGCCGCAGGGGAGCACGCTGCATTGACCCTCGACGTTTTCGCCGGTCAGCAGATCGCGGCGCGGTCGCGGGCCGATGTCCACGGAGTGAATGACGGCGTCGTGGTTGAGCAGGAAGAGGAATTCGCCAGCCGGGCCGGACCGTGTCACGGCCTCGATGCCCGACGGGGCGCGCAGCGGCTCGCGGACACCGGAGTCGGCGCACAACTCGGCGAAGAAGGGGCGGAGAAACGCCGGCTCCGGCAGCGAGCCGACGTAATAGGCCAGCCCGCGCCCGACGGCGTTGCGCGTAATGGCGGGCCGGAGGGATTGGAAACCCTCGGTGAAGGTGGCCACGACCTCGGCGCTTTCGAGCGCGATGGTGTCCACCCAAAGGGAGCATTTGGCGGCGCGCTGCGCGGTGCGGAGATGGCGCACCTGGCCGTGCGGCACCGGGTCGAATTCCTCGACCTGTAGGCCAAGCAACCGGCGAAACGGCGCGGGATGCCCCCCTTGAAAGACGCGGTCGCTGCCATCAACCATGCCGCTGAAGAACGTGGTGACGAAGGTGCCTCCGCGCTTCACGAATGCCTCGAAGTTCTCCGCCATGCCGGGCCGGACCAGATGCAGGCCCGGCGCGACCACCAGCTTGTAACGCGATAAATCGGCGTCCGGTGGGATGAAGTCGATCGCCATGTCCGGCTCGACGAGCGCGTGGTAGCAGGCGCGTAGAATCTCGGCGTAATCCAGCCGGATTGGCCGCGACTCGAGGTCGAGCGCCCACAGGCTTTCCCAGTCCACCACCAGCGCCACCTCCGACAGGGTCTTTGTGTCGCGGATGGTCGCAAGGGACCGGAGCTCACCGCCAAGTTGCGCGGCCTCCCCGTGCAGGCGCATGGCGGGGCCGCCGTGCGGAACGAGCGCGGAGCGGAACTTCCCGGGCCCGGTGATCGGAGCGCGCCACTCGGAGAACAACGCGCCATCCGCCCCGTGAGCCAGCGCCTGGCTGGTGAGCAGGCGCAACTGCCCGGGCCGCTTCGGAATGCCGCGGCCATGGCAGGGCGGTTGCCTCACCAGCCATGGCCGGTCTGCGGCGAGGCCGCGATGCAGGTCGAGTTGCATCGCGAGATCGACTGGCGTGTTGTGGTGGGAGTCCGCCACCAGGTCCAGTGTGATGAAATCCACCTGCCGGGCGAAGGCCCACGCGTCGGACACGCGCGGGAAACCGTGCTCGAGCGTGAAGTTCGTGGTCACCGGAACATCTGGCGTGGCCGCGCGCAGGATTTCTTTCTCCGCCAGCAATCCGGCGAGCACGGCGTCACTGGTGAAGCGGTGGAAGTCGAGTTGTTGCGCCGGGCAGGCCAGCGCGGGAGCGGCCTGGGGCGGGAGAATTTCCTCCCAGTCGCCAATGCTGCGGCCCCAGTGTGATGCGAGGTTCTCAAGAGCGCCGTATTTGTTTTGAAGCCAGCGCCGGAATTGCCTTCCGCAGCGCGCGCAGACACACGGCGCCAGAGCCTGGTCGAATCCGCGGTCGATCATCCAGGCTGCCAGCGCCGGATGCCGCCCGTAGCGCGTGGCAAGCTGGCGGACCAGTTCGTTGGCGTGCTGGCGGTAATCGCCGCTGTTCGGGCAGGGATGCTGGCGCGTGCCGCTCACCGGAACAGAGTCTGGGTGGGCGAGGAAGAGCCACGCGGGAGGCGTGGCTGTTCCGGTGGCGATGATCAGGGAAATCTCGTTTTCGTGGAGCAGCGAAATGGCGCGATCCAGACGCTCAAAATCAATGGTCCCTGCTTCGGGCTGGAGCCACGGCCACGCCGATGCGCCGATGGCGACACAATTGACGCCCGCGCGCCGCATCAGGTCCATGTCTTCGCGCCAGACCGATTCAGGCCATTGTTCCGGGCTGTAGGTTCCGCCGAAAATCAGTTGGTTTAGCCGCGTCATGTCGAATCGCCGGGTTGCGGCGAAGTTGGCGCAGCCGGGACGGAACAGGAAGAAAAAAGGCGTCCAGATGGACGCCTTTTGAAAGCCTTGATCGGAAGCGACGCGCGCTTATTGCGTCCGCGCCAGCCGGGGATCGAGGATCACGTCAACAGCCTCGCCGGGCATGAGATTCATGCCGGCCGGAAGTTTCACCACGAAGGGCAGGCCCACGTCACGACCAGCGCGCACATCTGGTGCGATCAAGGTCGCCGGCATCGGCTCGAACTGGGCGCCCACCTCAAGAATGGTGGAAGCGGCCGCCTCGCGTTGGAAAGCGCGGCGGCGGATTTGGACCACGTCACCAGCCTTTGGCTTCACGGTTACAGGCTGCTTCACATAGCCAATGATCCGCTCGGCGGTCATGGCGCTGATGACGACCAAGGGCAGACCTTCAGTGAGTCGCTGGCCGGTGAAGGCGGTGACGACCGTGACCATGCCGTCAAATGGCGCTTTGATCACGACAGGCTCGCTGGCGATGCGGAGCTTTTCCTCCTGCGCACGAATTGCCTCGGCAATCGGATCGTTGGCGAGATCGGTCGCGTTGGGAATCAGCTTGGGCAGGGTCTTCTCCTTCTCGGCCAGGTAGCGCTCGCTTTCCTCGACATTGACGCGCGTGGCTTCGGCCTCGCGCAGGAACCACTCAAACTCCGTGAGGCTCACCAGCGGGGGCGTGTTCGTCAGGAGCGGACGCTGGCGGGCAACCTCGGACTCGTAATACTTGAGGTTGGCCTTTTGCACAGCCAGCTCGACGCGTTCCTTGAGGTAATCGAGCCGGGTGTCCTGATAGGATTTCTCATTGCGGTCGATGTCGAGTTGCATCCGGGCCTTGAGCACGCGCAAGTCGGCTTGAACCGCCGCGATCTCCGTCTTGAGCGTGTCGCCGTCCATCGTGCTGATCACGGCGATCTCCTGCCCCTTGGTCACGCGCTGGAATCGGGCCACCTTCAATTCCTTCAGCGTGCCGACGGCGGGACTGAGAATGTTGGCGCGGACGGCCTCGACCTCGGCGACTACGTTTGACGGCATCACGTAGCGGCTCCAGAGCACGCCGACCACGCAGAGGACGGCGATGAAAGTCAGGAGCGGGAGCGCCTGGATGCGAAACTCACGCCAGCGCAACGCGGGCGGCGTGGGAATGGGGGTCATGGGTTCCATGCTTCAAATCTCCGATTCATCTTCCGCCTGCATGCTGGTCACGCGCGAGACGCCATTGGTGGCGCGCAGTTCCGTGAGAAGCTCCTCGATCCGGGCCGGGTCGCGCAGCAGGAGACGGTAAGAAAGATCCGTTCCCTCATAGCCTTCGTGCGACCGTTGGCTGGCGCACAACGACCGGCGGCTATGCCGGCTCAACAGGCGCGTCAAGTTCTGCAGGTCTGCCAACGGTCGCGCCCAATGCAGGTTCACGATCACATCGTAGCGGTGCCGGCTTCCGAAGGCGGTGGTCCACAAATACATCATGCCAAGCGCCATCATCCCCGAGCCGATGAGCGCAGTGGTGAATTTCTGCGAACCGCAGGCCAGACCCACGACCAGCACCGTCAGCACGTAGGTCGTGTCAAGGGTGTCACGGAGAATGTTGCGGAACCGGACGATTGCGAATACCGCCATCATGCCGAACGCGGTGATGAGGTTGTTGGAAAGGACATTCATCACCAGCGCCACAATCGTGGGCATGACGACGAGGGAGTTCACAAACGAGCGCGAGTAGGACAACCCCGAGTGTGTGAGCATGTAAACCCACGCAATGATGTGGCCCATGGCGAATGCCAGCAACAAGCCCAGCGCCATGGCCGGAAAGTTTGTGGGCGCCACGCCGTAATCGCCGTGCGCCAGTCCGTAAAAGACGGAATCCCACCAGTTATTCATTGCAAACGAGTCAAGTTCTTCGGGTTGAGGGTGCGGAGGCTACGGAAATCGTTTCTGCTGTCAACACCACGATTGAAGCCGCTGCCAGCGGCAATTCGAGCCGGACGACCCGGCACACTCGATTTCCAGTCGCGATTCATCAACTGATTTCCGACCCTGACGCCATCGCCGCAGCATCCATCGGATGACTGCGTTCATGGCGGCAGGACAGTGGCGTATTCTTCACCGAAATGTTTCCGCATTGTCAAGCGCCCGCCCCGCCGCCGACCTGTTGATCGGGCGGCCACGCGTTGAACGCGGATGGGAGGGTTCGCGGAAAAATGAATTGCCATTCAGCCCGTGCGGGCGTAGGTATCTCGCGTTCCCAGACCCAAGCACAAACTTTCGGTTCAATTATGAAAAGAATGTTCACGCATCTCAAACGTGGTGTCGCCACGACACTCCCGTTGGCCGCTCTACTCGTTGGCGCGGTTTCCACACAAGCCCAGATTTCTGTCAATCTCGGCGTCAATCCAACCATCGATTTCAGCGCCACTCCGCCCGCGTCGGAATGGTCCACTTCCACCAACACACCTGGATTTGGTCTGCAAGGTGGCGGTGCTGGCGGCCTGGCGAATCCCGCGGCAGTCGATGCAGCCGCGCAAAACGTGGACCACACAACTGTGAATGAGGCCTTGCCGGCTTTTACCGGTGGCTTTGCTGCAAACGCGAGAACCCGCCACAAGTCTGATTCCGGGCTTGTCGTGCTCCAGCCGACGTCGGTTGCTGCCAACGTGCTCAAGGCCACCCTGCGTAATACGTCTGGAGGCACCATGACTGGCCTGGGAGTGCAATACATGTACAACCTTCACGGGGGCGTTCCGACGGGCGGATCCGAAGACACGGAGGTGCCGGGCCTGCGCGCTTACTACAGCACCAGCGGGGCGCCGGGTTCCTGGACGTTTATTCCACAATTCACCGTCGGCCTCGGTGTGCCCAGCAACACGGTGAGTGCCATTCTGCCTGTAAACTGGGCGGATGGAACTGACATGTATATCATGTGGGTGGATGACAACACCGCCACCAACCCCGACGGCACGAACTCGATCGACAACGTCGTTTTCACCGGCATGGTGGACACCTGCGTGGGCTTTGACAGCGGCCCGCAAAACCTCACGGTGGCCGAGCGCGGCGCAGTCAGCTTCAGCATGATTGCCACCGGCACGCCGCAAAATATTCGCTGGTATCGCAGTGACAATGGTGGCGCGAGCTACAACGAAATTCTTGGGGCCAACGCCGCCACCTATTCCTTCTCCAGTGCGGCGTATCCGGCTGACAACGGTGCCAAGTTTTACGCCACAGTTTCTAATTCCATCTGCCAGGCCACCAGCACGGTTGCCACATTGACCGTGAACCCGGACACCATTGCACCGGTCGTCATCGGAGCCGTTGGCAATCCGGACCTGACCACCATCACCATAACTTACTCGGAACCGATGGAGGCCACTTCGGCGCAGGAATCGCTGAACTATGCCCTCAACGCGGCCGGTGGCGGCTCCCTCAACGTCATCAGCGCGGTGCTGGCCAACGGGACCAACGTCACCTTGACCACGGACGCGCGCACCATTGGTGAGAATTACACCCTCACCGTTTCCAGCGGCGATTCAATTACGGACGGTTCCTCGCAGAACAACATCCTCGCCGAAACGAATATCGCGCTCCGGCAGGTTGTCGAGTTGATCGATTTCAACGGCCCGAACAACGTCTGGAGCTACAGTACCGAGACCAATCTCTTCGGCACCGGCTGGGAAGCCACTGCCTTTGACGATTCCCTCTGGCCCACCGGCCAAGGTGGCTTGGGCCGTGATGCTTCCGCGAACGGAGTGCCGATTCGTACGGCCACCTACCCAATCAACGACAGCGCTCCGCAGTTCTACCGGCGCCATTTCACGATGCCTTCGTTCCTGCCCGCCACGGCCACACTTCGCCTGCGCCACGTCTTCGAGGATGGTGCGGTGGTTTACATTAATGGGCAGGAAGCTGGCCGCTTCAACGTCGGCGCCGGTGTGCTCAGTGTGACTACGCGAGCGGCCGCCAATGCGGCGGACCCGACTCCGATCTCCGGCTACCTTACGCTTCCGGTGACCAATGTCGTCGTCGGTGACAACGTAATTGCCGTCGTGGTCATTCAGAGTGGTGCGACAAGCTCCGATAGCGAAATGGCCGCCGAACTAACACTGGATGTCGTCCGCTTTCCGGCCGGCCCGGCGACGATCATTGCCAATCCGATCGCCTCGACGAATGTAATCGAAGGCCAGCCTTTCACCCTCACCGGCGGTGCCGACGGCGCGCTCCCGCTGACTGTTCAATGGCGCAAAAACGGTGCCGATCTGCTGGGCCAGACGGCTGATTCCTTGGTGGTGGCGGCGGCCCTTCCGACCGATGCGGGGAGCTACACACTGTTTGCTTCCAATTCCTTGGGCATGGCCACCAGCACGGTTGCCGTGGTCACGGTGACGGCGGACAACACCGCCCCGGTCTTTATCTCCGCCCTTTCCGCGACGAACGCGACGAACATCACGCTGACCTTCAGCGAGCCGCTGGTGCAGCTTTCGGCGGAGAACACGGCCAACTACAATGTTCATCTCCGTGCCGGTGGCGGCCCCCTGACCGTCCATTCCGCCACCTTGGTCAACAATACCAACGTGTTGCTTCACACTGACCCGGTCGTGGTAGGCCAGAACTACACGGTGGACACCGTCAACCTGGTGGATCGCTCGTTCGCGGCGAACCCGGTCACGCCCAGTTCCCGCGATCTCGTCCAAACCATCGTGATCTTCCCATTCAGCCATACATGGAAGTACCTCGAGAACGGCAGCGATCAGGGCACGGCCTTTTACGGGCTGGCCTATGACGACAGCGGGTGGCTCTCCGGGAACGGCATTCTCGGCTTCGAGGACTCGGTCAACGTGTTGACGACCTTCACCAACATCGCTGGTGGCAACGGCACGAACACCGTGCTCTCGCTCACCAACGGCGTCGGCGGCGGCCTTGGCGGCACGAACGTAACCATCTATTTCCGCGGCAGCGCTAACATCAGCAACTTCGACCCGAACGCGGCCGGGAATGTTCTCTACGCCCGTTATTACATTGATGACGGTGCGGCAGTTTACGTCAACGGTGCTGCTCAGATGTTCTTCAACCTGACGAACCCGACGACCTACACCAACTTCGCCGTGGCAGGCTCGACCGAGAACGTGCTGGTGGTGTCGAACATCACGGGCTTTGTGCAGGGCAACAACCTCATCGCTGCCGAGGTTCATCAGAACTCCATGACCAGTTCGGATATCGACTGGGGTATGCAGCTTGAAGCGTTTGTCACCACCTTTGCGGCCAGCTGCCCGACCTTGAAGGTCTCTTACGATAGTGGGACGGGGCAAATCACCCTGAGCTGGAGTGGGGCCGCCACACTGGAGGAAACCAGCGCACTCGTGACGCCCAGTGGCGGCACCGTTTGGGTTCCTTCAGCCCGGGTGAATGGAGTGCCGTTCACGCCCGGAGCCACTCGGTTTTACCGCTTGTCCTGCCCATAAGCAGGCTACCAGGAATTACACGAAGAGCCGGGCGAAAGCCCGGCTCTTTTGTTGTTCAAGGCACCGGCCGGGACTGCTCGTCCACGTCCCGGCCCGGTGTGCAGTTCACTGCCGCCTGTTCAGAACCGCTTTTCGTCCGCGTCGATGAAGTCGAAGAACGTCTGGATGTCGTCCCGATGTCCGAGGCCGGCGTTGTCCTTACGCATCTTCAACCGCGCTTTCAGTTCGTCGCCTTCGCGGCCGTAGTTGACCACGCCTTCGTTGAATTTTGCTTTGTCCGCCTGGCTCTTCTTCACATTGCGTCGCACCCAATCGCAAACCTCGCCGTCGGTGACGGACTTCTTCACTGCTTCGATGACCAGGGCAGCCTCGACGCCCGCGGCCTTCAGCCATGCGCCGTCGAAACCTTTGGTGAAGTTGTCCTGGTAGTCAGGATGAAGTCTGCCGGCCAGATGCAGGCGGATTTTGTCGATGAAACGCGGCAGGTGGTACCAGCCGTCCATTTGCTCGCGCGGACTGCGCGGATAGATGATGTCACTCATGGGTGTGAATTCTTGTGCAATAGCCGTCGATTGCCAAAGTGAATCTGCCTGGACACACGAACTCGATTCTTCCCACTCCACCTGCCGCCCGGTACGCTGCGGCCATGAGTTCAGTCGTGAGCGAACAGCTTCCAGATGCACGCGGGCATTTCGGCCCGTACGGCGGGCGATACGTGCCCGAGACGCTGATGCACCCGTTGCAGCAACTGGAGCAGGAGTATTTCCGCGCGCAGCAGGATCCGGAGTTCCAACGCGAGTTGAATTACTATTTGCGCGAGTTCTGCGGGCGGCCCACGCCGCTCTATTTTGCCGAGCGGCTGACCCGCGAACTGGGCGGGCCGAGGGTCTATCTCAAGCGCGAGGATCTCCTCCACACCGGCGCGCACAAGATCAACAACGCGATGGGGCAAATCCTCCTCGCGAAACGCATGGGCAAGACGCGCATCATCGCCGAGACCGGTGCCGGCCAACACGGCGTGGCCACCGCCACGGTGAGTGCCATGTTCGGCCTGAAGTGTGTGATCTACATGGGCGCCGTCGATTGCGAGCGTCAGCGCCTCAATGTTTTCCGCATGCAGATGCTTGGGGCCGAGGTGGTGCCGGTTCATGCGGGCCAGAAGACCTTGAAGGAGGCCGTGAATGAGGCGATGCGCGACTGGGTCACGAACGTCCGTGGCACGCATTACATCCTTGGCACCGCCTACGGCGCGCATCCTTATCCGGTGATGGTACGGAACTTCCAACGTGTCATCGGCGACGAAGCGCGTCGGCAGATTCTGGAGAAGGAGAAGCGCCTACCCGACCTGCTCATCGCCTGTGTCGGCGGTGGCTCGAACGCCATCGGCCTGTTCTATCCGTTTCTGGATGACGCGGGTGTAAAGATGCTCGGCGTCGAGGCGGGCGGTCTCGGCATCAAGCCCGAGCAGCACGCGGCTCGCTTTCACGGCGGTTCGCTTGGCGTCTTGCTAGGAACGCTCAGCTACATTTTGCAGGATGACAACGGGCAGATTCAACTGACCCACTCGGTGTCCGCCGGGCTAGATTATGCCGCCGTCGGTCCCGAGCACGCCTTTCTCCATGACCAAAATCGCGTGGAGTACGGCTACGCCACGGATGAACAGGCCTTGAACGCCTTTCAGAAGCTTGCGCGATTGGAGGGTATCATCCCGGCGTTGGAAAGCGCTCATGCCGTGGCCGCGTGCCTCGAACGCGCGCCCAGGATGGCCAAAGACCAGATTCTCATCGTGAATCTCTCCGGCCGCGGCGACAAAGACGTGGCCCAGGTGGCGGATAAGGTCGGATTGCAAACGCCGGCCTGAGCGGGCAGATTCGGCCCATGCCGGTTCAGACACACCATCGCTTCAGCGTGCAGGACTATCACCGCATGGCGGAGACGGGCGTGCTGCGTCCCGACACGCGGGTGGAACTGCTCGATGGAAAGATCATCGACATGTCACCCATCGGTCCCTTTCACGGCGGAGTCGCCAAGTTCTTGAACAAAGTTTTTACCAGCGCCGCTCGCGGCCGCTGGGTCGCGTCGGTGCAAGACCCGCTGAGTTTGGGGGAACATTCCGAGCCGCAGCCGGACATCATGCTGCTCAAGCCAGCCAAGGACTTCTACCGCCGGCGCCATCCGCAGCCTGCGGATGTTTTCCTGCTCGTCGAGATTTCGGATTCCACCTTGGAGACGGATCAGGCGGACAAACTCCCCGCCTACGGGCGCGCGGGCATTCCGGAAGTGTGGATCGTGAATCTCAATGAGCTCACCGTGGAGGTTTATCGCGAGCCGCAATTCAACGGCTACGGTTCCAAGACCATTCTCCAAACTGGCGATCAAGCCTGTCCGCTGGCCTTCCCTGATGCCGCCGTGGATGTGGCGGAGTTGCTGCAACGGTGAGATTCCCGCTGTTGCGGCGCCGGAATAAACTTCGGCACAACGCTGCGTTTTTCCACCGCCTGTTTCCGCTTCGACGCTCGGGATCAGAACACCTCCGGCACGCCTTCCTCGAGTATCTTGATGTGGTGCGCGATGCCGTCGCGCTCGGCGATTTCGCGCAACCAGCGCGGCGGTTCGGCCATGTCCTCAAACGAAAGCTTGAACGCCCCGAAGTGCATCGGCACCAGCCACCGCGCCCCGACGTCTTTGAACACCTTCACTGCCTCGTCCGGCCCCATGTGGACGTTGCGGAATGAGTCCGGGAAATACGCGCCGATGGGCAGCAATGCGATCTCGGGCTTCAGTTGCCGGCCGATCTCCTTGAAGCCGTCGAAGTAGGCGCTATCGCCCGCGTGGTAAATGCGCCGGCCCTGGTGTTCGAGCACGAAACCGCCGTAACCCCGGTGCTCGTCGTGCAGCGTCCGCGCCCCCCAGTGTTTGCACGGCGTCAACGTCACCTTCCAATCGCCGTGCGAGAAACTCTCCCACGTCTGCAACTCCACAATCCGCCCAAACCCGAGGTTGCGCGCGAGATCGCCGACCCGCCACGGCATCACGCCGATCTGCGGCGACGGCAACCGGCGCAGCGTCGGCTTGTGGAAATGGTCGAAGTGCGCATGTGTCAGCAGCACCAGGTCGATGGGCGGCAGGTCCTCGATGCGGCAGCCCGCGCGCTTGATTCGTTTGAGCAGGAAAAGCCAGTTCGCGAAATTCGGATCGATCAGCACGTTCAGGTCGTTGAACTGCACCAGAAACGAGGCGTGTCCGATCCAGGTGATGGCGACCTTGCCGCGCTGGAGCTTGGGAAAATGAAGCGGCCGGTGCTCGCCGTGGCGCGGCGTGAGCCAAGCCTTCCAGACCATCTCGAGAAAAAACGTGCGCGGATTGAAGTGATTGCTAGGCGTGAGCTCCTTGAACGAGCGCGGAATGCGCCGGCGACGGCGGGGGCTGCTGGGTCCGGCTGGCTCGCTGTTCATGGCTTCAATGGGCCGGCGATGTCCGGCTTGGGAATATCAATAAGCACCTGCCGAATAAATCGCAACCCCGCCGGTCGAACGACCAGCGAAAGGCAAAACATGAAAAGAACAACTCTGATCGGAACACTTGTGGCGGTGCTCGGCCTGGTGGCCTCGGCGAATGCCGGCGGCTTCTCCCTGCACGTCGGACTGCCACTTGTCTCGGTGAACATTGGAATACCCGCGCCGGATTGTTTGAAGCCGGTCCGCGTGGTCGTCCCCCCGCCCGTCGTCTGTGTGCGCCCACCTGTCGCGCATTGTCCGCCGCCGCCAGTCTGCATCACGCCGCATTGTGAACCACGCCGCCGCCATAATCGAGTTGTGGCCGGATTGGCACTGCCTCCGCTGCCTCCCGTCCCGGCTTTGCCCCCGCTACCGCGTTTGCCGGGGTTTCAACGCTGAAATTCTGTATCGGCACGGTCCGCCAAGGCTCGGATGGATACTGGAGATGACGTGGCCGGCGCGTGATCGATCAAGTCGTTGGCGCGATGCGGTGAGTAAAGCGCGAGCGAATGAGCCGGTCATGTTGTCGTAAACTTAGCCCCACCCCCCCGAGTATCGGGGTCGCGTACCAACATCGCGTTGTGTGGTGGCTCTCCTTTTGCAATAGCAATTCAAACACTTCCAAAGTCATGGAATCTGTGATCCAATCATCAGGTGAACCCCCACGCGAATCGTTCATCGCGCGTATTCTATTTCTTCCGATGGCGACGCAGCATTGCCGTGCTCGCGTGGCTGTCGGTGGCTGCGACTGCTGACCATCTGCTTGCCGACTCCATTCAATACCGCTCCGGCGTGCAGGCCGAGCCGTCACTCCTGAGTTTCTATCCCTTTGACGGCGACACGGGCACCACCGCGACGGATCGCATCGCGCCACTGCAAAACGGCACGCTGACGGGCGCGACATTTTCCACCGCGGTGGGCACGGTAGGCGCGCAATCGCTGCAAGGCGCGCGGGTGGCGTTGGGTTCGGTAACGGATTACGAATTCAGCGACGGGTCGGGCACGGTGGAGATGTTCCTCTATCAAACAGCCACGGCAGGTTTCAACCCGTGCTTCTTCGCGGGGCGCGATGATTCGCAGTCGCCAGCGGTGCGCTACAGCCTGCACGGCGGCACCGGTGGCAATCAGCTCTTCATCTGGAACGGTTCCGTCGCGCCCAGCGTGACCACGCCGGTGAGCATGTTGAACAACCTCGTGCACGTGGCCTACGTGTTCGATGCGGGTCTCGTGACGGTTTATTTCAATGGCGCGGTCATCGCGACTTGGAACGCTCCGCTGGGCGCGGGCATTGGACGGTCGTTTCAAATCGGCGCGAGCGGTCCGGCGAATCAGGAAGCGTGGCCGGGGCGCATTGATGAAGTCGCCGTCTACGGCGAAGCGTTGCCGGCGTCGGCGATTGCGGCGCATTACGCGGCGTGGCTCACGGCGGTGGCGGGAACGCCGCCGTCAATCTCACAGCAGCCGGGAAACCTCGCGCTCGACGAAGGGCAGCCAGCGAACTTCACGGTGCAGCTCTCGAATCCAGCCGACGCACTCTATCGCTGGACGCGCAATGGCACGAACATTCCCGGCGCGACCAACGCGACCTACACCATTCCCGCCGTCACGCTGGCCGACAACAACGCGACCTTCCGCTGCGTCATCTACAATCCCTACGGCGGAACGAACTCCACCACCGCCTTGCTCGCCGTGCGCACGCCGCCGTCATTCATAACCGCGCCCGCTGACACCACGGCCTACATCACGCAAGCGGGCGCGCTGAGCGCCGTGGTGAACGGTTCGCTGCCATTGAGCTACCAGTGGTTCAAGGACGGCGTGCTCATCCCCAACGCGACCAACTCTTCGCTCAACTTCGCCTCGTTCGCCGCGTTGGATTCCGGATCTTACACGCTGATCGTGACGAACGTCTTCGGCGCGATTACGAGCACGCCTGCGTTGCTGTCTGTGGTGCCCGTGCTCGTCGTCACGCCGCCGCAGAACGCGGTGCGTTTCATCGGGCAACCGGTGACGTTCAGCGTGAACGCGGCGGGCGTTGGGCCGCTGGCATATCAATGGTTCAAAGGTGCTTCGCCGCTGGCCGGAGCGACGAACACGACGTTCACGATCAATGCCGCCACGCTCCTGGATGCCGAGGCCTACTCGGTGCGCGTCACGAATAGTTTCGGCGCGACGAATACGCCCGGTGCGCTGCTGACCGTTCTCGACGTGACCACTCCGCAGGCCGTGCAGTCGCCGCCGCCCTTCGAGTGGTTGCCGCAGGACAACGGCAACTCCGCCGATGCCGTCGTGCTGTTCAACGAAGTGATGTATCACCCCGGCCCCGGCCAGAGTCCGGCGCTGCAATGGATCGAACTTCAGAATGTCATGCGCGCAGACGTGGACCTGTCGAACTGGCGGCTCGATGGCGGCGTTCACTTCACCTTCCCGAGCAACACCATCGTGCCCGGCGGCGCGTTTGTGGTCATCGCCGGTGACGTGAATGTGTTCACCAACACCACAGGCATTCCCTCAGTGTTCGGACCTTTCCAGACGAATCTCTCGAACGGCGGCGAGAAGCTGATCCTGCGCAACCACGACGGTCGCATGATGGATGAAGTGACCTACGGCGACGAACAGCCGTGGCCGGAAGGCGCGGATGGCTCAGGCGCAACACTCGCCAAGCGCACGCCGCTGAGCGCGAGCGTTGAGCCAATCCATTGGACGGCGAGCACGCGCATTGGGGGCACGCCGGGCGCGGCAAACTTCCCAACCTTCAGCACACCGGAACTCGCCATCAACGAACTCGACGCCGCCACGAATGCGACACTGCGCATCGAACTCTTCAACCGCGGCACCAGTTCGCTGGCGCTGGCGAACTTCACGCTCGCAACCACCGCCACCAACGGCGCGACGAACTTTGCTTTGCCCGCCGGCACGCTGAACCCCGGCGCGTTCGTTGTGTTCGACACGGCGCTGACCGGCTTCACACCCGCGCAGAACGACAAGGTGTTCCTGCTCACCTCGAACGCCACCGTGCTCGTAGATGCCGCGACGGTGAAGAACCAGTTGCGCGCTCGCTCGCCGGATGGCGTGGGCCGTTGGCAGCGCGCGACGTCGGCGAGTTTCGGCGCGAGCAACGTCGTGGCCATCAATCGCGACATTGTGATCAACGAAATCATGTACGAGGCCGCACCGAGTTATCCCTCGAACATTTACGTCGGCTCCGATGAACAATGGATCGAGCTGTTTAATCGCGGCACGAACACAGTGAGCCTCGCCGGTTGGAGCCTGAACAACGCCGTGAGTTACAACTTCCCGACCAACGCGCAGCTCGCGCCGGGCGCGTATCTCGTCGTGGCGAAGAACGCGGCGGTTTTTCAGGCTGCGCATCCCGCCGTGACCGTGCTGGGCAATTTCAGCGGCAACCTGCGCAAGTCCACCGATCTCGTCGAACTGCGCGACGCGGCGCAACACATCGTCAGCGAAGTGCGTTACTACAGCGGCGGCCGCTGGCCTTCGCTCGCGGCGGGCGGCGGTTCGAGTTTGGAGCTGATTGATCCCTACGCCGATGCGCGACGCGCTGAGTCATGGGCGGCAAGCGATGAGTCGGGCAAGACCGGCTGGGAGACCATCACCTATCGTGGCGTGGCGTTGACGAACAAGGGCTACAGCATCGGCTACAACATCTGGAACGAGTTCGTGCTCGGCCTGCTCGAAGCTGGCGACGTGCTCATCGATGACGTGAGCGTGACGGAGTTTTCCGCGGGCGGCGTGACGAAGCAGTTGATCCAGAACGGCAGCTTTCAGGGCGACACCATCGGTTCGTCGCCCGCGTTCTGGCGCATGCAGGGCACGCACGGACAGCACGGCCGCACGCGCGTGGAAGTCGATCCGACAAATCCAAACAACAAGGTGCTGCATGTCGCGGCGAGCGGGCCGACCGATTGGTTGCAGAATCACGTCGAGACAACTTTCAAGCACGCGGGCACGAACATCGCCGTGGTGCCGGGGCGCGAATACGAAATCTCCTATCGCGCGAAATGGCTCGGCGGCTCGCGGTTGTTGAACACGCGGCTCTACTTGAAATGGTTGCAGCGCACGACGGTGTTGAGCGTGCCGTCGAGCGGCGGCACGCCGGGCGCGGTGAACTCACGTCGCATCGCCAGCGCGGGGCCAACCTACTCGGCGCTTTCGCATTCGCCGGTCGTGCCAAACGCCGGCGCGCCCGTGACGGTGAGTGTCAACGCCTACGACCCGCAGGGCATCAGCAGCATGACGCTCTTCTGGCGCATCGAAGGCGGCAGTTGGAACAACACGCCGATGTCGCTCAACGCGCAACCGCCGACCTTCAACCAATATCGCGGCACGATTCCCGGACAGGTCGCAGGCACGAAGATTCAGTTCTACGTCGAGGGGCGCGATGCCTTGGGCGGCGTCTCGACATTCCCTGCCGAGGGCACCAACTCGCGCGCGATGTTCATCTTCAACGACGGTCTGGCCGCTGCCGCGCCGCATTTTAATTTCCGCTTCGTCATGACCGCCGCCGACACGGCCACGATGTATTTCAACACCAACCGCATGAGCAATGACCGGCTCGGCGCGACGGTGCTCTACAACGAGAGCGAGGTCTTCTACGACGTGGGCGTGCGGCTGAAGGGCAGTGCGTTCGGTCGCAACAACGACACGGAGACGGGCCTGAGCATTGACTTCGATCCTGATCGGAAATTCCGCGGCGCGCACGATTCCATCTCCATCGAACGCGGCGGGAGCAAGCGCGAGATCCTCGCCAAGCACTTGTTCAACCAGGCCGGCAAGGGCGTGGTCGCGGGCTACGACGACGTGGCGCACATCGTCACGCCACGCGCGCAGGACGTGGGCCGCTGCTTCCTCTCGATGACGCGCACGACCGACACGATGCTCGATACGCAGTACGGTTCGGGCGGCACGGTCTATAACCTTGAGTTGCTCTACACGCCGACGGGCACAGTGAACGGCAACGCCGAGGCGCCGAAGCTGAACTTCCCTTACTCGCACAACAACGGCGCGCCGGACATTCAGGATCTCGGTGACGACAAGGAGTTCTATCGCTGGAACTTTCAGGTGCGAAACAATCGCGCGAAGGACGACTTCAGCTTCATGATGGCTGCCGCGAAGTCGTTCGATCTGAACGGCGCGACCTTCGATGCGCAGACTCGACAAGTGCTCGATGTGGACCAGTGGCTGCGTTGCTGGGCGATGGAATCACTCGTGGGCAACGACGACGTTTACACGCGGCTCTACAACCACAACTTCCGCATGTATCAGCGTCCTGACGATGACCGACTCGTCGCGCTCTCGTGGGATTTGGACCGAGCCTTCAACCTCTCTACCAGTGCCTCGCTCTGGGGCAACGTGCCGGACGCGTTCGGCGGCACGAATCGATTGCGCAAGTTGATCGAGTATCCGCCGAATCTGCGCGCCTACTACGCGCACATGCTCGACCTCATTGGCACCTGCTACAACGCGGGCTACGCGACCTATT
The DNA here is from genome assembly GCA_964420805.1 of uncultured Bifidobacteriaceae bacterium. Taxonomy (GTDB): domain Bacteria; phylum Verrucomicrobiota; class Verrucomicrobiia; order Limisphaerales; family SIBH01; genus JANNGC01. The sequence goes on along the minus strand of CAYQWK010000046.1, from coordinate 1,940 downwards.
GGGCGAACCACTACGCGAATCTGATCGGTGACAGCGGCATTGCGGGCTACGCGAGTTACATCGCGAGCCGCGCGGCGTTTGTGCAAAGCCAGATCCCCTCGTCGCCAGTGTTCAGCATTCTCACCAGCAACGGACTCGATTTCACCGCCAGCACCAACCTCGTGACGCTCGGCGGCAATGCTCCACTCAACGTGCGTTACATCCGCGTGAACGGCGAAGTGTTCGATCCGACCTTCAGCGGCGTCACGAACTGGAGCATCCAGCTTGCGTTGCCCGCGGGAACGAACGCGCTGGTGCTCCAGGCGCTCGACGCGCAAGGCAACGTGCTGACGAACTTTAGTGACAGCATCGCGATCAACGTTGCCGCGCCGGTGGATGATCCCGTGGGCAAACTGGTCATCAACGAAATCATGTTCCATCCGCTCGTGCCGGGCGCGGAGTACGTCGAGATTGCCAACCTCTCTACGAACACCGCCTTTGACCTCGCGAACTGGCGACTGAATGGAACGGGGCTGACATTTGAGCAGAACACGATCATTGCGCCGCGCGGCTTCCTCGTCGTTGCCGCCGACTTGCTCGCGTTCACGACCGCCTACGGTTCCGCCGTGCCAGTGAAGCAACTGTTCCCCGGCCGGCTCGATCTGGATGGCGAGACGCTGAGCCTGATCAAACCGGGCACGACCACAAACTGTCCCGACCTCGTCGTGGACCGCGTGCGCTACGAGAACGTCGCGCCGTGGAGCACGAACGCGAACGGTACGGGTTCGTCTTTGCAATTAATCGACGCGGCGCAAGAGAACGCGCGGCCCGGAAACTGGACGGCGCTGTTTGCACCCGCGGTCTATTCGCCCGAGATATCCACCCCGGCGCGAACGAACAACGGATGGCGCTTTGTCAGTCTTGGCGGGAATATCGGCACCGGCGCGGGGGGCAACCAGATGCGGTTGCTGATCTACCTCGGCACGGAACTCGGCAGCGCTATCATCGATGACATCGCCATCGTGGCCGGGACGAATGCGGGTGCTGGATACAATTACGTCCGCAACGGCGACTTCGAGTCCGGGCCTTTGCTGGAGGTTCCAGTGCTGACGAATAGTTGGTCGGTGGGGACCAACTATACAAACACGGCGATCATCAGTTCACTGAAGCACGGTGGAAACGGGGCGTTGAGATTGGAGGCTTCGACTTTTGGCAATACGCCACCCCGGATCCTTTCACAATTCCTTTCGCCGGCACCGCTGACCAACGCCATCCACACAATGAGTTTCTGGTACTGGGCGACGAACTCATCGACGAACCTGAATGTGCGAATTCAAGGCAGTGGTGCCCTTACGACCGGCGGCTCGGGAACGAACATCAATGCTTTGGTGATTCCGTCGAACTATGTACCCGCGCAACTCATCAGTCCTGCGTTGGTGTCCGCGACGCCCGGCACGGTGAACCAGGCTGCCACGAATCTGCCGGCATTTCCCCCGCTCTGGATCAACGAGATGCAGCCGGAAAACACCGCTGGCTACGCTGACAACCAGGCGGAGCGCGAACCGTGGATCGAGATCTACAACACGAGCACGAACACCGTTTCGCTGGCGGGCCTGTTCCTTACGCAAACCTTTACGAACTTCACCAGTTGGGCCTTTCCGCCTGGCGCGAGCATCGGTCCAACGCAGTTCCTCGTTGTGATTTGCGACGGTGAAACGAATGAAACCGCCGGTTTCGAGTATCACACAGGCTTCCGCCTCGCGCCGACGAACTGTTCGGTCGCGCTCTCACGCCTCTACACCAACGCGCCTCAAGTTCTCGACCATGCAGAATACAGCGGCCTTAAAGGCGGCCGTAGTTTCGGTTCGTTCCCCGACGGGCAGCCATTTGACCGGCGGGAGTTCTTCTATGTCACACCCGGTGCGACAAACGACGGACGTTCCGCTCCCATCGTCGTGTTC
>CAYQWK010000045.1:21529-22140 GCA_964420805.1 uncultured Bifidobacteriaceae bacterium | reverse complement strand
GTCCCTGAATGCGCGATGGTGCCGAGATTCTCGATCAACTCCGCGTGCGTCATGCCGATGCCCGTGTCGGTGAAGGTGATCGTGCCCGCCTTGTCATCCGTGGCCAGGGTGATGCCTGCCGCGATCTCAGGCTGATGCACCGCCGCGCCGGCGGCCTGGGTAAAGCGGAACTTCTCGCACGCGTCAGCGGCGTTCGAGACCAATTCGCGCACAAAGATTTCTTTGTCCGTGTAAAGCGAGTGGACGACGATATCCAGCAACTGCTGGATCTCCGCCTGAAAGTGATGTTTTTCCGGTAAACTCATAGGCGCGGTTTCTTACGGACGTGCCGCGCCGGAGGCAAGCCCGGCCTCAAATCGAGTCCAGCGCCATGGCCGAGGTGGAGGTGACCGGCAGCAGCAGTTCAAAGCAGGCGCCGGTTCCGGAAGTGCGGTTCAATCGCAGGTCGCCGCCGATACTCCGGCTCAGGCGGCGGCACAAGGCCAGCCCCAGCCCGATGCCCGGCGCGGTGTGCGCCGCCTCGTGCGCCGACTTGCTGAAGGGCTGGAACAAACGCCGCGCGCCGTCGTCGCTGATGCCGCGCCCGTGGTCGCGCACGCGCAGCATGGCGA
>CAYQWK010000045.1:16173-21519 GCA_964420805.1 uncultured Bifidobacteriaceae bacterium | reverse complement strand
CTTCCCGTCCGGCTCCGCTTCGAGGTGGATGGTCTTTTCGGTGGCGGAGGGAGCGGCATACTTGCAGGCGTTGTCCACGAGGTTGAAGAGAATCTGCTCCACGGCGGCCACATCCACATGGACCACGGTGTCCCGGGCGCGTTCGCCGGCATCGACCACGAGTTCCATCTCCGCCTGTTGCGCGCGTTGCTGGAGCCGTTCGCGGGTGCGCTCGATCAACTGGCCCAGCGTCACGCGCTCGACGCGGCTGCGCGCGCTGCCGCGTTCTAGCCGCGCGTAGGCCAGCACGTTCTCGACGAGATGACTGAGCCGGTTCGCCTCCGAGCAAAGCGTGGCGAGGTAACTCTTCCGCTTCGCCTCGTCGCGCACCATGCCGTCGGCCAGCATCTCGGAGTACATCTTGAAGGTCGTCAACGGCGTGCGCATCTCGTGGGTCACGGCCGAGACAAACGCGCCGCGCCGCTCGCTCAACGAGACCGCCCCGTTCAGCAGCACTGCCACCGCCACGCCCGCCAGCAACACGGCCAGCCACGCCACGCCCAACGTGATCCGCACCGGCGACCAGAACAAAGCCGGCTCCGGCGGCAACGTGCCGGTCACCAACCGCGCCGGCAGCGCGGCCAGGCGGCGGCTGTCGTCATTGGGCAAGTTCGCGGCCGGCTGCAAATCCGCCGCCGGAAACAGGTCGCCCACGCTGGCCAGCAACGCGCGTTTGAGCGGCGCCCAGTCGAGCCACGCGCCCTGCACCAGCACGCGCCCCTCCCCTGAAACGCGCCGGACCAGCACCAGCGCCGGGCCGGCCCACGCGGCCACGAGGGGGCCTTCGATCAGGCCCGGACGCGCGGCCTGCCCGGCGATGTTCCCGGATTGCGGCCCGGGCGGGATGGTGCGATCGGAATCGGTGGCAGCCCTGTTGTTGGGCAGTCCGTTGTTCCCCGGCGCGATCTGCTGCTGGACCGTCTCGTTGTAGAAGTTGGCGTTCTGCGCCCAAGTGCTGGCCCGGGCGTTCTGCTCCGCGGAATTGCGGAACTGCTGCGCCTGCGGGGCAAGCCGGCTCACGTTGGTGAAGACTCCGTTGTTGAATTGGACGCTGTTCCCGAGCAAGGCCTGCATCATGACATTCGTCGGCGTGGGCGCGCAGGTGGCCAGAAGCATGTCGCGATTCAGCGCCGCCGGGCGGGCTTGCGGCGCGGTGGTCCTGGCCGCACGCGAAATGGACACCGTGCTCATCCCCTCGGTGAGCGAAGACCACGGACTTCGCGCGGCGGTCTGGCCGGCGGCGGCCTGCTGGTTGAGGATGCCCTGCAACTCACCAAGCCGCTTCGCATCCGCCTCGATGCGCCCGGGCGTGGTGTAGGCGGTCTCGGCCAGCTCGCGCTCGTTCCCAACCGGCACCTGCGGCGAGGTCAGGTGTCCATCCTGCGTGAATTGAAAGTGCAGCACCACGTTGGTGGGCCGGTAGGTGAGCAGGCGGGACGGGACCAGGACGTCGCCCTGCTTGATCGCCGCGTAGCTGCGCGTGTAGGCGCGCTCGGCCTCGGCAAACGGGCTGTAGGCCTGCCACGGGCGCGCGCTTTCCTCAACGATCAAGGCACCAAGGGCGGCGTCCATGCGCCACAAGGCGAGCCGGGCGCGCTCCTCGACCTCGGCGCGCTGCGCGGCGGTCTGCTGCTCGCGGTCCACACGCAACGCGGTCACGCTTACCCAGCCCATCGCCGCCAGCAGCAGGACAAAGCAGGCGAGGAAGACGGACCAGATGTGAAGCGGGCGTTTCACAAGCGCGCTCCCGGGTTCGTGAAGGGAGCCGATGCGGAGGAAGACTCCGAGAGCCAAAACCAAAGCTCAAAGCTCAAGGCTCCAAACCCCAAGCTCCAAACCACGACCTGGCCGTTTCCAAGCAATCCCATTTGGATGTTGGAGCCTGGCGTTTGCCTGGAGCTTTGAGTTTTGAGCTTTGAACTTCTCATTCCGGTTTCATTCCATCCTGCGCCCACATGTACCCCTTGCCCCGCACCGTGAGCAGCACCTTGGGATCGTCCGCGTCATCGCGGAGCTTCTCGCGCAGGTTGGCGATGTGCATGTCGATGGTGCGCGTCTCCATGCGTTTCGGGTTCAGCCGCCAGACGCGCATGAGGAGTTCGTCGCGGGAAATGGCGCGCCCGGAGTTCGAGGCGAGGTAACGCAGCAGTTCCACCTCGCGCTCGGAAAGCTCGCAGCGTTCGCCGTTCTTGAACCGGATCTCGCGGCGCGCGAGGTCCGCCTGGCCCCTGGCGAACTCCAGCTTGCTCACGCCATTTGCCCGCTCCGGCGAGCGGCGCAGCACGGCTTCAACGCGCGCCAGCACCTCGCGCACGCTGAAGGGTTTCACCACGTAATCATCCGCGCCGAGCCGCAGGCCCTGCACGCGGTCGCCCTCCTCGCCGCGCGCGGTGAGGATGATCACGGGCAGCGTGGGGCGGGTCTCGCGGGTGGCCTTGAGAATCTCGAAGCCGCTGTGACCCGGCAGAATGAGATCGAGCATCAGCAGGTCGATGGTCGCGCGTTGCGCCTCGCGCATCCCGTCGATGCCATTGGCCGCCTGGAGCACCTCGTAGTCGGCAAACTCGAGCGCATCCACCAGGCCTCGGCGTATCGCCGAGTCATCTTCCACCACGAGAATGCGTCGCTGGTCCATGGTTTGATCGCGCTGTTCAACGCCAGTAGTAGTGCCAGGCGTAGCCGAGTTCAACCGGTTTGCCGGGTTCGAGCTTCACGTTCCAGGTCGCGCGGCCCACGCCGTTGACCTGGTGCCACCACCACGGCCAGCTGTACCAACTCCACCAGTACGGATATGTTTCGCCGCCGCCCGCCGGCGCGTAATCGGTCCCCTCGAAGACGTTATTCATCTCGACCTTGCCGTCGTTGTCCGCCGAGTCGATGTAACCCAGCGCGTGCCGGACGACCTCAACGGTGACGGGCTGGGCGCGGTGATTGGTAAGGCGCACTTTGCCGGAAAGATCCACGCGCATGTAGCGGTTTCCATCCAGCGTGTGCGCGTCGGGAGTGCGTTTGGTTTCGCTGTCCGATTTCTTTACCGCCACGTCGATGGCCGTGGTGATGGACAGGTCGGTGCTCGATCCCGGCGCGGCGTAAGTCATCATGCCTTGGGCAAGAATGCGGCCCTCGCGCATGACCAGGGCGGGCGCGGTGGTGAACGGATACGTGCCGGAGTTCTTGAGCCGCGCCTTGTGGATGACCTTGGGCGCGTTGAACAGCTTCGCCATCTCGGTTTGCTGCTGGGAATTGAAGTGTTGGCGCACGTCGGTCGGCGGCGCGAAGGGAAGCTCCAGCGTGAACACGTCCTCGTAAGGCACCGTGACCTCGACGAGCGGAAACACCGCGCGCTCGCCTTTCTTGAGCGTGACCTTCTTGAGCGTGAACACGAACAGATCCTCGTTCTTCGACGACTCCGGCACCTTGTCCTCGCGGCCTTGCTGCCCGCTGTCACCATCCTGCCGGTAATCGCCCATGCGCGCGCTCTGGCTCATGATCGCGTTGTTCATGAAGTAATTTCCGGCCAGCACGCTGCCGCGTCCGCGGCCCTGCTCGCCGGTGAAGAATCCGGACAACTGCGCCAGCGTCTGCTGCAACGCCATCGGGTCCGTGGTGTCCTTGAAGTAGAACGTCGGCACGCCGATGACGAGCTGCACGGTTGTGTCGTCGAGATCGACGAGCTCATTCAACAACGTGGCCTGAAGCCGCACCACGGCCTTGCCCTTGCCGTCGAGATCGACCTTGTAGTTGGGAACCCAGCGGATGCCTTTCTGCAAATAGACCACGCCAACGTTCGCCTCCTTCGCCGGATTACGGGAGCTCCAGTCCAGACGCAGCGTGAGCGCGTTGCGGAATTCCTCCTGGCCCGCCTTCGCGCGCGGAGATTGCTTGAAGGTCACGTCTTGAATTCGGTCGAATGGCAGCGCCTTCGTTCCTTCGGCGGACTTGAGCAGCACCAGGTTGCCCTTCTCGGCCAGGCGCTCGGGCGAATTCGGCGGGCTGGTCGCGGCCAGTTCCTCGGAGGTGCGCGTCGGGAAGCCGAGGATCGTGGCAGGATAACTCGCGCCATTCGTCTCCGTGATCGTGACCTCCGCGCCGGGGTTGGCCTCGATCAACTCGCGCAGGGTGATCGCGGTGCGCTCGATTGTCGCCCGGCGCTGGCTGGCCACGACACTCGCGAGCCGGGCGTTCTTCTCCGCCACGTACGGCCAGAATGTGCCCATCACTGGCGCGGGCAGAAAGTCCATCACCACCTGGCCGGCGGCGTCTGTGGGCGCCTTGCCCTCGTGAATCACAAAGGCGTGGCCGTCTTTGAAGACGGTGACCTCCTTCACCGGGAGACGCGCGGTGCCGGGGTTGGCGGCGAGCGCCGTGCTGGCGATGAGCGCCGCCAGCGCACCGCAGAGCAAGGCAACGGGGGCTTGGCGGCGTCTCGGAAGAGCGCCGCAAATTGTCTGTTCGGGAATGGCGGCGCTCTGCCGAGTCGCCGCTACGGTGGGAACTGCTGTCATCTTCATGGTCTTGATCTTTCTTCGCGGCCGCATCCTTGCGGATGCGGCCGCGTTCACCCAAACAACGGCACGCGAACAGCGCGCACCGAAGTCATTCAAAGCGGTAGTTTCGTTTCGTGGCCTGCTCGCGAATGGTGGCAATCATCACCTGGTCGAGCGTGTTGGTCTGCGCGGTCTTCGTCATTTGCCCGGCGACATACCTGGACCGCTCGGCGTTGAGCCGGTTGATGTCCGACTGAATCTTCTCGCGCTCCTTTGCCTTGGTTTCGACGTAAACTCTGCGCTCGGACTCGTTGAGCTTCTGCATCTCCGGCGGCAGTTCCTCCTGCTTGATTGCATCGAGAGTCACGGTCTTGTCCTTGCACGCATCCACGAGGTCCCACGAACCGTTGCGGTAGTTGTCCGAGGCCTTGCACAACGCGCGGTTCAGCATCGCGCCGGAGCTGGCGAGCACGGAGGCGTTGGCGTCCTGCGCGCTTTGCCGCTCCTGGGCCGCGCGACCCGCCGCGCCGTAGGCGATGTAGGTACGGTTCAATTCCTCGCCCAGCTTCGCGATCTCCTTGTCCTGCGGCGCCTCGTAGTGAACCACGGCGCGGCTTTGATCGATGAACATGAACTTCCCATCCGCCGCCAGGGCGCCGTCGCGCCACTGTCCACTCACGCCCTGCGCCTCGTTGCCGCAATGGATCGTGTTGACGATGATTCCCTTCTCGACCGCCGCCTTGCAGCTCTTGTGGAAGTCCACCGGCCCCTGCGTGAACGGCTCGTTGCCGGCGATGAAGATGGCCTTGAAGTCGTCCGG
>CAYQWK010000045.1:0-16163 GCA_964420805.1 uncultured Bifidobacteriaceae bacterium | reverse complement strand
CTTCGGCGACGCCGCCCACGCGAGGTCGCGCACCGCATCGCGGATCACCCAGCCGCAATACTCGTCGCCGCCGTTCGTCTTCAGCGCGAACAGCTCCTCGGAGATTTTGTCGAGGTCGTTGGTCAGCGGGACGATCAGACGGATGTAACCCTCGGCGCGACTGAGCGACTGCTTGCCGTATTCGAACAGCGCGACTTCAAGGTCGGGCCGCTTCCCGTTCTGCTTCGCGTTGATGAACTCGTTCACGATCTTCCACAGCTGGCTCTTCGCCTGTGCGATCAAGCCGTCCATGCTGTTGCTGGTGTCGAGCAGCAGGGCGATCTGGACGACGGGGTTCTTTGCCTCGACGGCGCGCTTCACCTCCGCCGGCGCGGCGACGGGCACGGAGGCGCTTTGCTTCTCCACCTGCGCCGAACTCGCCACGGCCACGCCGCAGGTGACGTACTTCATCGTCTCGGGATCGAGGACGAGCCCTGCGGGATTCGTCGCACTGGCGGGCGCAGCGGGAAACTTCACGATCTCGGGTTCGATGACGCGATCGAACGGGAGCGACACCGGCCCGAGGTTTTGCGCCCGGGCACCCGGAACGATTGCGGTGAGAAGCGCCGCGAGCAGCGCCAGTGTTGGAAGCAGACCTGTTGTTTTCATGAATTGCCTTTGCCTTTTTGACGGAATTGGTTGGAACGAACTCCCTAGCGGACCAGCACCGTCTCGCCGTCCACCGTGAGCAAAATCTCTCCGTTCAGCGCCACGCAGCCTTCGCGCCCATCGCGGGCCAGCCGCTCGGCCAGCCGGCGGAATTCAGGCGAGCCAACCTCGACCACGCGCCGTGGCGAATCCGCTTTATCCACCAGCGCGCCTTCCACCCAGCGGTTGCCGCGCTTGTAGAACGCGCCGCCCGCGACCTGCTGCACCGTGCTGATCTCGACGCGGTTCATCTGCGCGTCCCAGAATCCATTGCGGTTGTTCACGCAGGTCATGCCGCGTTGCGCGCCGTTGTTGAACTCCTGGTTGACCGAGCCGTAGCCGAATCGGGTCTGCATGGCGCGCTCCTCGAAATTCCTCCGCGCCGCATCGGCGACGAGAACCGGCTGCGTGAGGTCCGTGCCCTCGCGGGCGAGGAATGCGGTGTATTCGGTCAGGATGCCGAACTCCTTTGAGAGCCGCACGATCTCGTCCACCAGTTCCCTCAGCCGTGGGTTCGCCGGAGCTGGAATGCTGGAGAACGGGCCTGTCTCCGCGCCAAGGTCGCGGATGGCGTCGGTCAGCGCGGCGATCTTGCGGCCCGCCCAGAGGCGCGGGACGAAGCTGTTCTTCACCGTGGCCTTGCCGAGGCTGAAGTTGAACTTGAACGTCCGTGCCCGGCCGAAGTAGTCGCCCTCGACGACGAAGGCGAGAGGATCATCGCCCGAGTATTGACCGAGCAACACCAGTTGGTCGCCCTCGAAAAGGTCCGGCAGCGTCGCTGGCGTCAAATCCCGCACGCGACCGCGCGCCGTGGCGCCGTCCGCGTCCAACACGCGCAGCCTCGGCGCGGCGAGCACGGGACCGACGAGACGCTTCACGACTTGGCCGACCTTCACCTCGATGTCCTCCTTCGGCAGCACAAAGGTCGCGGTGCCGCGCGTCTCGGCGGCGATCTTGTCGAGCAACGGCGTATTCACGTCCACGCCCACGCCGAAGGTGAAGATGCGGCGCTCGTATGGATTGCCCTTCATCGCGACCTCGCGGATGACCTTCTCGGAGGTTTCGCCCACCGTCGGCAGTCCGTCGGTGAGGAACAGGACGATGGGGAGAAACCCGCGCATTGGCTTCTGCCGCAGCGCCTCGACGAGCGCGTCGCGGATGTTCGTCCCGCCACGGACGCGGATGTTGCGGATGTAATCGCGCGCCTCGCGCATGGTCTGCGCGGTCTTGATCACCGGTGCCTCGGCAAAGGACTCCACGGCCTCGTGAAACAGGATGATGTTGAACGCCTCGCCGTCCTCCAGGCCCTCGACGACTTGCAACGCGGCGGCGCGGGCCTGTTCCAGCTTCTCGCCGGCCATGCTGCCGGAGCGGTCGAGCACGAGCGTGACCTCGCGTTTCACCTTTGATTCCGCCGGCGCCTTCAGCGGCGCGCTGGCCAGGAGCAGGAAATAGCCGCCGCCAATTTTCGGATCGGGATACGCGAGCAGCGACGCGGTCACATCGTGCTTCTGGAGCAGATAGGAAACGCGGAACGCGCCCGGCTCCGTGAAGGCCTCGGGCGCGAGCTTTGCCGTGAGTTCGCCGGCGGAATGGCGCGCGGTGTTCAGCTTGTGGCTCGGCGAATAGACCGTGGCCACGGCGGCCTTTGACCTGATCCGCACCGAGACGTTCCACGGCACGCGGTAGTCGATCGACTCGCTGCGCGGCAGCACGTAGTCGATGCGCGCGCCGTCCGCCGCGAGCAGATGCTCATAGACAATCCGCACCCGCTGCGCGCCGCGCGCCTCGACCGGGAACACGCTCGACCGGATGACGTTGAACCCGATGAACTCCAGCAGCGCCGGGTCGCGGGTCTTGGCCACGATGGAGTCGTAGATGCGCCGCGCTTCGTCGCGCGCGAGCAGCTCGGCCTTCGCCTCGGGCGCGCCGCCCTGGAACTGGAACCCGCGCAACGCCGCGCCGTCCGGCACCGGGATGATCATTTCGGCTTCGAGACGCGCGCCGGTGGGATTGGTCACGCTGATGTCGAGCGTGGTGGTGGCGACCTGCTCGACGATCTCGATGGCAGCGTTGACCTCGCTGATCTGCGGTGACGCGACTCCCGCGAACGGCCGCGCGTGGGGCACGAGCACATGCGAGGCGAGGGCGCGCGAGCGGAACGTCTGCGCGGACGCCGGCACGACGGCGAGGACGAGCAGGGCGATTGACGAGAGACGGAGGACGAACGACCAGGCCGCGACAGCGTTCCCGGTCCGGCAGGTGATTTCAGAGTCTTGTTTCATACGCGTTCTTCAATTCGCGAACACCGTATCAGCCGCCGGGATGCTGTGTGTAAGTGGTGTGTAAAGCGGCGTTCAGACCGAACGCCGGCCGAGAGCGCAGGATGGACGGGAACACTGAAACTCGGTTCACTGTCCGGCAGCATTGAAGTCCGGATCATCAGCCGGCGCATCGTTGCGCCGCATCGTGACCGTGCTGCTGGCGTTGCTGGCGGCAGCGGTTTCCGCATACTGGCTATGGCGGCCCGGTCTCGATGTGCGTGATGGCCGGCACGACCGCGGCAGCAACGGAATATGGATCGCTCACGGATGGCTGGGAGGAGACGAATGGTTTGTGAGGAACGGAAAGACGAACCAGTTCACCAAGTATCGCGCCAGGGAGAACATCGTCGAACTGTCGGCCAGACTTCGCCGACACCGGATCACGGATGTGTTTCCACACTTGTGTCCGGTGGAACCAACCGGACAACTGCCGCCGGTCAATCCGGTTCAAGTGGAGCGCTTCCTCGACGCGCTTAACGGGACGCGCGTCATGCCGTGGATTGGGGGTCCGAACGGAACGAGCGCGAGGCTAACGGATTCCCGCTGGCGAACGGCCTTCGCGAGCAGCGCGAGGGAATTGCTCACCGTGCATCCGCGGTTCGCCGGCGTGCATTTGAACATTGAACCGCTGCCCAGCGGAGATCGCGACTTTCTGCTCCTGCTGGACGAACTCCGGCGTGTGCTGCCGCGCGGGAAGGTTCTTTCGGTGGCCGCATATCCTCCGCCGACGAGGTGGCATCCGTTCCCGGAGGTGCATTGGGAGGAGAATTACTTTCGCGAGGTGGCCCGCCGGGCGGACCAGATGGCGGTGATGATGTACGACGCAGGGCAGAACCTTGGAAAGCCGTACCAGCAGTTGATGGCCGATTGGACCGGCGAGGTGCTGGCTTGGTGCGAAGGAAAACCCGTCTTGCTCGGCGTGCCGACCTACGACGACGCGGGGGTGGGCTATCACAATCCGAAGGCGGAGAACCTGAAAAACGCACTGTGGGGAATCCATCGTGGCCTGACGAAGGCGGACACGACGCGGGGATTTCAGGGCGTGGCGATCTACTGTGAGTGGGAGACAGGCGAGGGCGAATGGGATCTCTGGCGTCAGGGCTTTCTCAAGGCTGGTAACTGACCGGCCGCCGCGAGGATTGGGGCGCGGTTGAACGTGCGGGCCTTTTGGAACGCGAGGTGGGACTGGTCGCGCTGCGACCAGTAGCGCCGCGTTCAGCGGCGCAACGCGTTTGCAAAGGGGCCTCCCCCTGTCACACGCCACGGCCGGTTCGCCCGCTGAACGCGGGCGAGTTGTCGCAGCGCGCCGACTTCCACCGCCGCTCACTTCTCATCGCACTTCTCACCGGTTCTCGGGTTGTGTTCCGCAGTCGTGTTCCTATGCTCCGGGCCGGCGAGGCGACGTGGGTGAAGAAGTTTTTGCATGAGCAGCAAGACCAACAGTGACATTCGGACAGTGGCGATATTGGGCGGCGGCCCGGCGTCGGGGACGCTGGCGACGCTGCTGTCTCGCAAGGGCGTTCGCGTGGCGATTTTTCATCAGCCGAAATCCGCGCCGTTGATCGTGGGCGAGTCGCTGGTGCCGTCGATCATTCCCATTCTGCGGCTGCTGGGAGTCGAGGAGGAGGTACGCGGATACAGCATGTTGAAGCCGGGGGCGACGTTCAACATCGGCCCCAAGGTGAACTTTTCGTTTTCGTTCGACCAGCTCACCGGCGGCGTGCCGCGCTACGCCTACAACGTGCCGCGGGAGAAGTTCGACGAGACTTTGCTCGCCTGCGCGCGCAAAGCCGGTGCGGGGGTGTTTGAATTTCCTGCGCGGGTGCGGCGTGTGGCGGATACGGACCGGGTGGAGCTGGAGGCGGAGACGCTCGCGGCCACCAACGGTTTCTTGCGTGAACAACCGGATTTGATCGTGGATGCCACGGGGCGGGTGCGGCTGCTGCCCAACCTGCTCGAACTGCCTTTCCACACCGGCGCCCGCCGGGACACGGCCCTGTTCGCGCATGTGGATCAGACGCAACTCGACCATCAGGGGCACGTTCACACCACGCGGCTGGACCACGGCTGGAGTTGGCGCATTCCGCTGCCGGGCCGGGTTTCCGTGGGCATGGTCGTCGGCTCGGAGCATGTGCCGAAGTTTGGCGCGACCAAGGAGGAGCAATACGACAATTTGCTCAAACGTGATTCGGTGTTGAGCCGCGTGGCCGGCGACGCGAAGCGCATCACGCCCGTCCTGCAGTACACCAACTACCAGCTCGTCTCGACGCGCAACGTGGGCGACGGCTGGGCTCTGGTGGGCGACACGGCGGGGTTCATCGACCCTGTCTTCTCGAGCGGTCTCTTCCTCGGAATGCACAGCGCGATGCAGCTCGCGGCGGCAGTGCTCGACGGTTCGCGCGACGCGTTCCTTCGTTATCAGGACGGCGTGATCAACCACTTGAAGGCGTGGCACGAGATCGTGAGCTATTTCTACGACGGCCGGTTGTTCACGTTCTTCCACGTCGGGCAGATGATGCGGGACACGTTGCTGGTAAAGCTGACTCATTCGCACTTGAACAAGCATCTTGGCCGCATCTTCAGCGGCGCGGCGGCCACGCAACCCTACAGCTTCGGACTGCTGCGCTTCGCGATGAAGCACGGGCTGAAGAACGAGGATCCGCGCGAGATGATGGTGGCTTGAACGAACAGGAATCGGTTGGAGACAGGGCCTTTGCCAGTTCACCAAAGGGAAGGCGGGGCGTTTTTCCTTCATGCCTGTCCGGGCCGGGCCGATAGTCCACACATCGCACCGCTCATGAACGTTCCAAACGGCAACCCGAAGCCTTGCCTTGCGCCGCATCTGGCGCGCCAGGGCGGGTGGCTTGATCGCGTCCGGCAACTGGCGGCGGCGGGGTGCTTGATTCTGGCCACGCTCGTTTCTCCGGCGGCCGGATGGCCGGAATACCAGATCGATACTTGGGACATGCGTCATGGCCTGCCCGAGGATTCGTCGATTTGCATGGCGCAAATACCAGACGGTTATTTGTGGGTCGGAACCTTTGCCGGGCTGGCGCGATTCGATGGTGTGCGGTTCACCGTGTTTGATCCGTCAAACACCCCGGGCCTTCCCCACCCGGGCATCGTGAATCTTCGGACGGATTCCAAAGGCCGTCTCTGGGTCAGCACCGTTCGCGGGCTGGCGGTGAGTGAACCCGGCACGGCGGCGCGATTCCGATTCGAACCGCGCTGGAAGGGAAATTTCGTCCGCCATTTCGCCGAGCGGAACGGCGTGCTGGTGATGACGAGTTTCGGCGGGCTGGTCTTCCGCGTCCAAGGCGATCAATTCGAGGAATTGCCGGATGTGCCGGGCATACAAGGGAGAGGACGCGCCGGACACGTGGACAGTCAGGGCCGGGTGTGGACGGCTCAAAACGGGTTCTTCGGATTCTGGGACGGAAAGCGGTGGCAGACAGCCGAGGCGGCGGCCGAAGTGACCAACAATTTCCGTTCGGCCACCACGGCGCGGGATGGCAGCTTGCTGGTGTTTCGCGGGAGCTCGTTGCTGCGAATCCGGGATGGCCAGATCGTATCACGCGCGAGGCTCGGCGAAGTAGTCGGGGATGTGTGGCAAATCGCGGAAACCAGCGACGGGACCATCTGGATTGGCACCGCCCAAGCCGGTTTGTTTGCCTGCACGCCGGACGGTCCCACCCGCCGTTACAACACGCTCAACGGGCTTCAGCACAACGAGGTCCGGTTCGTCTTCGAGGATCGGGAAGGGAATATCTGGGCTGGTGGAAGTGGTGGCGGACTGGTCCGCCTCAAACCACGCACATTCATCGTAGGGGGATCAGAGAAGGGGACCCGCGGAAGGCCCGTGGTGCGGGCGGTGACGGAAGACGCGAGCGGCCGCATCCTTCTCGGCACTTGGGGAGACGGCCTCGATTCGCCGGAGGGGAACGTGCCAGCAGCAGGCCTGAACACCGGCAGCGGATTGTCCAACGCCTACATCCATTGCCTGCTCACGGACCGGGAAGGCGTGCTCTGGGCGGGCACCTATCAGCGCGGGTTGCAACGGCTTGCTGACGGGCAATGGCAGTTCATCTCCGCCGGCGAAAGCGGCGGCGGAACCGTTCATGCAATGTTTCAAGATTCACGCGGCCGGGTGTGGATCGGGGGCAACACCGGCGTGGTGGTGTACGCCAATGGCCAGTTCACGCACATCGGGCACACGAACACCGCGGTGCGGGGTGTCCGCTGTTTTGCCGAAGACAGAACCGACGGTTCGATCTGGGCGGCGACGCTGGCCAGTCTCTTTCGGTTCAGCAACGGAGTCTGGACCGAAACGCTGCTCGCTGGCGGGCATCAGGCCAGGGACATCTCGTTTCTGCACAGCGAGGCCGATGGGACGCTCTGGCTGGGGGGAGTGCGGTCAGGCATCCGCCGTTTGCAGCGCGGGCAATGGTCGGTAATCGACAAGGCGAACGGATTGCCCACGCGCAACATCTACAGCCTGCTGGAAGATTCGTCCGGCCACTGGTGGTTCGGCTCGGACATTGGTGTTTTGCGAATGAAACGCGAGGACATCCGGCGCGTTGCAAACCAGGAGCAATCAACCTTGCCGTGCGACATCTTCAATCAAAGCGACGGAATGCCGAGCGCCACTTGCGCGGAGGGCGCCCCGTCGGTGGCGTTCAAGGACAGCCGCGGCCGCCTGTGGTTCGCGACGCACAAAGGCGGCACGATGGTCGAACCGGATCGCCTGCGGTTGAACACCAACCCGCCGCCGGTCACCATTGAGCAGGTCAACTACATGGATCGCGACGGGCGCGAGCAGTCCATCGCCGTCGAACCGGGCGTGCCGGTGGTACTGCCGCCCGGCAGCGCTGCGGTGGGAGTAAGCTACGCCGGACTCAGCTTCACCGCGCCGGAGAAGATGCGGTTCAGTTACCGGTTGGGCAAAGAGACCGCGCCGTGGGTCGATGTCGGGGCGCGGAGGAACCTCTCCTTTCCCACGATCGGCCACGGAAAAACGACATTGGCGGTGCGGGCGGCGAATAACGACGGTGTTTGGAACGAAAACGGCGTGACACTCGCGCTGACCGTGCGTCCGTTTATCTGGCAAACGACGTGGTTCCGCGTATTGGCGCTGGCCGGCCTGATGGCAGCGGCGGGAGGCGGCGCGTGGCGGGCCACGCGGTTCAAACTCCAACGGCGAATTGAAATACTCGAGCGCGAGCGGGCCGTGCAGGTTGAGCGGACTCGCCTCACGCAGTTGGGCGCTGAACTGGCTTCAGCCACAAAATCCGAGGATGCCGCGCGGATGCTCGCAAACGCCGCCCAGGACCTTCTGGGTTGGGACTCCTGCTTCCTTCGCGCACGACACGTTGACGTGGGGCGGGCCTACTACGAGTTGAACGTGGACACAATCGACGGCAATAAGGTCTCGGTTACGGACAGCGTCCTGGACGAAGTCACTCCCATCGAGCGGCGCGCCATGTCCGAAGGCCCCTTGTTGATTCTGCGCGAAGATCAGGCAGCGCCGGCAGGGTTCCGCATGTTCGGCGACAAGGCCCGACCCTCCGCGTCGTTGATGTACGTGCCGATGCGCCATCGTGGACGTTACCTCGGGATATTTTCCATCCAGAGCTACAAGCGTGGAGCCTACAACGACGGCAGCCTCAAGCTGCTTCAGGCGCTGGTCGAGCAAACCGTCGGCGCGTTCGAGCGCCTGCGCGCCGAGGCGACGGTGTTCCGCTCCGAAACGCAACTTCGCCTCGTGTGGGAAAGCACCCAGGATGCGATGAGACTGACCGATGCACAGGGAGTCGTGTGTCGCGTGAATGAGGCATATTGCCGCCTGGTGAATGCCAGCCGCGAGCAGCTTGAAGGATTCCCCTTCGTCGTTCCATATGCAGAGGAAACGCACGACCATCTCATGGCGAAATACCGCGAGCGGGTCCGTGAACTCGCCATCCCGCCCGTGGTCGAAACCGAGATTGTCCTGCGCAACGGCAGCCGCCATGTAGTGGAACTTTCGAATGCACACGTCACGCAACCCGGCGAGACGGCCATGGTATTGAGCGTGTTCCGAGATGTGACCGAGCGACGCCGGGCCGAGCGCGCCTTGCGCGAGAGCGAGGAACGCTTCCGCGAACTGGCCGAGAACATCCAGGAGGTCTTCTGGGTAACCGCCGCTGGAGAGGAGCGGTTCTTCTACGTCAGCCCGGCTTACCAGGCCGTGTGGGGCCGAAGCTGTGAGAGTCTGTACGAGCGACCCGAATCCTGGGCCGCGTCGGTTCACCCGGCGGACCGTGAGCGGTTCACCAACGCGAGGCGGGATTTGGGCTTCGATCTGGAATACCGGATTCTTCGCCCGGACGGAGAACTCCGGTGGATTCATGACCGCGCCTTCCCCGTGCATGATACACGCGGCGGAGTGGGACGTGTGGTGGGGGTGGCGGAAGACATCACCGCAAACAAACGCGCCGAGGAGGACATCAAGCGGCTGGCGGCATTCCCGCAACTGAACCCAAACCCGGTGTTCGAGATCACGGCTGCGGGAAAAATGACCTATTGCAACGCCGCTGCCGCAGCCATGGCCCGCGACCTGGGATTTGCGCAACCCGCCGCCATGCTGCCTTCCGAGACGGCCGGCATCGCACGCGAGTGCGTTTCGAGCGGAAAGGGCCGCACCCGGCTGGAAATCGCGTATGGAAAGAGAATCATCTCCTGGTCGTTCCATCCCATACCGGCGCAAGACGTGGTGCATTGCTACGCCGGTGACATCACCGAGCGGCGGCAGCTTGAGGAGCAATTCCGCCAGTCGCAAAAAATGGAGGCTGTGGGCCAGCTTGCCGGCGGAGTGGCGCATGACTTCAACAATATCCTCACCATCATCCAGGGGCATGTGGGATTGGTTTCCACCCTGGAACCACTACCGCCCATGGCCATCGAGTCGATTCGCGACATTGGCGAGGCCGCCGAACGCGCGGCAAACCTCACGAGGCAGCTCCTCGCCTTCAGCCGTCGCCAGGTCATGCAGCCACGCGAACTGAACCTCAATGCGTTGGTGGCGAACATGGCTCGGATGCTCCGGCGTGTTCTCGGCGAGGACATTACGCTGGATTTGAAATCTTCCGCCGGACTTCCGGCGGTGAATGCAGACGCGGGAATGTTGGAGCAGGTTTTGTTAAACCTCGGCGTCAATGCCCGCGACGCGATGCCACGCGGCGGCGAATTGACCATACGCACCAGCGTTGAAGAACTTGCCGAGGAGACGGCCCGGCAAACACCAGATGCCCAGCCGGGGCGCTTCGTGTGCCTGTCGGTTTCCGACACCGGCAGCGGTATCGCGCCGGAGCACATTGCGCATATCTTCGAACCGTTCTTCACCACCAAGGACGTTGGCAAAGGCACCGGGCTGGGGCTGGCCACCGTGTACGGCATCGTGAAACAGCATCGCGGCTGGATCGCGGTGACGAGCGAACTGGGGCGCGGCACGACCTTCAAGATCCACCTGCCTGCGCTGCACGTTTCCGGCGAGGCGAGCGAGGCTCGCCGAGAAATCGAACGTGCGCCCGGCGGCAACGAGACAATCCTGCTGGTGGAGGACGAGAAGATGGTCCGGCAGATCGCCCGGGTTCTTTTGCAGCGGCTGGGCTACCACGTCATCGAAGCGGAATCCGGCGCGGACGCCCTGCGCGTCTGGGAGGAATCCGGCGAAGAAATCGATTTGCTGCTCACCGACCTCGTCATGCCCGGCGGGTTGAACGGGCGCGCGCTGGCCGCGCAGCTCCTATCGATAAAGCCGGGATTGAAAGTCATTTACACGAGTGGTTACAGCGCGGATGTCATGGGAAAAGAATTCACGGCCGGATCAGGCGACAATTTCCTCCAGAAGCCCTACGAACTGCCCGTTCTTGCCAGCACCATTCGTCGCGTGCTCAACGGATGACCGTAGGCGTGACACGGTGAAAGGCGCCCCGCTCCAGCCTTGGTGATGGGAACAAATGTTCTAAACTCCGCAGGCGGGAGGCAAATGCCGTCAGTCCATTGCTTGGCCGCCGGGACAAGCCGCGGCAATCCCTGCTTGTGAAATAAATCACTAAGCTCTTGCCTGCATTTTCTGCCGCCGGTACTTTCCGGCCCAGAACGCGCCCGTTCCCGGCGCTCCAACTCCGTTCATGCAAGCTGGCAATTCCACGGTCGAGTTTGGCTACAACTCGAAAGTTGAGGGTGATGTCATTGTCACCCGGGTCGATGCCGCCCTGAACTGGTTCCGCAAGAATTCCATCTGGCCGATGCCCATGGGGCTGGCCTGCTGTGCCATTGAGTTGATGGCCTCGGGCGCCAGCCGGTTCGACATCTCGCGGTTCGGCGCCGAGGTGATGCGGTTTTCCCCCCGGCAGTCGGATTGCATGATTGTGTCCGGGACGGTCACTTACAAAATGGCTCTGGCGGTGAAGCGGATTTACGACCAGATGGCCGAGCCGAAGTGGGTCATCGCCATGGGCGCGTGCGCCTCGACCGGCGGCATGTATCGCAGTTACGCCGTGCTGCAAGGCGTGGACAACATCATCCCGGTGGACGTCTACGTGGGCGGGTGCCCGCCGCGGCCCGAGGCATTGCTCGACGCGCTGGTGAAGATGCAAAACAAGGTCGCGCGCGAATCGGCGTTGGGAATGCGCGCCAAGTCCGCCGCTTGATCCCATGCTCGCGCTTGATCTTGCAGCTCAACTCAAGGCCAGATTCGGAGACTTGCTCTCCGAGCCGGCCGAATTTCGCGGCGAGGTGACCATTCAGGTAATGGAGGCGAATCGCATCGCTGAAGTTTGCGTGTTCGCCAAACAGACCCTTGGTTTCAACATGCTGGTGGACGTTTGCAGCATCGATAATTACGGCGAGGACCCGCGGTGGACGGTCGTTTATCACCTCTACAACCTTGAGCAACGCGCTTATCTGCGCCTCAAAACGGCGGTAAGCGAGGAGAAGTCTGAATTGCCCACTGTCGCCGGTATCTGGCGCACGGCGGAATGGCATGAACGCGAGGCTTACGACATGATGGGCATTCGATTCGCCGGACATCCCGACTTGCGGCGCATCCTGATGTGGGAAGGCTATCCTTACTTCCCGTTGCGGAAGGATTTTCCGCTGGCCGGCAAGCCAGCCGACCTCCCCGACGTTGCTTTCACGCGGCCGGCGCCGTTGGAGGGCGGACCGTTCGTCACTGTCGCTGGCGGCAGGGATGCAATGGCTCGCGAACCGAGAGTGCGCACCCCGGAGAAATAAATGGCCACTCAGGAAATCACCTTTCGCGACGCGCCTTCCCGGATTGCGGAAGCGGATGCACAAGAGGGCATCATCGCGCCGGAGTTGAAGAACCAGCAGCCCGATATCGAGGGCGAGAAAATGGTCCTCAACATGGGGCCGTCACATCCGTCCACGCACGGCGTGTTGCGGATCGTGCTGGAACTGGATGGCGAGATCATCACCAAGGCCATTCCCGACGTGGGCTACTTGCATCGCGGCGACGAAAAGATCGCCGAGAACATGACCTACACCCAGTTCATCCCTTACACGGACCGGCTGGACTACCTTTCGCCGCTGGCCAATAACGTGGCTTATGCGCTGGCGGTGGAGAAGTTGATGGGCCTCGACAGCAAGCTTCCGCCGCGCTGCCAGTACATCCGCACGATTTGCTGCGAACTGGCGCGCATTTCATCGCACCTGCTTGGCGTGGGTTGCTTCGCGATGGACGTGGGTGCGTTGACGGTGTTCATGCACACCTTCACGGAGCGCGAAAAGCTCTACAATCTCTACGAAGCCCTGACTGGTGCGCGATTGACCACGAGTTACGCGCGCATTGGCGGCGTCTCGCGCGACACGCCACCGGGCTGGTGCGCGGCGGTGAAGAAGTTCTGCGAAGAGGTGATGGTCAACATCGACGAGACGGAGACGCTCCTGACGCGCAACCGCATCTTCGTGGACCGCACCAGGGACGTCGGTGTGATCTCGAAGGAAGACGCCATCGACTACGCGTTGACCGGGCCGAACTTGCGCGGCAGCGGAGTGGATTATGACCTGCGCCGGGCCCAGCCTTATCTGATCTATAAGGAACTGGAATTCGACGTGCCGCTCGGCTCGGTGGGCGACAGCTATGACCGCTATCTCGTGCGCATGGAGGAAATGCGCCAGAGCGTGCGTATCGTTCACCAGTGCCTCGCGAAGATTCCCGGCGGCTTCGACAACGAGGCAAAGGAGCCGGTGAACGTGTCCGACGGCAAGGTTGCGCTTCCGCCCAAGGCCAAGGTGATGAGCAGCATGGAGGAGTTGATCCACCACTTCCTCAACGTGACACAGGGCGTGAACGTGCCGCCGGGAGAAGTTTATTTCGGCGCCGAGAATCCCAAGGGCGAACTGGGCTTTTATATCAACAGCCGTGGGGGTGGAACCCCCTACCGGTTGAAGATTCGCGCGCCTTCGTTCGTGAACCTGAGCATCCTGCCGCATCTGCTGCCCGGCCACATGGTCAGCGATGTGCCGTCGATTCTCGGGTCGTTCGACTTCGTGATGGGAGAGTGTGATCGATGAGCGAGAACTACGATCAAATCCCGAACGCACTGCGGCCTGATCCGAGTTGGAAGCCCACACCCGCGCTTGAGGCGGAGGTCGCCGACTTGCTCACGCACTATCCCGACGATAAGAAGCGCGCCGCGTCCTTGATGGTGCTGCACGCCATTCAGGAATCGCATGGTTGGATCCCGCAGGAATCCGTGGTGTGGGCTGCGAAGTTGCTCGGACTGTCGCCGATCAACATCTACGAGATCGTGACCTTCTACCCGATGCTGCGGCGCGAGCCGTTCGGGAAGCACCATCTGAAGGTTTGCCGTACGTTGAGTTGCGCGCTCGGCGGTTCGGCGGAACTGCACAAACATTTTTGCTCGCGCCTGGGACTGGACTCCCACGCGCACGGCCCGCAGACGACGAAGGACGGCAAATACACGGTCGAGTTTGTCGAATGCCTTGCGAGTTGCGGCACCGCCCCGGTGATGATGTGCAACGAGGAGTTTTTCGAAGGCGTTTCGAACGCGAAGGCCGACGAGATTTTGGGGAAGTGCAAATGAACTGGCTGCCCGACATGGATTTGAACCATGACAAACAGATCCAGAGTCTGCTGTGCTACCGTTACACCATCGGGCAGTGCAAGAGCGTGGCGAAAGTAGAGAGTTTCACTGCTGAGTCAAGAATCTGATATGCCCGAGCAATTTCGCCTCATCCTCAAGCATCTTGATTCGCCCGGTTACACGAACGACATCGAGTGCTACCTGCGCCATGGCGGCTATGAGGGCCTGAAGAAAGCTCTCTCGCTCCCGCATAAGGATTTGCCGGATGGCAAGAAGCTCACTCCTCAAGAAGTCATCCGCGAGGACGTGAAGGCGTCCGGTCTGCGCGGGCGCGGCGGTGCCGGCTTCTCGTGCGGGCTCAAGTGGTCGTTCGTTGATCGCCGCAGCGGCAAGCCCATTTACCTGATCTGCAACGCGGACGAATCCGAGCCGGGCACCTTCAAGGACCGCCAGATCATCCACAAGGATCCGCACCAACTTATCGAGGGCATGATCATCTCCTGCTTCGCGAACGACGTGAAGCTGGCCTACATCTACATCCGCGGCGAGATGCCCGAGGGCGCGCGCATCTTGAACCGCGCGCTGAAGGAGGCTCGGGCGAAAGGTTTTCTCGGCAAAAACATTCTCGGCAGCGGCTACGACCTGGAGATTCACGTCCATCGCGGCGCGGGCGCTTACATCTGCGGCGAGGAAACGGGCCTGATTGAATCGCTTGAAGGCAAGCGGCCGTATCCTCGCATCAAGCCGCCGTATTTTCCCGCCGTGCTCGGCCTGTGGATGTGCCCGACCATCGTCAACAACGTCGAGACGCTCTGCAACGTGAAGCACATCGTTGAGATGGGCGCGGGCGCCTTCGCAAAGCTCGGCACGCCGAACAACACCGGCACCCGTGTCGTGAGCCTGAGCGGTTTGGTGAAGAAGCCCGGGTATTACGAAATCGAGGTCGGCAAGGTCACAATCGGCGAGTTGATTTTCCACGAGAACTTCGGTGGCGGTCTGCGCGACGGGCGGAAGTTGAAAGCCGTCATTCCCGGCGGCTCCTCGGCAAAGGTCTTCAAGGCTGGCGAGAAGTTCAAACTCAAGCGCAAGAACGCTGATGGCACGATGGCCGAAGTCGAAATCGACATGCTTGATGTGCCGTACGATTTCGACACCTTGAGCGCCTGCGGTTCGATGTCCGGCTCCAGCGCGATCATCGTCATGGATGACTCGGTGGACATCGTCGAGGCCCTGGCAAACCTCAGCGAATTTTACGCCCACGAAAGCTGCGGCCAATGCACACCCTGCCGCGAAGGCTCGCTTTGGATGAGCAAGGTTCTGCACCGGCTTTCGCACGGCGAGGGACGCAAACAGGACGCGGATTACCTGCTCGGCATTGCCAACAACATCCCGGGCGGCCGCACCATCTGCGCTTTCGGCGAAGCCTGCTCGTGGCCGGTGCAGAGTTTTGTGTTGAAGTTCAAGGACGAGTTCGTGGCCAAAGGCGCGGCCGCCGAAGCTCGCCGCGCAAGCAGCGGTGCCGGCCCAACGAGTGAGATAAAGATCGCGGCACACCCGCAGCCCTGACATGTCGAACGCAGCGACAACCGAACCCAAGCCCGCCGCGCCGGCGGTCGAGACCATCACCGTGAAGGTGGATGGCAAGGCCGTCATCGTGCCGAAGACGATGCCCGATCCGGTCACGGGCAAGCCGGTGCCAACCACGATGATTCAGGCCACCAATCTCGCGAAGGTGGACGTGCCGCACTATTGCTACCACCCGAAGCTTCCGGTCGCGGGCAACTGCCGCATGTGCCTCGTCGAGTTTGGCACGCCCGCGATGGGGCCGGATCGCAAGCCGCTGCTCAACGACGACGGCTCGCCAAAGATAGCGAAATCGCCGCGTCCCGCCATTGCCTGCGCCACGCCGATTTCGCCGGGCATGGAAATTTACACGGCAACTCCGGGCGTGAAGCAGATGCGCGAGGGCGTGCTTGAATCGCTGCTCATCAACCACCCGCTTGACTGCCCGATCTGCGACCAGGCCGGCGAGTGCAAGCTGCAG
>CAYQWK010000044.1:7891-22513 GCA_964420805.1 uncultured Bifidobacteriaceae bacterium | reverse complement strand
AGCCCTATTCCCTCACTCCGCCCCAACTGACCTGTCTAGAAATTGAGATGCGCCCAATGCCTTCTACGGCGCCGGGATGAATCCTGGTTACTTTCATCCTCCCTGTCCGCTACATTGCGGCGCGTGGACACCCAGAAGAACTTCATAGAACCGCCCGGACTCCGCGTGACCGTGGATCGCGTGATCTATCACGCCGATGCCAGTACGCCGCCGGACCGTCCGCATTGCTTCGCCTATTTCATCACCATCCACAACGACACGGATGTGGCCGTGACTATCAAGGGACGCAAGTGGGTCGTGACCAACGACCGCGGCGAGGTCACAGCCGTGGAAGGCGACGGCGTGGTGGGGGAATTCCCG
The DNA here is from genome assembly GCA_964420805.1 of uncultured Bifidobacteriaceae bacterium. Classification (GTDB taxonomy): domain Bacteria; phylum Verrucomicrobiota; class Verrucomicrobiia; order Limisphaerales; family SIBH01; genus JANNGC01. The sequence continues at coordinate 22,153 of CAYQWK010000044.1, read as the reverse complement.
CGGATCGAACCGGGCGACAGTTTCAGCTACAACAGTGCCCATCTCAACGATACGTGGCGCGCCGTGGCGCAGGGCAGCTACATCGGGGTGGATGATTTGGGCCGCCGGGTGTTGACGCGAATTCCCAAGTTCACGATGACGGTCCCGAAACAGAAGTGACGCGCCAGGCGGTGAAACCTGAGTTCAAGAAGTTCGTGTGGAAACCGGCGGCTTGGGCGTCGGTTGCAGGAGCGATTCAGGGCGCAACAGTTCTTTTTCTTGGCGGCCCGGTGGAATTCCTCGTGCCGGGCATTCTTGCGGCTGCGGCGTTGCACATCGGTTTGTTCGAGCGCACGACACTGCCGGGCGGCCGGATGTTGAAGCGCGGCGTTGCGCTGTTGTTCGTGGCGGTGGCCGCGTGGCTGGCGGTCCCTGAAACGGACGGGCCGGGGATTCGCTGGCAGGCATATTCTCCCGATCTTGTGGAGGCGGCGCGGCGCGGCGGCCGGCCGGTAATGATCGATTTCACCCAGCGCACCTGCGCGCCGTGCCGTGAATTGGACAGCAAGGTGTTCCGGCGCGGCAGTGTGGTCGAGGCGGCGGGCACCTTTCTCGCGTTGCGGGCGGATTTGACCGACGACACTTCGGCCAACCGGCAGCTCGCCGCGCAATTCCGCATCGAGGGCTATCCCACCGTGGTGTTTCTCGACACGAATGGCGTGGAGCGCGTGAGCCTGCGATTGCTTGGTTTTGAACGCGCGGAGAATTTCCTGCTCCGGCTCAATCAGGCGCGCTGATCTGAATCACCGCCTTTGCCCAAGCCACAGCAACGCCAGCGGCACGGCAAAGCCGAGCGCGAGGACGAGCCAGACCAGCCATTGCGCCTTCATCGCGCGCAGTGCCAGGATTACGCCAAGTAGGATCGTCACCACCAGTGCCGCAGCCATGAGATAGACCAGCCTGCGCATCCAGAGGGAGGAGTACGATTCGATTTTTTCGCTGGGCAGGATCTGCTCGGCGTGGACGGAGCGCATCCGGTCCCAGAACGCGCGCGCTTCGTCGGGGCCTTTCCGGCGGTCAGGGTTCGCGGTCTGGTACCAGCCGGAGACGACGAAGAACAGAAGCAGCGGCGCGAAGAAGACGCCGAGGTAGAGATGCAACCGCCGGAAAGTTTTGAGCATTGAGCCTGGCTCCCCGCGCCCGCCTCATTTCGGCTTGGGAATGAAAATCTTCTGCCCGATCTGAAGCTTGCTCCAGTTCACGTTCGGGTTGGCGTCGATGATCGATTTCTTCGTCACCATGATCTTCTGCTCGCGGTAGGCCTGCACGATCTTGTCGAGCAGATCGCCCTTCTGAATCACGTAATCGAAGCCTTCCTCGTTGGCAGGCCGCCCGGCCCCGCCACCGTTGCCAGCGGGTGGAACCATCGTGTCACGCGGACGCGGAGCGACCACGGGCGGACGCTCGGCGAGAAGCTTCGCCAGCTTCTCAAGAGCCTCCTGAATGCGCTTGTTGTCGGCAATGCGGCTCTTGTCCACCTCGAGGATTTGCTCGCTCAGGCGCTTGATGGATTCCTGTGAGGCGGAACCCGCGCCGGCCTTGGCGACCTCGGCGCGCAGCTTCTCGACCTCGCCGGCCAGCGCGCTGATCTGCTTCTGCTGCGCCTCCTGCGCCGTTTGCACGACCTCAATCGAGGCGTTCATGCGCTTCAGGTTCTCCTCGGCTTCCCGTTGAGCCGCGAGCGCCACGGCATCGGCGCCTTGCGCCAGCGTGCGCGCAGTCAAAAGGGCGCTGAAGGTGATTCCCGCAATGAAATTTCTCATGACTGGCGAATCTAGGCGAGACGCGCTGTCCGGCAAAGTTCAAACTGTCCACCGGTTGTTCGCAATTTCAACATCGCAAGGCACCGGTTGCGCACCGCTTCTTTGTCCCGACCCTTCAAGTTTTTGCCGCTTCAACCGCTAGAAGGTGCATGTCCGCCCTGGTCCGACTGGCCAATCGCACTGATGCGCCGTTGTGGGTTGAACTCGTCCAAGCCGTGCTTGGGCGGGACTATCCTGCCAAACAAGTTTATGACCTCGCGTGGGTCGGAGCCGAACTCGGCGCGGGAGACGAGCGCGAGACTTGGCTCGTCGAGAACCAGGGCCGGCTGTCCGCCAGCATCTCCTTTCTCAAACCCGTGGTGGCTACGAACAACCCGGTCGTCAATCTGGGCCGTTGCCTTTTCCGGCCGGAGGCCTTCTTTGACGGCATCGCCACGCGTCTGCTTGGTCAGGTGACTGCCGCGGCCGCGACACGGCGCAAAATGGCGGTGGCCCGCATTGCCGCCGCAGACCAGGCGTTGCAGAAGCTCTTCGAGCAGGGCGACTACACCTGCGTCGGATATCAATCGGCCAAGCATCTGCAACCGACGCGGCACGGCGTGCTTTTCTATGTCCATGGCGAGCGCCCCGCGCTGGCCTCGCGCCTGCCGTTATCCTGCTCACTGCCTCAAGTCGGCGAGCTTTGCGCCAAGGTTTTGCGCTCGATGGGCATGGAATTGCCGCTGCGCATCGAGGACGGCGCGACCGGTTATCCGTTGCAGGCGCTGGTGGAAATCGTGGAAGGGACCGGCGACCAGTTCGAAGCCCATTGCTTCGAGAACGCCGAGCGCTCGGTGCCGGCGGAAATCTCCACCGGCTCGCATCGAGGCAGTGGACTGCTGCGCGTGGAGGTCGCCCATCCGCGCGCGGTGCTGGCGCGGCGCGGGGCACAGACCACCGGTGGCGTGCTCTACGTTGCCGACGAGCACGACCGCTGTGTGCGCATCCTCAACGCCTTCAGTACAGACGACCTGTCGCTCGGACCGCTGCTCTTCCGCGTCATGTCTCTGGCGCAGGAGAAGTTCAGCGCTGCCTACGTCGAGATGGACGTGCTGAGTACCGCGCCGCGATTGCTGAAGACGGCGGAGCAACTGGGTTTTGTGCCTGTTGCCTACTTCCCCGGTTTCAACGAGCAGGTCAACCGCCATGTGGATGTGATCAAGATGGCAAAGCTGAATGTGCCCTACGCACCGGAGGCCATGACCCTTTCGGCGCAGGCGCGTGACATCGTGTTGTCCGTCCATGCGGCGTTCGAGGACCAGAAAAGCGGCGTGGCCATCATCAACCTTCTGCGCGCGCTCAATATGTTTCAGGGCCTCGGCGACGGCGAACTCCGCAAGGTCGCAAAGCTCTTCGAGCAGAAGCTATTCCGCCCTGGCGACACGTTGTTCGTTCAGGGCGGCCACGGCAACGAGGCCTTCATCGTCTTGCGCGGCCAGGTGGACATCATGTTCGACGACCCGCCTCGCCCCGTCGCCTCGGTCGGCCCCGGGCAGATCTTTGGCGAACAGGCGTTCCTCGATGGCGCGCCGCGTACCGCTACTGCGGAAGTGGTGCAACCCACCATCCTGCTGGTCATGCAACGCAGCGCCTTCCACGACCTCGCCCAACGAGAGCCGCACCTCGGCCTGGTCGTGATGCGCAACATCGCGGTCGAGCTTTCCTCGAAACTCCGCAAGACCAACGTGACCTGGATGTCCGAGAAGCGGGCGTGATCCTCCGCCTCACCACTGCACCGGCACGCCGATCTGTTTGCCGAAACGGTTGGTGAAAAAGATTTGCCCGTGCTGTACCCCGAACTCGTGGACCATCCGTGTGAGTTTCACGTCGAAGCAGCAATACTCGGCGATCTCCATCATCTTCCCCTCGCGATACCAGCGGATGGCCTGCAACCCCTCGCTCGTCTTCTCGACTCCGAACGTGGCGTTGGCAATCGAGTCGAGGGACAACCGGTGTTGCAGCTTGTTCGTCAGGTCCACCAGCATGTCGAGCGTGGGAATCTGCTCCGGGTCGAAGAAATCGTTGTGCCCCTGGAGCACCGCATAATCGAACCGCTGGTTGTTGAAGCCCACCACGAGATCGGCGCGGCGCAGCTCATCGATCAACTCGTTGACCTGCCTCTCGCCATAGACGCGGTACTCGCCGCGCGCCGTGCTATAGGTCACGCCCAGGCTCATCCGCATGTCACGGATGTTGTTCCAGCCTCCGACCTCCTCGGCCGACTTCTGCGTTTCCAGGTCGAAATAGACGATGTTCTTCTGCGCGCGCGCGGACATGCAGAGCGATGTAGCAGAAGCCGTCGGAACCGTGAAGCCCCTTCACGCCCATTACCGGAACTCGTGATTGCGACGCGACGCCGTTGCGTCAGAATTCCCCGGTGTTCCCAGTTCTGATAAATCCGCTGCGCGTCTGTTGCCTCGCCGTGCTCGCAGGCGTCGGTCTCGCCGCCCGCGCCGCCGAGTTGGATTTGTCCCGCCTTCCCGCCCCAGCCGCCCACGCGGTGGACTTCGGAAAGGAGGTCCAACCCGTCTTCAGCCGCCATTGCCACAAGTGTCACGGACCGGAAAAGCAGAAGGGCGATTTTCGCCTCGACCGCAAGGCTGACGCGCTCAAGGGCGGCGAGCGCGGCGCGGCTATCGTTCCCGGACGCAGCGCCGCAAGCCCGCTCATTCATCACGTCGCCGGTTTGATCGAGGACGCGGTGATGCCGCCCAAGGGCGAACGTCTCTCGGCCCACGACATCGGCGTACTCCGCGCGTGGATCGACGCGGGCGCGCCGTGGCCTGACGACACCAACGCCCCGGCCAGAACCTGGTGGTCCCTTGCCCCGCTGCGCCGTCCGGAAATTCCGAAGAGCAATGCGCCAAATCCCATCGACGCCTTCATCGAAGCGAAGTGGGCTGAGCACAAGCTCCAGCCCGCGCCGCCCGCCGATCCACGCACGCTCATCCGCCGCCTCACCTTCGACCTCACCGGCTTGCCGCCCGCGCCGGAGGAAATCGAGGCGTTCATCCGTGCCTGCGCGGCGCCTTCCGTCGAAGCCCGGCGGCGCGCCATCGAAACGCTCGCGGACCGCCTGCTCGCTTCGCCGCGGCACGGTGAACGCTGGGCGCGGCACTGGCTCGATGTTGTCCACTACGGCGAGACGCACGGATACGACAAGGACAAGCCCCGCCCGAACGCGTGGCCGTACCGCGATTACGTGATTCGCGCCTTCAACGAGGACAAGCCATACGCACGCTTCGTGCAGGAGCAGGTTGCGGGCGACGTGCTGTTTCCCGGCACGCGCGACGGAATCGAGGCACTAGGTTTCATCGCGGCCGGACCGTGGGACTTGATCGGGCACGAGGAGGTTCCCGAGACCAAGATCGACGGCAAGATCGCGCGGCATCTCGACCGCGACGACATGGTGGTGAACACCATCCAGACCTTCAACAGTGTCACCGTGCAATGTGCCCAATGCCACAACCACAAGTTTGATCCCGTCAGCCAGGAAGATTACTACAGCCTACAGGCCGTCTTCGCCGCGCTCGACCGCACGAACCGGAAATACGACACCAACCCTGCCGTGGCCGCGCAGCGCGCCGCGCTGGAGGAACGTCGCGCCCAGGCGGAGTCCGGGCGCCAGGCTCTCGATGACGCCATCACCACGCAAGCGGGCGCGCGCTTGAAGCAACTCGACGAGCGGATCGCCGCGCTCCTCAAACTGCGGCCCGGCAAATCGTCGAAGGCCGATGCCTTCGGCTGGCACAGCAAGATCGAGAAAACCAACAGCATCGCGAAATGGGTGCAGGTCGATCTCGGCCAGCCGCGTGTGTTGCGGCAGGTGGTGCTGCATCCGTGCAAGGACGACTTCAACAACATTGGCGAGGGCTTCGGTTTTCCCGTGCGATTCAAGATCGAGCTTTCCGATGACGCGACGTTCAAGTCGGGCGTCACCATGATCGCCGATGAAACGAAAGCGGATTTCCCTAATCCGAAAATCCAGCCCGTCGCGTATTCCGCCAACGGCCTTTCCGCGCGGTTCATTCGCGTGACGGCCACGAAACTCGCCTTGCGGCAAAACGATTACATCTTCTCCCTCGCCGAACTCGACGCCCTCGACGTGCCAGGCACCAACGTGGCGTTGGGCGCGAAGGTCACCTCGCTGGATTCCATCGAGGCCCCGCCGCGCTGGCGGCGCGAGAATTTCACGGACGGCTCGTTCCCCGGCGCGGGCGTCGGCGATCCCGCCGAACTCGCGCGGTGCCGCGACGAACGCAAGCGGTTGCTGGACGCAGCGACCACGGAAGCGCAACGCCTCTCCCGCAAGCGGTTGGAGGAGGATTTGCAAATTGCGACCAACGAACTGGTGCGCCTCCCGGCACAGAGCGTTTGCTACGCTGGCGCGGTGCATCGCGGCTCCGGCGCATTTGCCGGCACGGGCGCGAGCGGGGGCAAGCCACGCCCGGTCTTCGTTCTCAGCCGTGGCAACGTTCAGAAACCCGGCCGTGAAGCCATTCCCGGCGCGTTAAGCTGCGTGACCGCGCTGCCCTCGCGTTTCGCGCTGGCAACGAACGCGAACGAAGGGGCGCGCCGCGCGGAACTCGCGCGCTGGTTGACCAACGCGGACAATCCGTTCACTTGGCGCAGCATCGTGAACCGCGTCTGGCAGCAACATTTCGGGCGCGGCCTGGTGGAGACGCCGAACGATTTCGGACGCATGGGCGCCGAACCGTCGCATCCCGAGTTGCTCGATTGGCTGGCCTGCGAGTTCCGCGATGGCGGCGGGTCGTTGAAGGCGTTGCACCGGCTGATTGTGACGAGCGCCGCATGGCAGCGCGGGTCGGTGGTGAGTGGGTCCGTGATCAGTAAATCAGTAAGCGGTAATCAATCCGGCGGCACGCCATCAAAGCGGGCCTCGCCACTGATTACTGATTCACCGATCACTGATTACTTGAACAAGGATCCCGGCAACCGCTGGCTGGCACGCCAGAACCGCCGGAAGCTCGACGCCGAGGAAGTGCGCGACGCGATGCTGTCCATCGCCGGGCGGCTCGACCTGAAAGTGGGCGGCCCGGGTTTTCAGGACTTCGTGGTCGAGAAACCGGAGCACTCGCCGCATTACCAGTATCATCTGCACGATCCCGACGACCCGGTCACGCACCGGCGTTCGATCTACCGGTTCATCGTGCGCTCGCAGCAGCAGCCGTTCATGACCACGCTGGACTGCGCCGATCCTTCGATGCAGGTCGGCCGGCGCAACGAGAGTGTTTCGCCGCTGCAGGCGCTCACGCTGTTGAACAACGCGCTCGTCATCAGCATGTCGAAGCACTTTGCGGCGAAGCTGGAGCGAATGCCCGGCAACCTGCGGAGCAAAATCATGCGCGCCCACGACGAGGCGCTGGGTCGTGCCCCTACGGCGACGGAACTCGACGCGCTGACCGTTTTTGCGCGCGAGCACGGCCTGGAGAATTTCTGCCGGGCGCTTTTCAACCTGAACGAGTTCGCCTTTGTGGATTGAACCGCGCCGTCAGAACGCTAATCTTTATGGCCATGGCAACCGCAACAGACAACACGGTGGAACATCTTCGGAAGAGCGCCTTGAAGCTGCCCCCGGCTGCGCGGGCGTATCTCGCCGAGGAATTAATCGGAAGCCTCGACGCAGAGGAGGTCATTGACCTTCCTGCCGGCGTGGCGACGGAAGCGCGGCGCCGCGCCCGAGCCATCGACGAAGGCCGTGCCAGTACCATTTCGCTCGCGGCGGCTGTCAAACAACTGCGCCGTCCGCGCAAGCGATGAAGAATGTCCGGGTTGACTGTCTTGCGCTTTGCGATGTCGAGGAGGCGGAGCGCTTCTACGAAAGCCGTCAGCCCGGCCTGGGGACGAGGTTCGCCCGGGCGGTTGCGGATAGGTTCGAGCGGATTCAGAGAAATCCGGAAATCTACGGCCGGGTGAACCGTGAATTGCGCCGTTGCAAGGTGGAATGGTTTCCTTACGCGGTGATCTACCGCTGTCGCGGGGACATCTTCGACATCCTCTTTGTGACGCATCTCCATCGCGCGCCGGGATGGTGGCAGACGCGGGCGCGGTCTCAATGAACCCAAGCCCCTTTCATGCCCACCGGCTCGATCTGGCACATTCCCGCCGCGAATTCCTCTGGCGGTCCGGCGGCGGCCTCGGCGGCATTGCCCTCGCGACCCTGCTCGGTGGCGAAAAGCTTCTGGGTGCCACCCTCCCGCAGGCCTCTCCCCGCGCTCCGCATTTCGCGCCCAAAGCGAAGCGCGTCATCCAGATGTTCATGGCCGGCGCGGCCAGCCATCTGGACCTGTTCGACTTCAAGCCGGAGCTGGTGCGCCGCGACGGGCAGAAGAGCGACTTCGGCGAACACGTCGAGGCTTTCCAGGACGGGCTGGGGCCGTGGATGAAACCCGTCTGGGAATTCAAGCCCCACGGCCGTTGCGGAAAATTACTCGGCGAGGTCGTCGGTGACCTCGGCGCGGTGGTGGATGAAATCGCCTTCGTTCACAACATGACCGGCAAGACTGGCGTCCACAGCCAGGCAACCTATTTGCAGGCAACGGGTTTTCAACTGCCGGGCTTTCCCGGCATGGGCGCGTGGGTGAGCTACGCGCTGGGCAGCATGAACGAGAACCTGCCCTCCTTCGTGGTGCTGCCGGACCATCGCGGCTTTGCCTCGAACGGGCCCAAGAACTGGGATGCCGCGTTTCTCCCGGGCCAACACGCCGGCACCGCCATCTATCCGGGCCGCGAAAATCCCGTCACCGACCTCTTCCCGGACAAACGCGGCACCTTCATCAACTCCAACAGCGAGTCTGCCGCGCACTCCTTGCTCGCGCAACTCAACCGCGGCCACGCCGTCACCCGCGAGGGCGACGCCCGCCTCGAAGCGCGCATCCGCAGTTATGAACTGGCCGCGCGGATGCAGCTCGCCGCGCCCGCTGCGCTCGACATCTCGAAGGAGCCGGACCACATCCTCGACCTCTACGGCATCGACCGCGCCACCAAGACCTGGCCCAAGGAAATCAACGCGCGCGAGGAGATGGATTATTTCGGGCGCAAATGCCTGGCCGCCCGCCGGCTCGTCGAGCGCGGCGTGCGCTTCGTGCAAATCTGGAGCGGCAACGACAACGGTTTTCCCCGCCGCAACTGGGACTCACACGAGGACGTCCGCCGCGACCACGGCCCGCTCGCGGCGGGCTTCGCACGCGGCGCCGCGGCGTTGATTCAGGACCTCAAGCAGCGCGGCCTCCTCGATGACACCATCATTCTCTGGACCACCGAGTTCGGGCGCATGCCCAGTTCGCAGGGCGGCAAGGGCCGCGATCACAATCCCCATTGCTTCACCAACTGGCTGTGCGGCGGTGGCATCAAGCCCGGCATCACCCACGGCCCCAGCGACCAATGGGGTTACAAGCCGCTCGATCGCAACCGCCCCACCACGGTCTATGACATCCACGCCACCGTCCTGCACCTACTTGGCTTCGATCACGAAAAGCTCACCTTTCGCCACAACGGCCTCGACCGCCGCCTCACCGACGTGCATGGCGAAGTGATCCGCGAACTGCTGGCGTGAAGAGGTCGGGAACACGCTTTCCAAGCCACTGCTCGTCGGTATCCTCGCGCCATGACCATCCGCGCAGTATCGCTTTGCCTTGCCATGACCATGAGCGCGCTTGCCGCTGACAATGCTTTGAAGCTTCACCTGCGTTCGCGCACGGCCACGCAGTTGGGCGACGTGCGCGTGGAGGAAAGAGAGGTTTCCTGGGATCCAAAGCGAACGGCCCTCATCATCTGCGACATGTGGGATGATCATTGGTGCAAGTCCGCCGCGCGGCGCGTGGCCGAGATGGCCGGGCCGTTGAACGAGGTGGTGAAACGCGCGCGCGAACGTGGCGTGTTTATCATCCATGCGCCGAGCACTTGCACCGGGTTTTACAAGGACGCTCCGCAACGCAAGCTTGCGCTGACCGCGCCGTTCGCCAAAACGCCGGTAGCACTCACCACCACGCCGCGCTGGGGTACGGCGTGGTGTTGGACCGACCCGAAACGCGAGCCGGTGCTGCCGATTGATGATTCGGACATGGGCTGTTCGTGCCCGGGGACGAAGTGCGCGATCCGTGAGGCGTGGACACGGCAGATTGCCACCATCGACATCGTTGGCGGCGACGCGATCACCGATGACGGGCAGGAGACGTTCAATCTGCTGGCTGCGCGGGGCATTACGAACGTGATCCTTTGCGGCGTGCATTTGAACATGTGCGTGCTGGGTCGGCCGTTCGCGATCCGCCAGCAGGTTTATCTCGGCCGCAACGTGGCGTTGCTTCGCGACCTCACGGACACGATGTACAACCCGCAGCGTCCGCCTGGCGTGGACCATTTCACGGGCACAGACCTGGTCATCGAACATGTTGAGCGCCATTGGTGCCCGTCCTTCACCAGTGCGGACCTCACCGGCCGGCCGGCGTTTCGCTTCAAGGAGGACGTGCGCGCGGCGGGGAATTGAAACGGATTAATCATGAAAGCATTGCTTGTCATTTCACTCACGGCCTTGTTCGCCAGCCCAGCCCTGGCGGCGGAGGAAATTCTCATCGCCGACTTTGAGAAGGACACCTACGCGCCGTGGAAGGTCACGGGCGAGGCGTTCGGACCCCGCCCGGCCAAGGGAGCGTTGCCGGGGCAAATGCCGGTGAAAGGTTTTCACGGCAAGGGTCTCGCGAACTCGTTCTTCAAAGGCGACAACTCGACGGGCACGCTCACGTCGCCGGAGTTTCGCCTGGAGCGGAAGTTCATCGCGTTTCTCATCGGCGGCGGGAAGAACGAGGAGAAGCTCGCCTTGCAATTGCTCGTGGACGGCAAGGTGGTGCGCACCGCCACCGGACCGAATGACAAGCCCGGCGGCAGCGAGGCGTTGGCGGCGGAGTCGTGGGATGTCGCGGAGTTCGCGGGCCGGAACGGGACGCTCCGCATCGTGGACGACGCGAAGGGAGGCTGGGGACATCTCAACGTGGACCAAATTGTCCAGACCGACGTGAAACCGAAGAGCTTCGTGAAGGACGCGGAGCGCAAGTTCACGGCCACGACGCGCTATCTGCATTTCCCGATCAAGAACGGCGCGCCCAAGCGCGTCGTCACCATCTTCGTGGACGGCCAGCGCGTGGTGCGCAACGACATGGAGCTCGCCGACGCCGCGGCGGATTGGTGGGCGCCGATGGATGTGAGCGCGTGGAGTGGAAAGGCGCTCACCTTGCGGGTGGACAAGCTGCATGAGGATTCGACCGCCCTCACCGGCATCCAGCAGACGGACACGCTGCCCGACGAGGCCGTGCTCTACCGCGAGTTGCTGCGCGGGCAGTTCCATTTCTCGCCGAAGCGCGGCTGGAATAACGACCCGAACGGCTGCGTGTTTTTCAATGGCGAGTATCACCTCTTCTTCCAGCACAATCCATACGGCTGGGGTTGGGGCAACATGCACTGGGGCCACGCCGTCAGCCGCGATCTCGTCCACTGGGAGGAACTCGGTGACAAGCTCCTGCCCGACGATCTCGGTCCGATGTTCAGCGGCAGCGCGGTGGTGGATTGGAAGAACACCAGTGGCTTCGGCAAGGACGGCAAACCGCCACTCGTGCTTTTCTACACCGCCGCCGGAAACCCGACTGTGCAATGCCTCGCCTACAGCACCGACGGCCGCACCTTCACCAAACACAGTGGCAATCCCGTGGTGAAACAAATCACCGGCGGCAATCGCGACCCGAAAGTCGTCTGGCACGAGCCAACACGGCAGTGGGTGATGACGCTCTACGTCGAATGGCGGAAGCGGCACACCATCCATTTCTTCACTTCGCCGAACCTGCGCGACTGGACTCTCGCCAGCATCAGCAATGGCGACGCGCCCGGCGGCGGATTCCTCTTCGAGTGCCCGGATTTCTTCGAGCTGCCCGTGGACGGCGACGCGGCGCGGAAGAAGTGGGTGTTGATTGCCGCGAACAGCGAATACGCGATTGGCGCGTTTGACGGGAAACGCTTCCTGCCCGACGCCACGCGATTGCACGGCCACCGCGGCAAGGGTTTCTACGCCGCGCAATCGTTCAGCGACGTCCCTGACGGCCGCCGCATCTTCATCGGCTGGTGGCAAACCGCGACGAAGGGCATGCCTTTCAACCAGAGCATGACCATCCCGCTCGAACTCAAGCTTACGCAAACCGATGACGGCCCTCGCATGACCTTCGCGCCGGTGAAGGAACTTGAAGCCCTGCGCGCCAAAACGCATCGCCTCGACCCGCTGACGCTCAAGCCCGGCGACAAGAATCCCCTCGATGCTGTGGACGCTGAACTGGTCGAAGTGCGCGTCGAGTTTGAACCGCTCGACGCGAAGGAAGTCGTGCTCAACATTCGCGACATCATGGTCGAATACGATTCGGCGAAGCAGGAACTTGCCGTGGCTGGCCACCGCGCCGCCGCGCCGCTGCGCGACGGAAAACAGCGCCTCATCATCTTCTGCGACCGCACTGGCGCGGAGGTTTTTGCCAGCGACGGGCTTTGCTACATGCCGATGCCGTTCAACACCAAACCGGACAACAAACGTCTCTTCATCGAAACCCGCGGCGGCGCGTCGAAGGTGACCGCGCTTGAAGTGCATGAGTTGCGGTCGGCGTGGGTGAAGAAGTGAACCGACGTGTCGCCGGGACAGAGGTCTCCAGCCTATTCCGTCGCTGACCGACGCGAGGGAACGCCGGAATTGTCAAACCGCGATCTTGTCTGTGCGGCACGGATTTCGGAATGCCGTGCCCGGGCAAAAAAGGAACATTCCAACCGCGGCGTGAACGGTGAACCTCCTTGGTCGGTTCCTCGCTGTTGTTGGCAATCGCTCCAACCGCGGAGTTTGAGTTGGGCCAAAAATTCCGAGTGGCCGGCTTACGCTAAGGCAGTTCGCGGTATTGCATGTCCTTGAACTGCACCGTCATGGGTTCACCCGCGCGCAGTTGCAGGCCGAGGATGCCTTTGAGGTCGAAGTGGCCTTCCTCCAGGTCCACGAGTTCGGAGCATCTCACACCGTTGATGCTCAAGGTAATGCTCTGTACCCTGGCGATGATGTGGTATTCTTTCCATTCGCCCGCCGGCTTCAAGGTTGCGGACGTTCCGAGGTCGGTGACTTTCCGTTTACCCCTTGCGTCGATGACCGTCTTCTTGCCGTTGGCGGTGAGCAGTTCGTGCCCCTTGCGTGTGTGCATTTCGTCGCAGACACCGCCGAGATAAGGGCCGTTCTGGAAAATGTCCGCCTGATAGCCGACGGCCTGGCCATCAGGCCGGATCACGCTGCGGAACTGCACACCCGAGTTCCTGCCATTTCCGGAAACGCGGAATTTAACTTTTAACTCGAAGTCCGAAACCTCGCCGCCTTGCCACACGATAAACTGGTTCGTGCGGCATGGATGAGCAGCGGTGGATTGACCGGTAATGGCACCGTCGCGGACGGACCAATAGCTCATGTCCAGCGCCTTCCAGCCCTGAAGTGATATGCCGTCGAAGAGCGAGCGAAACTCAGCGGCGTTTGCACCGGTGGCAATCAGCACACTGGCGGCGAACAGGCGAAGCAGATTCATGTGTTTCCTTGCACTGGATACGCCTAGCAACGTTGGATTCAAGCTTGGTGAATATCGTGGAACCGGAATGAAGTTGGTTCGACAAATGGATAACGGCTTGCCGGCAGGATTCACTCGTGGATCAACAGCCCGGTTCACAGCCCCCGCAATGCCTTCACGCGGTCCGTCTGGCGCAACAGGCCGAGGATGCGCGTGAAGTGTTCCGTTCCGAAGCCCATCGCGCGTTTCAACTGGTAGTCCTTCTCGATCACATTGCGGATGCGCTCGCAGCGCCTGAAATCATCCCAGCCCATGAAGCCCGCCATCCACGCCCAGTGTCCGAACACCGGCACCGGGTAATCGCTGCCATGGACCACGCGCGCCGCCGCCGGCCCGCGCACGCACTCGGGCACATGCCGGCCGCGGATGGGAATGTTGAACGCGCTCGTGTCGCCAAAGAAATTCGGGAACTCCGCCAGCATCTGCTCGAACACCCCGAAATATTCCGGGTCCGTCACGCCGCTCTTGGTGGCGCAATGCGCGGCAATGACCGTGACGCCGCATTCCAGCGGCAGCCGAAGTGTGCGCGGGTCGGAGAAGGCCTTGTTATAGATCGGCACCGTGTGTTCACCGCCGGTGTGCGCCAGCAGTGGGAGTTTCGCTGCGGCCATGCGCTCCCAGAACTTCCGATAACGCGCGTCGCCGCAATCGATGTTCAGGCAGTTGGGCAGCAGCTTTAGCATCACCGCGCCGCCTTCGAGGCAGCGTTCAAGTTCCTCCAGCGCGTCAGTACGGGCGGGATGAATGGAGGCGGCGGGAAGAAACTCCCGATGTTCCCG
>CAYQWK010000044.1:0-7881 GCA_964420805.1 uncultured Bifidobacteriaceae bacterium | reverse complement strand
TAGACCGTTTTGAGTCGTTACATCAGGTTGTTGCAGCAGCCGGCCCACTTCTTCCAGCGCACTGGCGATCATGCGCCCGGTTTCCATCTCGGCTTCCTGGCGGCCGGCGTCACGGCCCCGCTCGAATGCCTGTTCCCGCGCCAGTTGCAGCACGTAACGGTTCGGCACATGGAAGGAACCGAAGTCGAGCTTCCGGCCGTTGGCGTCATAAACCTCGTCCTGCGCCAGAATCACCGCGGCTCGCAGCGAGCTTTCGCGAATCAGTCGCGACAGGTGACCTGCGTAGGCCTCGTCAAATTCCGGCGCACGCGTGCTCACACCCACGCCGATGTGCCGCAGCATGAACGCGGCGAGGGGCCGATGGGCAAGGCCGACCTTGAGCCAGCAACCGCTGCCGCGCAGGCCGTTGCCAACGATGTGGACGTGCATGTCAACGAGCGGCGGATGGACGTGCATGTCAACGAGCGGCGGATGAACGGCGGCTTCGGGCATGCCCGCAGGCTGCGGCGGACACCGGCACCGGGCAAGGCGAATGTGCCGGTCGTGAATCCATCGAATTCTTGCGCAGAATCAAACGCCACCGGAAATGGCTGTTGCGGTGCTGGATGCGTGGCTCTACAAACGGCACGCCATGAAACGCCGTTTCCTCGCCTGCCTCCTCATCGTTCTCCCATTTCTGCTCCAGGCCGCGCCGTTGGAGCCGCGCAAATCCGAGCCGGGCACGCTCGTGCCGCCCGCCGTGCCACTGGTGGCGGTTGATCCGTATTTCAGCATCTGGTCGCAGGCGGACAACCTGACCGACCGCGACACGACGCATTGGACGGGCCGGCGGCACCGGCTGACGAGTTTGGTGCGCATTGATGGCAAGGCGTTTCGCGTCATGGGCGCGAGTCCGACGAATGTGCCGGCGCTGGAGCAGAAGAGCCTGACAGTGTTGCCGACGAGGACGATTTACACGTTCGCCGGCGCGGGCGTGGAACTGACGCTGACCTTCATGACCCCGGCGCTGCCGGATGATTTGGAGGTGCTGTCGTGGCCGGTGACGTATGTGACGTACGACTTCAAAGCGACGGATGGGAAGGAGCATGACGTGGCCATTTACTTCGATGCAGGATTAGAAATTGCTTTGAATGACCCGAAGCAACTTTGGTCATTCGATCAGGATAATAGTGTTCGCGGTCTCACTGCGCTGCGTTTTGGTTCTGTAGATCAGCCCGTTTTGCAGAAGAAGGGCGATGATTTACGGATCGATTGGGGCTGGTTCTACATGGCGGCTGAGGGTGGATTGGTCAAAACAAATCCATTAGCCACCTACAGCGAAATGCTTCAAAGCGCGTTCGTCGCGCCAGATGTTGTTCCCTTGGTTCCCCAGCAGGAGCGTCATACTGCCGACATGTTGTCTGCGGCGATTGTGTTCAACGCATTCAAGGTCACAGCACAACCCGCCTCACGCCATCTCATCCTCGCCTACGACGACCTCTACTCCATCCAATACATGAAGCAGAACCTGCGTCCCTACTGGCGGCGCAACGGCTGGGAGGCCGCCGACCTGCTTGCGGCTGCCGCGAACGATTACGAGTCGCTGAAGAAACGTTGTGCTGCGTTCGACGAGGAACTGATGGCCGACTTACGGCGCGCGGGCGGCGAGAATTATGCGCTGCTCGGCGCGATGGCGTATCGCCAGTGCTTCGCGGCGGGTAAGTTCGTCGCGGACGCGAACGGCAAGCCCATCTCGTTCTGCAAGGAGAACCACTCCAACGGGTGCATCGGCACGAGCGATGTGTTTTATCCGATGGCGCCGCAGTTCCTGCTGTTCGGGCCGACGCTGGCGAAGTCGTTCATTGTGCCGTTCATGAATTATGCGGCAAGCGACCGTTGGAAATTCCCCTTTGCGCCGCACGACCTCGGCACGTATCCGAAGGCGAACGGCCAGGTTTATGGCGACGGCGAGCGCGGTGTGAACAACCAGATGCCCGTTGAGGAAAGCGGCAATTTGCTACTGCTCTTCGGCGCGGTGGCGCAAATGGAAGGCAACGCGGACTTCGCCGGCCTTTACTGGAAGCAGCTCGAACAGTGGGCGCAGTACTTGAAAGAGAAGGGATTTGATCCCGAGAACCAGCTTTGCACCGACGACTTCGCCGGCCATCTCGCTCACAACGTAAATCTGAGCGCGAAGGCCATCTGCGGCCTCGGCGCGTTCGCGAAGCTGTGCGAGATGCGCGGCGACAAGGCGAAGTCTGACGAGTATTTCAAACTTGCCCGTGAGTTTGCCGGCAAGTGGGTGAAGGAGGCCGATGACGGCGACCACTTCCGCCTCGCCTTCGACCGGCCCGGTTCATGGAGCCAGAAATACAATTTGATGTGGGACCGGATCCTTGGGCTGAACCTCTTCCCCGACGCGGTGCTGCGGAAGGAAATGGATTTCTACAAGAAGATGCAGAACAAGTACGGCCTGCCCCTCGACAATCGGAAGGAATACACCAAGCTCGACTGGATCACCTGGACTGCGACGCTGACGCAGGACCGCAAGGACTTCGAGGCGCTGATCGACCCGATCATCACCTTCATCAACGAGACCCCGGACCGTTCACCGCTCACGGATTGGTATCAGACCAAGACGGCGCGGAAGGTGGGCTTCACCGCGCGGCCGGTCATCGGCGGCGTGTTCGCGCTGATGCTCTACGACAAGGCGACTTGGGCGAAATACGCCGCGCGCGACAAGACGAAGGCCAGCGGCTGGGCGCCCATGCCGCAGTTGCCGGCATTGATGAATGTCCTGCCCACGGCGTTGGAGGGTCGTCCGCGCTGGCGTTACACCACTGCGAAGCCGGCGGAGGGCTGGTTGAAGGCGGACTTTGATGCGAGCGCGTGGAAGGAAGGCACGGCGGGTTTCGGAACGCGCAACACGCCAGGCGGCAAGATCCGCACCGAATGGAACACGAGCGACATCTGGATGCGTCAGGAGTTCACGCTGCCGGAGGCGAAGTTCAACGATCTGCAATTGAGCATCCACCACGACGAGGACGCCGAGGTGTTCATCAACGGCGTGAGCGCCGGGACGTTTGGCGGCTACAGCACGGAATACGAGACCGCGCCGATCAGCGCCGAGGCCAAGGCCGCATTGAAGCCGGGCAAGAATGTGATCGCCGTCCACTGCCACCAGACGCAGGGCGGGCAATACATTGACGTCGGCTTCGCGGACCTGGTGCCCGCGAAGTGACGCGGCGGCGTAGTATCCGTGCAACGTAAGGACATCCCATGCGCATCTTCACTTTCTCCGGCATCCGCGGCGAATTCAGCGGCACCAATCATGGCGGCGAGATCATCCAACTCGCCAGGGATCTCGCGGCAAATCTTCCGGGCACCGCGGGTGCGGACTACGACGGAGTGGAGGGCGCGGACCATTTCATCAGCGAGATTAACCTGGGCCGCCTGCTCGGCGAGTTGGGACCGGCGACGTTGCTGGACGGCTCGCCCCTGCTGAACGAGGAGGCGCGCCGCGTGGCTCCGGCGGCCGCGGCGCAGTTGGTCCAACTTGCCCCTGCCGCCCCCGCGGATCCGGTGCTCATCATTGCGCACAGTCAGGGAACCAACAACGCGACCTTCACCATCCGCCGGCTATTGAACCAGAACCGCGAGTTCTTCGCCGGGCGCGCGGTGCGGTGCCTGTTCTTCGATCCGAAGGTGGGGCCGGATCACGTGCGCGACGTGTTTGCCCAGAGCGCGGGGCTGGACCTACCGATCCTCTTCTTGCAAAGCGAGAAGGACCTGCTTTCCAACCAGGGCGTCATCGGCACGCGGTTCATCGACCAGTTCCATTTGGGTAATCACCTCTACGTGGCCGGACTCGGGCACAACGACATCAATGACTGGGAGGTGCTGGACGATGCGAAACTGCGCTGGCTGACCCGGCCGGAATACCACGGCTACATTCGCGAAGTGGAGAAGGAGCGCCTGCGCCTGCGCCAGGAACGTGGCAAACCAGGCTGGACCACCGCGGATGAACTCAAAGTGGAGAAGTTCAAGAAGGCTTACGCGATGAACACGGGCGCGTTGACCCCGGCATTGTTGCAATTCGCCCAAGGCAGACTGGCCGCGAAGTACGAAAGTTGACTGGGTCGCGCCGGCCAGGCGCTTGGAAAAGATTGTCCACCCCCTTCACGGCGTTTCGCCCACGGCGATGATGCTGCACGCCTGGATGGCGTTCAGACTGAGCCGCTCGCACTCGGCCAGCACCGCGTCAGATTCTGTGCCCGGATTGAGGAACAGTTCATCACAGCCGCGCACGGCGATTTCCGGCAGAATTGCCAGCAATCGCGGCGGCGGCAGGTACACGCTTACGATCTGCGGGCGTTCTGGGACGTCGCGTATGCTCGCGAATGCGCGCAGGCCTTCGATCTCGGTTTCGGAAGGGTTCACGGGATACACGGTGTAACCCCGCCGTGTGAACGCGCGCACGGCCTTGTTTCCGTATTTCTCGCGATTACTGGATGCTCCGATGATGGCAACTGTCTTCATGCGAATTCAAAGCCCGTCCACAAACTTCTGCATGGCCGCCTCCTGGCGCTCGATGGATTCAACAAGTTTGAACTGGGTCCGGGCGCGATCAAGGTTGTGCCGCGGCCGGTGAACGCGGAAATACGTGTCACCGGAAAGGTAGTCGGTGAGGAAACGGATGCCGATGGTGAACGTGATCAGCCGCCCCGAGAACGCGATGTGCGAGCGTTCCGCCTTGGTGAGAAACGCTCCCGCCGCATCGAGGTAACCGCGGGCCAGTTCCTTGAACATGCTCGTGCGCATGTGGACCTTCGACAAATCCAGCTCGTCTTCCAGCGTGGGGCTGGTTGTGGTGCGCACCATGTCGCCAAAATCATAAAGCACGCAGCCCGGCATCACCGTGTCGAGATCGACCACGCACATCGCCTCCCCGTTCTCCGTGTCGAGCATCACGTTGTTGAACTTGGTGTCGTTGTGCGTGATGCGCTCGGGAATCTTCCCCGCCGCCAGCGCCTTGAGGATCACGTCCGCGATCTTCTCCTGCCCGAGCGCGAACTCGATTTCCTCCACGGCCGTTTGCGCGCGGTTGTATCGGTCGGCTTTCACGGCGGCGAGGAGCGCGTCGAAGCGCTTTCGCGTGTTGTGAAAGTCCGGGATGGTCTCGTGCAGGCGGCCGTGCGGCAGATCAACCAGTTGCTGCTGAAACTCGCCGAACGCCCGCGCGGCCTGATAGGCCTGTCGGGGCGTTTCCACGGTTTCGAAGGTCTGGACGCGCTCGATGAAGACAAACGTGCGCCAGTAGTCGCCGTTCTGGTCGCGGTAGAACGACGCTCCATCGCGTGTCGGCACGATGGTCAGCACCCGGCGCGTGATGTCCTGCGCGCCTGATTGCTCGAGCTTCTGGCGGATGTGCCGTGTCACCCGCATGAAGTTGTCCATCACCTCCTCCGGCTTCTTGAAGACGTTCTGGTTGATCTTCTGGTGGACGTACCGGACGCGCGTGCCGCCCTGGTCGTAAGTCGCGGTGTAGGTCTCGTTGATGTGCCCGATCTTGCACAACTCGGCGTGCAGGATTTCACCATAGATCTGGAACTGTTTCGAGATGTGTCGGAGCTGGGATTCCTGGTACATGTTGAAAACGGGTTGGATGGACAGCCGCGGCCGCTTCAGCCGCCCTTCTCCTGGACGCGTTTGGCGAAACGGTCCACGCGGATGATGTGCCTTTTGTGTGCGCCGCGGGCCAGCACCTCATGGGCGTCGCGGGCCTCGACGTGAAAAATGATCTCACGTCCCTCGGCACGAATGACCCGCGCCACCGCGGTGACGTGGCTGCCGATCGGCGCGGGAGCGAGATGCCGGATTTCGACCTCCACGCCCACCGAGCGTTCGCCGTCCTCGAGGTACGGCAGCAACGATTGCCGGGCCGTCCGTTCGAGGATTTGGATCAGGATTGGCGTGGACAACACCGGCGGCATTCCGTCGCCGGCGAACTCGATGGTGTGCTCGCTCGTGACGGCGAAGTCGGTTTCGCCGCTGGTGCCAACTTTGGGAACGCTCTTCATCGCTTTGCAACGCTAACAACCTCCCGCACCCGGCGGCAAACACAAGTCCGCGCCCGCCCCGCGCCTCATGCACGCCGCATCGGCGAACCCGAACCCTCGATATAACCCGTGCGCGTCGCGCGTGCGCAGATACGTCGTGGTCTGCAATTCCGGATGCGCGAGCATGGACTCGATCAGCCATTTCCCCAGCCCGCGCCCGCGGTGTTCCGGTGAGATCACCACGTCGCAAAGATAGGTGTAGGTCGCCCGATCCGTGATCGCGCGCGCAAAGCCAACCTGCCTGCCGGCCTGGAAGATGCCGAAACACACCGAGTTCTCCACGGACTTGGCGATGGTCTCGCGCGAGCGGTCGCCCGCCCAGTAACTGTCATTCAACAGCGCCGTCACCACGTTGAGGTCAAGGCGCGCTTGGTCGTCGGTCAGTTCGTAATCGTCACGGGTCAGGTGCATCGCAGGTGTCTCTGGCCGGACAATAGCCGAGGAGGGCGCTCGTCCGGTAGCCTGCATTTCTTGATCTCAATCAAAGGCGACGGGAACCCCCCGGCGAGATGCTGCGCTGGCAATGAAAGCGAGGTCTTACCCGGTCCGGCGGGCGCACAATGCGCGGAGTTCCTGCTCCTTCTGTTTGAATGAATCACCTGGTGGCCTGCGCCGTTTCTTCGCGCGTCCGGCTAGGGTGCGTTCCCGGCCGATGAGACTGACCGTGGTTTTTGGACCGCGGCTTCGTTTCACCAAGAGGCTGCGTCGTGGCAAGACTCGTCCGTGAAGTCGATGTCGCCCTGGCCTCGTGCCGTGTTTCTGCGCTCTCAAACCGCATTCACCGATTCCCCCTTGACCATCCCGGAGGCCGGGAGTGCAATTCGCGACATGAAACCACAGCTCTTCCACATCAACCGCCGCCGTTTTCTCAAGACCACCGCCGCCATCGCCGCCGCCACCGGCGTGCCCGCGTGGTTCCTCGAAATGGACAAGGCGTACGCCGCCACCACCAAACCCCTCGGCCCGAATGACCGGCCTGGCATTGCACTGGTCGGTTGCGGCGGACAAGGCCGCGGTGATTGCGCCGGCGCGGCCGGCCACGGCGACGTACTGGCGGTTTGCGACGTGGATGACAACCAGGCCGAAAAGGCCGCCAAGCAGTTCACCAAGAACGGCAAGGTGCCGGACAAGTTCTCCGACTTTCGCAAGCTCATGGAGCGCGACGACATTCACGTCATCGTTAACGGCACTCCGGACCACTGGCACACGCTGGTGAACATCTGCGCCGCGCGTGCCGGCAAGGACATCTACAGCGAGAAACCACTCACCCTCACCATCGACGAGGGTAAACGCCTCGTGAAATCCATCCGCGACCACAAGCGAATCCTCCAGGTTGGCAGCCAGCAGCGGAGCGACCGGAATTTCCGCGTCGCCTGCGAGTTGGTCCGCAACGGCCGCATCGGAAAGCTCCAGCACATCATTGTCGGCCTGCCCACCGGCCCCGTTGGCGGGCCGTTCCCGGAGAAGCCTGTTCCCGCCGGACTCAACTGGGACTTCTACCTCGGCCAGACGCCGTCGGTGCCTTACAACGGCAAGAACTGCCACTGGGATTTCCGCTGGTGGTACCAATTCAGCGGCGGCCAGATGACCGACTGGGGCGCGCACCACAACGACATTGCCCAATGGGGCAACGGCACCGAGCGTTCCGGCCCCGTCGAGATCGACGGCAAGTCGCTCAAGGAAATGGTCCCCGGCGGTTACACCGCGGCTTCGAAGTACCGCATCGATTGCAAATATGCCAACGGCGTGACCATGGCCATTGTGGATGAAAGCACGCGCACCG
>CAYQWK010000043.1:0-23148 GCA_964420805.1 uncultured Bifidobacteriaceae bacterium | reverse complement strand
CGATCAACGACTGGCCGGCGCCCAGGCTGAAATCACGCGCGCTGTGGAAACGGACGGAGACATGCGCAAAGCGCGGGAAGCGTTGCGGGAAGCGCCGGCCAAACTTGCCAAGGCACAGCAACGCGAGGCAGCGGCGCAGGCGAACTTGGACCGAGCGCTGGAAGCGCAACGCCATGCAGAAGCAGCGGACCGGCGCGATGATAAGAGAAAGCGGTGAGCCGAATGGTCGGAACGCGGGGCCTCTCACCCTCCGCCACAAACATCAGGATGCAACAGGCCAATTCCCACACTCTTCCAAGGACTTGGAGTCGGCCGGCCACCGCCCTATCGTTCCCGCCATGACGCGCCACTGCCATCAATGCGGTTGGGAATACAAGTTGCCCGGCAATCCGGGCCGCACCGAGACATGCCACCAATGTGGCGCGGATCTAAAGGTCTGCCTGAACTGCATCCATCACGATCCGCGCGTGGCCGAGCAATGCCGCGAGCGGCGCGCGGATCTGGTTCATGACAAGCACATGGCCAACTTCTGCGAGTATTTCGACATGAAGAAGGGTGTGTGGGCGGGAAAGGCGGCCAACAAACGCGAGGACGACGCGCGGGCGAATTTGAAAAAACTCCTCGGGGACTGATGGCGCGCTCCGGCGACGCCAGCCCTGACCACAGTGTTCGTTGCCGTTGCGGACTAAAGCACTGCGTCCGCCGGCACCGGCTTGTTCTCAACCGCGACGAAGAGGGTGGGAACCCGAGTGGGAAGCAACATTTGCTCGAAAACCTCCGCCAGCCAGACCGGCGTCTCATCTTCGAGCAACTGCACGCAACCCGGGCACACATTCGGATTCTTGGAATCAGGATTAGTACCCAACCTGTCGCCGCAGCATCGGCAAATCCTCTGCTTCGACATGCGCGCAAAATGCCGCGCGCCGCCAGAGACGCGAGGGAAATGTATTCACAATCTATCCACACACCCCGCGCAAAAAGGGGAAAGCCCTGAGGGCTCTGCCTGAAAACTCCGCGATTTCGTCCAGGCAACGTCCGTTCTCACAGAGGCCAGGCTGAAGGCGCACGGTGTACTGCCTTGCCCCTCTGCTTGCCATGCACAAGATCAGCGGCTAGAAATCGACGCACGCGGCCGAGTCCTGACAACAGGGGGCTTCATCAAGCCGCGACAACAGTGGCCAGTTTAGCTCAGTGGTAGAGCAACGGTTTTGTAAACCGTCGGTCGTCGGTTCGAGTCCGACAACTGGCTCCATCTTCAGAATCAGGGTACCCGCTCATCGACGGTTTCAGCCTTTTGCACCCGCTCCATTTTGCTGCTGTTCACTGCCGCGGTGGTTCGATAGCAATGCGGCCATGTCCAAGCCGCGCCAGTCGCCGTTTCTTCGCCTCGCCGTGTTCGCGTCGTACCTTGCTGCGTTGGTGATGATCCCGGCGGCGGTGGGCGCGGCTCCGGACTGGAACCAGTTCCGCGGCCCGAACGGCTCCGGCGCGGCGGCCGACGCGAAGCCGCCGTTGAAGCCAGGCCCGGAAAACCTCGCGTGGAAGACACCGCTGCCACGCGGACTGTCGTCGCCGGTGATTTCGCGCGGCCGTATTTTCCTTACCGGCGTGGAAGAGAAACAACTCGTCACGCTCGCCTTTGATGCCACGACCGGGAAGCCACTCTGGCGCAAGGAAGCGCCCATGGTTCCGCTCGAACCCGTTCACTCACTCAACAGTCACGCCACCCCCACGCCCTGCACCGACGGCGAACGCGTGTTCGTCTGGTTCGGTTCGTTCGGGCTGCTCTGCTACAACCTCGACGGCAGGGAACTCTGGCAGAAGCCCATCCCCGCGCCCAAGAGCCTCTACGGCGCCGCTGCGTCGCCCATCGTGCTGGGCAACCTTGTGATCCTCGCGCTCGACAACGACGCAAATCTGGCCGGAAGCAAACTCAGCCAATCCCGCCTGCTCGCCGTGAAACGTGCGACCGGCGAGACGGCCTGGGAAATCGCCCGCCCCTTGCAGCGCAGCAACTGGTCCACGCCCGCCGTCTGGTCCCGCGCGGACGGCGACGAAATCGTCGTGCCCGGCAACGGTCGCGTCTGCGGCTACGACGCGCGGACGGGCGCGGAGAAGTGGTTCGTGACCGGCTTTGCTCGCGAAACCATTGCCGTGCCGGTGTTCGGCGACGACCGCGCGTTCGTGGCCTCGGCCATGGGCGGCCAGGCGGACCAGAAGCCGGACCCCGAGCCGCTTTGGAAGGCGATGCTTCACTTCGACACGAATGGCGACGGCAAGATCGCGCGCACGGAAATCAGCGAACACTTTACCTTCCCGCTCCGACCGGAGGTACCGCCCAGCCATCCGGGCTTCGGCATCCCGCTGGCCAGTGACCCGGAGCGCCGGCGCAAACAACAGGAAGGCCACTTCGACGGCATCGACAAAAACCGCGACGGCATCTGGACGCACGACGAGTTCGTCGCCAACCTCGGCTCGCGCCCGTTCAAACCGCGCCTCGTGGCCATCCGCGCCGGCGGACACGCCGACGCGACGGATTCGCACGTCGCATGGGAATTGAACCGCGGCATTCCAGAAATCCCGTCGCCACTTTTTTACGAAGGCCGCATCTACCTCGTCCGCAACGGCGGCGTGCTCAACTGCGTGGAT
The DNA here is from genome assembly GCA_964420805.1 of uncultured Bifidobacteriaceae bacterium. Taxonomy (GTDB): domain Bacteria; phylum Verrucomicrobiota; class Verrucomicrobiia; order Limisphaerales; family SIBH01; genus JANNGC01. The sequence continues at coordinate 20,499 of CAYQWK010000043.1, read as the reverse complement.
GCCGCGACCGGCCGGAGCCAATACGACGAACGCCTCGGAGCCGACGGCCAGTACAGCGCCTCGCCGGTCCTGGCCGGCGGTCATCTTTACCTGCTGTCGAACAAAGGCGTGGTGTCGGTGGTGAAAGCCGGCGCGACCTTCGAGCGCGCGCATCAGTTCAACCTTGGCGAACCCTCGGCGGTCACGCCCGCCATCGACGCAACCGCGATCTATTTCCGCACCGAATCGCACCTGCACGCCTTCCGCACGAAGTGAGATCACCGGCCGCCATTTTCAAAATCCGCAACCAACAAAACACTGACATCATGACAAGAATTTCCGCTGCGCTGTTGCTGACCGGTCTCATCGCCATTGGTGCGACGCCACCCAAGCCGCCGGCGCCGTACCAGCGCATGGATTTCGGGCCGGTGCTTTTCTGGACCTTGCAGGTCGCCCCCGGGAACATCGCACAGAAGGGCATTGCCATCCGGCTCGACGACGGTCCCGGCGGCGTGAGCAAAGGGCGCGCCTGGCTGGTGTACGACCATGACACCATGCGCGCGGCCGCCGCGACGACGGGCGGATTCGTGAATTGGAAAGGCATTGCCTTTGACGGCAGCCACGGCACGCACACGAGCCTGAGCGGAGACGCGCTCTTCGTGAATCCGCCCGGGCCGGGCTGGGCCTCGCCCGAGGGCAAATGGGATGATGTGCGTCTGGTGGGCAAGGACCGGAAACGCTACGGTCCCCTGCCCCGCGACTGGGTGCATTACGAAGGGCTGTTTCTCCACGGCACGAAGGTGGTGATCGCGGCGAGCATTGTCGGGACTCGGGTGCTCGAATCGCCGGGGCTGATCGAGAACGGCGGAACCACCACCTTCACCCGCACGCTCAACGTCGGCGCGGCGAAGAAGCCGCTGCTGCTGCGCGTGGCCCCGGACTCGGTGAACGCGGCCCTCGCCGGCGATGGCACGTTGCGCAAGGAAGGCGGCTTCTGGGTCGCGGAACTTCCCGGCGGCGCCAAGACGCGGTTGTTCATCTCCCGGTCCGAACTGGCCAACGTCGTCGCCGGAGCACTTGATTTGGAACCACTCACCCGCGGCGGTCCTCCACGCTGGACGCAGGAAATCACAACCACGTCCGTGCCAGGCAGGTCCGATGGCGCGTTCGTCACCGACACGTTTCCGCTCCCGGTCGAGAATCCGTGGCAAAGCTGGATGCGACCCGGCGGGTTCGATTTCACGCCGGACGGCAAGGCCGCGATCGTGGCAACGTGGAATGGCGATGTCTGGCGCGTGGACGGCGTGATGAATCCCGCGCCCGCGCCGTTGCGCTGGCGGCGCATCGCCAGCGGACTGTTCCAGCCGCTCGGCGTGAAGTTCCGTGGCGGCGAACTGTTCATCACCTGCCGCGATCAACTGGCGCGGTTGAAGGATTTGAACGGCGACGGCGAGACAGACCTGATCGAGAACTTCAACAACGACCACCAGGTCACCGAGCATTTCCACGAGTTCGCCATGGGCCTGCAGACCGACGACGCCGGAAATTTTTACTACGCGAAATCGGCGCGCCACGCGCTCGATTCGCTGGTGCCGCACCATGGCACGTTGCTGCGCATCAGCGCGGATGGCTCACGCACGGACATCCTTGCCAATGGCTTTCGCGCCGCCAACGGCGTGTGCGTGAATCCGGACGGCACGTACTTTGTGACCGACCAGGAAGGCCACTGGACGCCGAAGAACCGCATCAACCGCGTCAAGCCCGGCGGCTTCTATGGCAACATGTTCGGCTACAGCAGCGTGACCAATCCGGCCGACGCGGCAATGGAACAACCGATGGTCTGGATCACGAACGCCAAGGACCGCAGCCCGGCGGAACTGCTGTGGGTGCCGAAGAACGCGTGGGGCCCGCTTGGCGGCGCGCTGCTGAATCTCAGCTACGGCATGGGGCGAGTATTCGTGGTACCGCACGAGGAGACCGGCGGCCAGTGGCAGGGTGCGGTGTGCGAACTGCCGATGCCCGGCTTCGCCACCGGGATCATGCGTGGGCGCTTCGGGAACGACGGAGCACTCTACACTTGCGGCATGTTCGGCTGGGCCGGCAACGCCGCCGCGCCCGGCGGCTTCCACCGCATCCGCCGCAGCGAAAAGCCGTCGCACCTGCCTGTCGCCATTCACGCGGCGAAAGGCGCGCTCTCCGTGACCTTCAGCGAGCCGGTCAATCCCGCCAGCGTGAACGCGGACGCGTTTGCTTTCAAAACATGGTTCCTCAAACGCACCGCCAGCTATGGCTCGAACCACTTCGACGAACATGCGGCGGAGATCACCGACGCCAGATTGAACGCGGACGGCCGCACAGTGACGTTGACGATTCCGTCGCTCGCGCCCACGCAATGCTTCGAACTTAAGGCAGGGCTATCCGCGCCCGACGGAACGCGCATCGACCGCTCGCTGCACGGGACGATCCACCGCCTGGCGGAGAAGTGAGCGGCGGGCATTCCGCCGCACCGCGTTTCCTCACTGCCCGCCAATCCAGCGGAGAATTTGTTCGAGGCTTTTCTCCGGCGCGGTGCCGAGGACGTTGTGGTCGGCGTTGAGAATCACGCGGCGGGCGCGGAAGCCGGGACAGTTCCGCCGCAGCCACGGCGTCACCAGCGGCCACGGCACGATGGGATCAAACAGGCCTGTGAGTTGATAGACCGGCAACGAGGCCCGCCGCGCCGCCGGCCGCAGATCGTTGCGAAAGATCAGCGCGTAGCGGTGCCCGATGGCCCGCCGGTCCTCGTCAGTGCGGCGCGCGACGAACTCGGCGAGATCAGCCCGGGCCTCCGGCGACGGACGGTGACGGAGGAGCGCGTAACCCTGGAAGATCCTCACGAGCGCGCGAAACAGCCACATCGGCTGAAAGTCGCCGAGGAACTTGAAGACATGCACCCCGGGAATGATCGGATGCCGCACGAACCCGCCGGACAAGACCAGGCCCCGCGGCACGAAGCCGCCGCGCCCGCCATCCGTCAACTCGATGATCTTCCAAGCCACCTGCGAACTGAACGATTCACCGAGCAACCATCCGGTGTTGATGCCGCCCGCCGCCAGCGCGTCCAGCACGGCCTGCCCGTAATCCGCCAGGGACCAATCGAGCGTGCGCGGATACGTGATCTCGACGAAGCGGACGCGCCCGCGCGCGGCGGCGCGAAATGCGGTCACCATCGTCCAGTCGCCATGCAGGCCAGGCAGGAATATAACCGTGGGGCCATCCCGCTCTTCGCCATGGATACGAAGTTGAACCTGCCGGTGGTCCGCGATCATGGCGTCAGCGTTCGAGGGTGCGGCTGGATCGTTCCGAAGACGGCACGGTTCGCGCGTTGAAGACCTTGCTCATCTCGTTGAGGAACAGCCGACGCAGCGCGTCGTAGCCGCGATCGTTCGGATCCTCGAGGTTCACGTGGTACCAGTAGTGCGGATCGCTCCGGTCGAAATGTTCGCGCCAGAACTGGCGGCAATGAATCCCGTGACCAAGAAACGTGGCGCGGATGTCCACAAGGTGAACGCGTGGATGGCGTTCCGCGAGTCCCGCGATTTGGCGGTTGTATTCGGCAAGAATCCTCGCGCCATCCGGCCAGGCGGGCAACCCGGCCCGCTCGATGTCGCCCACGCCATCCGTCGGATCGTAGATGTTGGCGAGGAAGATTTCGCAACCGCCGGGAAACGCCTCGGTGATTCGCCGAACCATCCCATCAAGGCGCGCCGCGAAGTTCGTAATCCACGGTCGGGCCTGCTCGAAACCCGCGCCGTACATCGCGCCTTCAACCGGCGGCGTTTTCCCATAGTTGTGGATGATGTCGTTTCCGCCGGTGGTCATCACGACGACGCCAAGGACGTTCGACGGCTGTGCGGGGATCTTCGGGATCTGGAAGCGCCAATGCTGCGATGAAATACTGCCGGACACTGAGAGGTTGGTGACGCGCAAGTTCGGGAACACCCTCGTCAAATTCGCACCCGCGATGTCCGCCGGGTCATCCGGGCTCTTGCGCAGCAGGCGGTCGAAATACGACCGTCCCGGAGCCGCGCCGAAACCTGCCGTGACGCTGTCGCCAAGGCCAACGAACAAGACCTGGCGCGCATCCCAAGTCCTTGAAAACGCCGCCGCATCGACACGCGGCCCCGCCGGACCGCTGCCCATGGGGCGGACGTGGAATAGCTGCCACCAGAGGGCGATACCCAACGAAACCGCCGCGCCACCTCCGACGATCCATCTCCAACGGGATGTTCGCGGTGGATTCACGCGGTCGCGACGACCTTTTCCAGTTCGCGGTGGTTCACCTTGCCGGTGCCGAGCTTGGGGATGTCGTGCATGTACTTCACCTCGCGCGGCACGGCGATGTTCGGCAGGCCCTTCGCCTTGATGGCGGCGCGGATGTCCTCGAGCGTGATCTTCGTCTCGTTGGCCACGGCGATCAGCGTCTCGCCTTTGTGCTCGTCGGGCCGGGCAATCACAGCCACCTCGCAGCGCAGTCCGTGGCGCAGAAACGCTCCTGCCAGCGCGTCTTCGACCGCGGTAAGGCTGATCATCTCGCCGCTGACTTTCGCAAAGCGCTTGAGACGGCCCTGTATGTGGACAAAGCCGTCTTCATCCACGCGCACGATGTCGCCGGTGTCGTACCAGCCGCCAAGGGAATGGAACTTCGCGTTGGCGTCGTCGTTCAGGTAGCCCTTCATGACGTTGGGGCCGCGCACGAAAAGGCGTCCGCCCTCCGCCACGCCCTCGACTGTCTCGATCTTCCATTCCATGCCCGGCATGAGGCGTCCGGCCGTGCCGTGCCGCGGGCGCAGCGGCGTGCAAACGCTGATGCACGGGCTGCACTCGGTTGCGCCGTAGCCTTCGAGGACGCGCACCCCGAAGCGTTGCGCCCACATTTCGGCGGTGGCCTGCTGGAGCTTCTCCGCGCCGGCAAACATGTAGCGCAGGCTGCGGAAGTCGTACGGATGCGCCTTGCGGGCGTAGCCGGTGAGAAAGGTGTTCGTGCCGAGCATGATCGTGCAGTCGGTGTCGTAGAAGACCGTCGGCACCACGCGGTAATGAAGCGGGGACGGATAGATGAAGGAATACATCCCGCGCACCAGCGGCAGCAGCAACCCGACGGTGAGTCCGAAACTGTGGAAGAGCGGCAAGGCGTTGAAGAGGCGGTCGCGGTCCGTCATGTCGGTGACGGCGAGCATCTGGCGGACGTTGGCCAGAATGTTCCGGTGGGTGAGTTCCACGCCTTTGGGCACGCCCTCGGAGCCGCTGGTGAAGAGAATGGCCGCAGTCGAACCGGCCTCGACAACCGCGCAGGCCAGTCCCGGCGAGAACCGCTGGCGCAGCACGGCGGTCAGTTTCGCCACGCCGCCGATGCGCAGGCGCAGGTCTTCGAGGTAGATCAAACCAATTCCCGCGCCAGCCAACGGCGCGACATCGAGCCGCGCGCGTTCAATGAAGGCGCGCGAGGTGATGATTTGCCGCAACCCCGCCAACCGCGCGCAGGCCAGCATGATGGCGGCGCCGGTCGAGTAGTTAAGCAGCGCGGGCACCTTGCCCAGGGACCATAGGGCAAGCAGCGTGACGGGCGTGCCATTCACATTCGGCAGCAGCACGCCGACGCGCACGGAGTCGCGCTCGATCAGGGAAGCGAGTTGCGCCGCGATCAGGTCGGCACCGACGAGCAGGCGGCGGTAGTTCATCTCGCCGTTCACGTCCTGCAGGACGATATGCGCGGGGGCTTGAAGAGCGGTTGCGATGACCGCCTCCGGCACGGTGCGTGGGCCGAAGGTCATCTCGGTGTCGAATTGCTGGCGGACCATCTGGTCGCGAAGCCAGTTGGTGAGGAGGTTGCGCGCGCGCGAGGTGGTGAGATGCTCAACCTGGGGCGGAACCAGCACGTCGCTGTAATGCGCCGTGATGGAGGGCAGAAGCCGCTTCTGGTTCGGATTGGGCGAATACGGCAGCCGGTGGATGCCACGCAGGTAACAGGTGATGACCCTGGCACCGGTTTTGTGCAGGAGAAATCCCGTGCCATCAAAAAGCTTCATCAACGTGCCGGTGCATGAAAGGCGGCCCTCAGGAAAGAGCACGAGCCGGCCGCCCTTTTCGAGAAACTCCGCCATGTGTTTCACGGCGTAGGGGGAGGCGGGGTCGATGGGAAACGTGCGCCGATTCAACATGATCCTGCGATGCACCCATGAGGTCTGGGCGGCGCGAGCGGACACGACGCATTTCCAATCGTCGTCCGTGTCAGCGAGCAGGAACAGCCAGTCGATCCACGAGGCGTGGTTGGGCAGCAACAGGACCGGACCGGGAGTGGCAAGCACCTGCGCGTTGAACGAGCGATAGCCGAAAAAGGCGCGCAGCAGGAGGCGCAGCAAGGTTTTCATTTGGTCTTCACGGGTGCGGATGGATTAGCACGGAAGACCGCCGCGTGGCGATTCGAGAAGTTTCAGCGTTGGATTGCCAACCTCAATGGCCGGCGGCACAGCCGGGTTCCGGCGATCTCAGAGGTTGATGACTCCGATGATGCTCTCGCGAGCCACAGGGCCGAACACGCGGCTATCGACGCTGTTCGAGCGGTTGTCGCCAAGGACAAAGAAATGGTCTTTCGGAACCACGGTCAGGCGGCCCGGGGCGGCGAACACGGCGCGGCCCGGTCGCTGGATGTACGGTTCGGGGAGTTGCTGGCCGTTCACCATGGGCACATTCGCCACCATTTGCACCGTCTCGGCAGGCAATGCGATGACCCGTTTCACAACGAGTTCGCCGATTTCCGGATCCTTAAGCACCACGAGGTCACCGCGCTGCGGTGCCCGGCGGAGGGATGCAAGGCGGTTGAGGAGAATACGGTCACCAGAATGCAGCGTGGGCAACATGCTTGAACCCTGAACCTCCACCGCCGTCACCACCACACGGCTGAAGAAGAAATAGCTGACCACAGAAAGGGTGGCGAAAACGACGGCTTTGCCGAGGGGAAACCCCAAAATCCGCCGCTGGGTGACAGTGAATGCCGAACCCAATGCCCGAGTTGCTGTCCAGACCGTTTTCATCGCTGATGCTCGTGAACACAGATACTGGCGAAATCGGTGTGCAACAATTGGACAGCTTACGGGACACCGGATCAGGGAAACTACGGAATAGAGGGTGTTTCCGCCGTATTGGAAACAGGACAGTGTGTCGCCAGGCCGGGCCCTTCAGCTTATTCCGCCCGCGCCGTTTCCACGTCAATACGGGCCGGATCAGAGATGCCAAGTTCGAGCAGTTCGGCGTTGCGGTAAAGTTCCAGCCGGTTGGTCGGCATGTGGACATCCGGCATGGTCCGTTGCCGCTGGCGATCGAGTTCGCGAATCGAAAGCACATCGAGAGCGACCGGGTCCTTGCTGAAACGAATCTGATTCAGCGGGGTCGAGTAGTGGAGACGGCCAATTTCTTCGCCCTGATACTGGCAGATTAGCGCGTCAACGATGTTCAGCACCACCCGGTCGCCAAGCGCTGGCAAAGCGTAGATTTCCGGCACCGCCTGGGCGAGCCGCGCGGTATCGCCCTCGAACCGAATGGTGTTGTCCACGCTGCCCATCGTGAGGCTGTAAAGGTTACCGCACACGCCGGCAGAATTGTGGTTCAGGACGGGCGGGATGTTGATGATTTTGGTGATGTTGCTGGAAAGAAGCCTGGTCACGAAAGATTTCCGGCCCACTGCATCGCCTTTCTTCTGGAATTCAAGATCGCCAAAAACCAGCGAACCAAGCAGCGAGCTTTCGTAGAAGCTCTCTTCGCCCCATCCCTCGTCGAGACTGCCGGCCAACCGCACCCCGTGCCGTTGCGCGATTTCGCCGAAGCCCGCCCGGCGCAAGTCAGCGACCCGGCGATCCCAAATGACGATGTTCCGCGGCGGAATTCGGGCGGAGAGCAATCCTTCCACCACCGCCTCCACCACCACGGGGCGCGTGCCCACGCGCGGACCAGGCGCCGAGAACACTTTGAGTCCCACGATGTCCTGCGTTGAGACCACGGAGCGCCACGCCTCCGGCACGTTCGTTCGTGCCGTGAACGCCACGATGCCGCGGCCCACAAGAGCACGGACCCGCTCCGGCACAGGATTAAACGTCTCGGTTGCCGCAGCGTCCTCGGCCACAACCACCCGGGCGCGAAAGGAGGGCGGTGTGGCAGTGGAAAACCTTGGCGGTTCGCCGCGCGCCAGCAGCGTGGCGGCGCAGAGCAAACAGCCTATAAACAGGGCGTTGAGCGTGAAAACAGGGGCGTTCCTTGACACGTCTGGGAGCGAGTGTTACCACGCCCCGCGATGCTGGCCACAAAAAATCCTGCGCGCGCGCTGACCATTTTCCTGGCGGGAGCTTGCGTTGTTTTATTGGCCGGCTGCACACCCGCCGGACCCGGCGCGCTGCTGGACGGCGACGCCGCTTTGGCAAAGGGAGACACCGCGCGGGCGGTTGAAAAACTAAAACTCGCCACCGAATTGGTCCCTGGCGAACCACGCGCCTGGAACCTGCTCGGCATCGCCTATCATCGCAGCGGGCAGCCACAGCTTGCCGCACAAGCTTACCGCCAGGCCCTGGCCCGCGACCGCAGCAATCTTGTCAGTTCCGCCCATTTCAACCTCGGCTGTCTGCTCCTTGAGCAAGGCGACGCCATCGCGGCAGCCGACGAGTTCCGCAGCCACACGATGCTCACCAATACCGCCGCCGCGCAGGCAAAGCTCGGCACCGCGCTGCTGCGGATGCGCCAGTACGACACGGCGGAGCGGGCCTTGCAAACCGCGTTGCGCCTCCAACCGAACGATCCTGAAGCCCACAACAACCTCGGAACCCTTAATGTCCTGCGCGGGCGCGCCCGCGATGCGGTGCCACATTTTCAGGCCGCTCTAAAGCAGAACCCGCAGTTCGCGCCCGCCCTTCTGAACAGCGCGGTGTTGGCGCATCAAAGCGCGACTACGCGCCAAGCGGCGTTGCAATATTACCGACAATATCTCGCCATCACCCCCAAGGCCGCGCATTGGGACGCCGTGGACGGAATCGCACGACAGTTAGACCTCGAACTGAACCCGCCGCGAACCGCGGTTTCTCCGCATTTGCCGCAAACAGGCATCCAGCCAAGAACCAATCCTCCCGTCGCGACGGTGACCAACCCCGTGCCACCCGCGGCCACCTCGGCCGTTGTTCGAGTCCCGGCTCCAGCAACCAACATCGCCCGCCCAACCTTGGCTCCTGCACCAACCACGAACTCAGCGACCAGCGGCATCGTTGCTGTCCGCCTCCCGCCAATTAATCCGCCGGCACAGCCGCCAACGAACCGCCCAACCGCGCCAGTCGTAGTGGTTCCCCCACCCGTGCAGGTCGTCATACTTGCGCCGCCCGCGGTCGCCATCGCCCCCACCACCCGACCACCTGCGGTTGTCGCGCCCCCGACGATCACAAACTTGCCGGCCGCCGCACAGAACACCGTTCCCATGGCTACGACCAACCCGGTGCCAAAGGCCGAGAAACCTGGATTCTTCACGCGGCTTAATCCCTTTCGCAGCAAACCGGAGAAACCGTCCGTCATCGAAACTGGCCGCGTGTTCGCCGCGAACCCAGCTGCTACTGGCGCCGTCGCTGCCGTTCCGGCGGTCACCAAGGTCGTTTACCCACACTACACTTACCGACGGCCCTTGCCGCCGGCACCTGGAAGACGCGCGGACGCAGAAAACGCATACTCCAAAGGCGTGGCCGCGCAACGGGTCAAAGCAACAAACGAGGCGATTTTGAGCTATCAACTCGCGGTGTCTGCAGACCCGTCCTATTTCGAGCCGCATCACAACTACGCGCTGCTGCTTCAGGCCACGCAACCCAAGGATGCGCTCGCGGTCTGGGAAACCGCCCTTTCCATCCGACCGGACTCGGTGGAATCCCGCTACAACTTCGCCCTCGCGCTCAAGCAGGCGGGCTTCCCGCACGAAGCAGCCGAGGAGATGGAAAAAGTGCTGACCGCGCGACCGCAGGACGTGCAGACCCATCTGACACTGGGGAACCTTTACGCGCAGCAATTGTCTGATGTGCGGCGCGCGAAACCGCATTACCTGAAGGTGATCGAGCTGGATCCGAAAAACCCGCAGGCTTCCGCAATCCGGTATTGGCTGACCGCCAACCCTTGATCAATCCCTGCGCTGCCAGTGGCGTGCCAGAACCCCTGCCACCGCCCGCAGTGTCTTGCGATCCGGGTAATTCGGATCCGCCACCAGCAACCGCCCGCGGGCGACCACGCGTGGACGCACGTCCGCCTTTTCTGCCGGACCACGACCGCCTGACCGCGAGGAACGCCCCCGCGCATTGCCGCCCGCCAAAGAATCGCTTTTCAAACGAAGTCCTCCCGTCTGACCGGAAAACTCAAATGCCGGAATCAATCGCATATCGTTCCCACCGTATTCATCCGTGTCTCATTCACAGTCTGATGCACATTTTTTAATCGGCACAGGACACAAATACTTTAATGAGACACCCGGATTAATTCCACCAGCCGGTAAATCTGCAGCAACGCTTGCCTTCGGCACGCGGAACGCTTAGTGGAAGTTTCAACGATGAAACAGCGCATCCTCGTGGTCGATGACGAGCCGCAAATCCGGGACATGCTGTCGCTTTATTTCGAGCGGCACGGCTACGAAACCGCCACCGCGGGCAACTCCGCCGAGTCCATTCGCGCGCTCAATCAGCAACCCTGCGACGTCGTGATCCTCGATATCGGCCTGGCGGACGAGGACGGCCTGAAGCTGCTCGAAAAGCTGAAGGCAACCCACCCCGCCTTGCGCATCATCATGCTCACCGGCATGGGCTTCGTGGAAGACCTCCTCCAGGAGGCCCAGCAGAAGGGCGCGGACGGCTACGTCAGCAAACTGCTGCCATTGGATGAGTTGTTACTCGCCGTTCAGGGCATTCTCCGCGACTCGAAGTGACGGCAACGGTCATTTCGAGAACGCGAGATAACACAACGCGACCAAGTTCACCCCCGGAAGAAGCAAACCCACGCCGACCAGCGGCGTCTTGCCCCGCGCGCTGCAAATCTTGAAGCACCAGACCACCCAGCCAATCAGCGTCAGGAAACTCAGCGCCACCATTCCGAACATTGCCCCGATCAACACCGGCGGCGCGATCGATGGCAACGGCAGCAATGGCATCGCCACCACGATCACCACCGGAACCAGATGCGGCGCGAACCACCACGGCGACATCTTCGCCGCGCGATACAGCGCCAACATCTGCACCAGCGGAATCCAAACCAGCGGCGACGGCGCCCCCGCCTTTTTGCAGATGAGGTGGAAACAGAAACAGACGAACAAGTAAGCGGCAACCGGAACCAGCAAGAGTCCGAGAAACGCCGGCGGCAGCGCCTTTAGAGCCTTTTCGATCTCCTCCCGGTTCAACTTCTGGAGGAACTCGAACTGCGAAGGCAAAGCCGCCCCGTTCGTGCCCATCGCGGGCATATTCGTTGCGACCGGGATGCGCGCGATGATCTGGCGCAACGTCGGGCCCTCCGCCGGGTCGTTGAGCTTCTTCTCCACCTTCGCCGCGCGCGGGATGATGCCAAGCTGCTCCTTGTCTCCGCGCCGCAGCATACCGAGGTTGAACGACGCGATGCCGCGTGAATGCTGGATCATCGCGCTCCGCGGCGAAAGGTCGATCAACACCGCGTTTGAGAACGTATCGCCATGGATCGAGATCACGGAGACGAAGTTCGTCGATTCGACGTCCACGGCGAAAGCCGGGATTACAAGGGCAAGCAGCAAGGCCAGGGGCTTCATCGGGGCGCGAGCGTAGGCCGCCGGGCATCCGACCTCAACCACGCACTTGGCCCTCCACTACGGTGAAGGCACAGTCTGCGGTTTCTCGCGGATCAATTCGCCGAGGCGCAGGTTGAGCTTTTCCTGATCGCCGGTCACATCGCTGATCGTGCCGAGGTAGTCGCCCGCCATGTTCAACAGGTCCGCGCGCTTCTCGTCCTTGCTCACCACGCGGACCAACTGATGTTCCGTGCTGCCGATCCCCGGGCCCGTCACATCGTTGTTGTCCTCCATCTCCAGCCAGAATTCCAACCGCGTGCCCTCGGCCAGCGGTGGCTGGAAATCGCGGATCTTCCACTCATAGCGCCGGCGCAACTCGCGCACCGCGTTGGTGCCGGTATCCAGCTCCACGGTCTTGATCTCCGCGTCCTCAATCTCCGCGTACTTGTAGCGCAGCCGAGCCTTTGCAATCTGGAAGTCATCCACTCCGTCAAAGCCCAGATCCAGCGTCGCGTAACGTGTCACCAGTTCCTCCTTCCGCTCGGGTGCCGTGATGCGGACCTTGGGCGCGCGGTCGGGAATGACGTCCACGCGATACACCGCCGGATCGCGCGACTCCATGCCGCTGGTGTCGAGCATCTCGATGGAGAAGCCCGTCAGCCCGCGCGCGGGCACCGTGAATTCACCGCGCAACTCGCGCGCGTTCTTCGCGTCCACCTGCATTGGGATGTCATTCGAAACACCGGCCAGCCGGATTACAGCCTGCTTGATGTCCTTCGTGGCTGCTGCGACGAGCTTCAATTTGCTGCCCGCCAGCAAGGTCAGGTCACCAAGCGGGCGCTTCGCATTCGGAAGTTTCGTGTAGGCCGGATATACCTGCTCGCACTGCACGGTCGCCACCATTGGGCGCGGAACCACCTCGACCTTGTGCGACTTGCTCGAACCGTCGTTCAACTCCACCACGTAGGTGAAGGTGTCCTGCACGTTCTCCAGCGCGCGCGCGAACTTCCCCTCCTTGTCCTTCTCCATGGCGTATTCCTGCGTCCGCCGGCCTGATGCCTTTACGATCAACCGGCCTGTCCTTGGCACAATTCCGTGGGCAAATGCCCCGATGGTCACCGTGTCGCCGCGCCCGACCATGCGGTCGCCGCCGATCAGTTCCACCCGCGTGTGCCGCGGCACCGGCGTCGAGGAGAGGAACGCGCGCTTTAACAAATCACGGCTCACCTGCCCGCCGGACATGAACGAGAACAAACCCAGCGCCAGCACCGCCACCGCCCACGCGGAGGATTTCTTGAACTCCTTCGTCGCCACCACCTCTGTAAAGTCCAGCGGTGCGGACATGGCCTCTGTCTCGGCGATCGTCATCCGCGCCAGCGAGGCCGCCGTGCCCGACGCCACCACCCCAGGGCGTGGGAATTGGATCGAGGAGATCAGCCGCGAATGGAACTGCGGAAACCCCTTTTCCACCGCCAGCGCCACGGTGTCGTCATCCGGCTGCCGGCGCAACGGCGTGAGGGTGAACCGCCACAGCAACAAACCCGTCGCACCCAGTGTGATCAGCAGTGTCACTGTGCGCACCGCCAGCGGCAAATCCAGCCACCAGTCCGTCAGCATCACCGCGCCAATGAGGATGACGAACGCTCCCAGCGCCATTGAAACGCCGGTGCCAGCCGCCACGCCGACGAATTTGCGGCGCACCGTTGCCAGCTTCGCGTGCAGCAGTTCGCTGCGCGCCAGCGCGCGTTGTTCGCTTCGCTCTGTCACGTCCGCGTTCATTTCAAATGCGCCATCTTGCGCAGCACCCATTCGATCGTCAGCACCAGTAGCATCAGCACGAAGTAAAACGGCGACGACCACAGCTCTACTTCAAGCGGGGACAAAACGCGCTCGGACTTCGCCGCGATGGTCTCCGGCAACTTGAACAAGTCCTCCTCACGGAAAAACGCGCCCGCCGTCACCTTCGCGATGTCGCGGAGCATCCCTTCGTTCATTGCTGTCTCGCCGAGTTCAAAGCGCGGCTCGGTCACGTTGAAATCCAGCGGCGTGTTCAAATCCTGCTCGACGAAGAACTGATGCTGCCCCGGCGACTGCGCCACGAACTCGCCACGATAAAGCCCCGGCTGCTCGGGAATCGGTCGCAGCGTCACCTCGTTCTGCTTCGAGCCGCCTGACTTGAGCGCATAGATGCCCTTGACCGCCTGCTCCTGCAAAGGCTCATAGGTCGCGCTGTAAAGCCGCGCATAGACCGTGATGCGTTCGCCGGTCATGTAATTTTGCCGGTCGGTGGTCAGTTGCGTCTTCTTCGAGCCGCCCATCAGGCGCTGGATCGACATGCGCTGCGCGATCTGGCCCCAAAGCGTGGTGTAATGAAGGTCGCCCGCGTTCTTGCGCCAGCGCCAGGTGTTGTCCGTGCCGACGTAAAGCACCTGGCCAATGCCGTATTGTTGCAACGCCACCACCGGCATCTTGCCAAAGCGCGATTCACGCGCTGGATCGGGATCGACAAGCAATACTTCGGCGGCGGGCTTCGGGCGCGCGACTTTTGCGGCCCAGTAGATCGGCGGCAGTTGCTTCCATAGCGCCGCGCTTTCGTCCTCGCGGTCGGAGAGCCGCATCATCGCATTGGCCCGGCCAGCGGCGGTGAGTTCCAAGCGGATGGGTTTCTCGGCCAGTGGATCGCCCTGCGGTTCGAATGTTCCCGTGTCCACATCGACCGGCAGCATTTGCTCGATGACCGTGCGGCGGTATGCGTTCGGGGTGAAGCGTTTGCCCGCGATGAACACCACCGAGCCGCCAAACTGTGACACCAGAGCGCTCAGGTTCTCGACGCCGTTGGGCGGAAGCCGGCGCGGGTCCACGTCGCCGAACATCACCACATCGAAATTGAACAGTTCGTCGCGCCGAGGCGGGAAGGCGGTGATGTAAGGCGTGTTCGTGCCGCGCGTGATGGCCGGGTCGCCCTCGACGAGCCAGCACTTCAAGTCCACGCGCCGGTCGCGCATCAACATGGCCTGCAAGTATCGGAATTCCCACCGCGGGGATTGATCGACAAGAAGCACCTTGATCTTCGCATCGATGACCTTGAGCCGCTGCGAGGTCGAGTTGTTGTCCTTCACCGTCTCGTCGTCCCGCGGGTCAATGGAAGCCGTGAGATCGAAATCGCCGGCCAGTTGCGGTGTGAAGCGCAGCGGAATCACCTGCTCGCCGTCCGCGCCGAAGGTGATTTCCCGTTGCGCCACCGTGGCGCCGCCGAGTTGCAATTTAAGCATCGCCGTCTGCCCGCCCATGCCCTGCGAACGCACGCGCACGGTCACCGGCACCTCGTCCTTCACGAAGCTCACGTCCGGCGCGAAGACGTTGCCCATGATGATGTCGCGCGGCGACGTGATGCCCACGCCGTAAACGTAGAGCGGCACCTTCTCCTCGCGCAGCAGCGCCGCGATGTCGCGCGGCTGTGAGCCGCTGTTGTTGGCGCCGTCGGTGATTAGCACGACGCCGGCGAGGGGTTGGCCGCGCTTGCGGTTGATGACTTCGCGGAGCGAGTCGCCGATGGGTGTGATCGGATTGCTTGGCGCGAGCCGGTCTATCCACGTGAAATCCTCGATGCGGTGGACGGCATTTGAGGTGCCGCCGACAGGCTTGGCCAGTTGAACCACGCCCTGGCCAAAAGTATAAGGATCGAGATCGAACTCCCGGTCCAGGCGCGGGAGGAGATTCAGCTTCGGGTTTTTCAACGCGCCCTTCACCACCTCGGTGCGGGCGATCTGTTCCACGTCCTTGGCGCGTGCGTGGTCGAGGTTCTGGGCGAGACCTTTGTTCGCTTCGAGAAGGTTCTTCGCGATGGCCGCGCGCTTCTGGTCGTCGCTGTCGAGGCGCGGGTCCTTGATCTGCATCGATGCGCTGTCGTCGATCAACATGACGAGCGAGCGGCGGATGCTTCCCTCGACTGTAAGCGCGAGGATCGGGCGCAGCAGAAGTCCGATGAAGAGCACGAAAAACGCGAGCCTGAGCACGGTGAGCGTCCACTTGCGCGCGCGGGTGATCGGCACCGGCGTCTTCACGTAACTCCACCAGGTCAGCAACCCGAGCGCGATGGCCGCGAACACAACCGTCGGCAAACCGACACCGCCGCGAAAGGCGAGTGAGACCTTGCTGATGGCAAGGGCGTCGTCCACATGCGTGCCGAGGAGTTTGAGGAGGAATTCGGTCATGCGGGGGGGGCGGCGAATGACGAATGACGAATGACGAATGAGGATGCGAATCCCGAGGTCAGACGGCGCGCGGTTGTTTGGTCATTCGTCATTGGGCATTTGTCATTTGAAGCTCATCATTTCGATCTGCTGAACCACTGCGCCAGAAACGTCTCCGCAGCCGCCACGAGCAGGGCGAGCACGATGATGGGCAGCCAGAATTCCGCGCCGGTGCGCTCGCGTTCCACCTGGTCTTTCAACGAGGCGTTCGGCGCCCACTCGACCACGTGGGACACAGTGCTGAGGAGTTTCTTCTGTTCGGGGGAAAGTTCATCCAGCGTGGATTCGGCCGGGTCCGGCTGCGCGGCGAAGCGGATGGCGGCTTTATTCTCGCCCAGCGCCACGTCGTAGATGCCGCTCAGATCGGTCTGGTCGTATTGCACCATCGGCCAGCCGTTCACCATGTCGATGTGGCGCAAGTCTAGCAGCGCATCCGTGGTGCGCGGCTTGAAGACGCGGGCGTCCTTGTCGAGGAACTCGGCGTTGACGCGGCGCATGAACCTCTCGCCCACGCGCACGTTCAGCCCCTCATCCTGGCGCAACACCAGCGCGCCCAGCGTGCGGTGAACGAGCGGCACGAAGGCCGGCCGCACCGGAAGGTCGTTCCACGCCGTGTCCGCCGTGCTGGCGAACATGACCACCCGACCGAGGCCCCAAGAGCGCTCGACGATTGCGGGCAGGCCGTTGTTGAACTTCACGACGACTTGCGGCGGCCCGGCCTGCTGTGGCGCGGCCTTCTCCCCCGGCTTCTCAACGGGCTTCGAGTAGGCGGCAGGCACCAAATCGAAGGCGCGATAAAATCGCACGGACGACAGCGTGCCGGCGTTCGGGTCGTTCCAGATGGAAACAATGGAGTGGTCCAGCTCGCGATCCTGGATGGAGAAATACTGCGCGTCCTGCTCGGAGTTGCCGCGCGCGGGGCCGAAAGTCGCCGGAAGCAGATCGTACTTCTTCGCAAGCTGGTCGTTGTAAAACGCGGTGTTCAGCTTGTCGCCGGCGAAGATCATCAGGCCGCCGCCGCGCCGGACGAATTGTTCGAGGTTCTTCGCCGCGCCGTCCGCGAAGTCGCGCACGTTCGCCAGCACCACGGCGTCGAAGTCATCCAAACGCGCGGCAGGAAGCTCCGGCGGCTGGATGGTGGCGGTCTTGATGAAGTAGTTCGGCGCCTCGCTGGACGGCACCGGAACGAGCGCATGGCGGAGGAAGAAGGTCTCGTTGTCGCGCGGCTCGCCGCCGGCCTCGCCATCGACGAGCAACACACGCACTTCCTTGATGGCGCGGACGGAAAGCACGCGTTTGTCGTCGGCGGGCAGGCGATCCTCCGGGATGCGCGCGGTGATCGAGTGAAAGCCCTCGCTGCGCAACTTGGCGAAGAGCGACACGCTCTTGGCTGAACCAGGTGCCAGGGTGTCGATGGAGAACTCGTCGCTCGGCGGCTCGTTATCGATGCTCAGGCTGACCCGAACATCGCGCACCGGCTCGCGCCCGAGGTTCGCCACTCGCACCTCGAAGCGGATGGGCTGCTTGACCGGCGTGAGTCCGCTGGCGTTGCGGAGTTCGGTCACGGCGAGATTGCGTTCCTCGTGCTCGCTCACAAAAACGAGATGCGAACGAACCTCGCGGCGGACGCTGTCGAGCGACTTCTGAATCTCCGGCAGTTGCTTCCAGCCCGTGAGCTGGCCGTCGGTGATGAGGTAGATTTCTTTCCGGATGGCGATGCGCTGCTTGAGCGTGTCGAGCGCGCGGGTGACGGCGGGGAGAAGTTCGCTCGAACGGTCGGTGAGCGGCGCCTCGCGGATGATCTTGCGGGCGAGGTTGAAGTCAAACGTCGGCTCGGCGATCACGCCATTCGCGATGTCAGACGCCAGCAGCACGGCGGTGGCCGAGCCGGCTGGCATGGTGTCGAGCGCCTGCTCGGCGGCTTTCTTAGCCTTCTCGAAGCGCGTGGCCGTGCCGTCGCTCATGCCCATGCTCGCGGAGTTGTCGAGGATGATGACGCCGGTGACTTTTGACTGGCCGAAGAGATCGCTCGAAGCCGTCTTGAGCGCTGGCCGCGCCAGCGCCAGCGCGATCAAGGCCAGCAGCAGGCAGCGCAGGATGAGCAGGATCAAGTCCTCGATCCTCATCCGCCGCTGGTTCTGCTCGACGCTGGTCTTGAGGAAGCGCATTGCCGCCCAGACGACTTTCTGGAATTTCCGGCGGTTGAGCAGATGAATGATGATCGGCACCGACACCGCGGCGAGGCCGAACAGAAGGAATGGATTGAGGAAGGCCATCACTCAGCGCCAGGTGGTTGAAGCAGACGAGACGACAAATCGCGCGAGCCGTGAATGACACGCACGGCGTAAAGTGTCGTCGAATCGCAACGGTAGAAAATCAGATGGCGGTGGAATGGTGGATTCACCCTGAAGGAACGAAGCCCCCTGAGTTCAGGATGACGGTAACGCCTCGGGCGCCCCATCGCGGGATGAATGGTCAAGAGCCGGAGCGTTTCGTTGAGATGGTCGAGATATCGCCGTGCGACCTGCTCATCAGCATGTCGGACATACCAGCGAGCTTGATGCTCGAAGTCGCCTGTGAACGCCTCACCTTGTTGGAGCAGCAACGTCACTTCTTCCGTTCTTCGCGAATGACCCTGTCGAGGATGCCCGTCATTCTTTCGGGCGAGTACGGTGTGAATTTGGACCGAACACCTTCCAAGAGCATCGCTTCGAGCTCCGCGCTCTCGTACTCGGGATCGAGCGGTTCGTAGCGTTCAAGCTTCACGAGTTTGTTGTTGTGAACGAGCAGCACAGGAGCGCCGCCGTGGACTTTGTCCACCAGCTTTCCAAGCTGGGCCTTTGCTTGCGTGACAGTCAGCGTCTTCATGTTTCAAGTGTGGTGTCTGGATAGCAAATCGCGAGAGTCATCACGCCGTCCTCAACCGGAACGCCAGATACCCGCTCAAGACTTCGTGCAGCGGTTCGGCGGTGTTCACCAGCACGTAGTGGCACTGATTTTTCTCGCAGCCTTCGCGCAAGCGCGTGCGGAAGGCTTCCACCTCGCGCAGGTAGCTCTTCCGAACTTCGGCGGGGCGCGTGAGGATCTTCGGCACCTGCTCCAAGCCCTCGAACTCGACGAGGCCAGTGAACGGGAACTCCAGCTCATACGGGTCCATCACGTGGAAGCAAACGACTTCATGCCCGCCGAAGCGCAAATGCTGGATGCCTTCGAGCACCTTCTGCTCGTCGTCGAAGAAATCGCTGATGACGATGACGATGCCCTTTCGGCGAAGCTGATTCGCCATGTCGTGCAGGATTGTTGAAATGTTCGTCTGCTGCGCGGGCTGGAAGGCGGCGAGTTTGGCCATCAACCGGTGAATGGTCGCCCGGTTGTCGCTGCGCGGCGAATAGTCGCGCATGGTCTGGTCGAAGATGCCGAGCGCGGCGGCGTCGCGCTGATGAAGGATCAGAAACGCGAGGCAGGCGGCGATCTGTTTGCCGTAATCGAGTTTGGTGACGGCACTGGAGCCGTACTTCATCGACTCGCTGCCATCGAGCAGGATGTTGGCGACGTAATTCGTCTCCTGCTCGTACTGCTTGATGTAGTAGCGATCCGTGCGGCCGAGCACCTTCCAGTCGAGATGCCGGGTGTCGTCGCCGTGGGTGTATTCGCGGTGCTGCGCGAACTCGATGGCGAAGCCGCGATACGGCGACTTGTGCTCGCCCGCCATGTAGCCCTCCACCACGTAGCGCGCCTGCAACCCGAGCGCCTCCGCACGGGAGATCGTTTGCGGGTCTAGCAACTGATCGAGGTGGGCCTGGTCCATGTGCGCAAGAGCGAGTTACCGCTCGTGATCAGGCGGCCAGCTTCTCGTCCTTCGGAATCGTTTCGAGAATCTTGCGCGTGATGTCGTCGCTGGTCACGCCTTCGCTCTGGGCGGCGAAGTTCGCCACGATGCGGTGGCGGAAGACTGGCGGCGCGACTGCGGCCACGTCGTCGCAGCTCACGTAAGTCTGGCCGTGCAAGATCGCGCGGGCCTTGGCAGCGAGGATAAGGTTCAACCCAGCGCGCGGGCCGGCGCCCCAGGAGAGCCACTTCTTGCAGAAGTCGAGCGCCTCGGAGGTTTTCGGACGCGTGCAGCGCACGAGGCGTTCGGCGTAGGCGTAAACGTGATCGGCCACGGGCATGCGGCGAACAATCTGTTGCAGCTTGAGGATGTCCTCGATGGAAAGGACGGCCTGCGGTTTGCCGCCGCCCACACCGGTGGCCATCTTCATGATCTGCAATTCCTCCGCCGCGTTCGGATAATCGACGTGGATCATGAACATGAAGCGGTCGAGCTGCGCCTCGGGCAGCGGATAGGTTCCTTCCTGCTCGATGGGATTCTGCGTGGCCAGCACGAAGAATGGTTCCGGCAACGCATTGTCCACGCCGCCAACGGACACCTTGCGCTCCTGCATGGCTTCGAGCATCGCGGCCTGGGTTTTCGGC
>CAYQWK010000042.1:0-23611 GCA_964420805.1 uncultured Bifidobacteriaceae bacterium | reverse complement strand
GCCGTTGCCCCGTTGGGGCAATTTCATTCCAGCCGCTGACCGAGCAATGCCGGTTGATGGCCGAGCGGGAGGGGACGGTGCGGAAAAGCGGAAGGCGGGAAAGCGAAAAGCGGAAGGCGGTTACTTGGCGGGTTTTCGGGGCTTGGAGTGGCGGCGGGCTTCGAGGCGGCGCACATCGTCGAAGTGTTCTTCCGCCACAATGTAGCCGAGGCATTCGCTGGCGCCGCAGCGGCAAGGGTGGTCTTCGTAGTCCTGGAGTTCGTAGCCGTAGTTGAAGCTGAGTTCTTCGCCGGGGCGGATGTCGCGCACGGCGCTGATCCAGATGCGGTCGTCGCGCATGCGCGCCTCGCAGTTCGGGGCGCAACTGTGGTTGATGAAGCGCGCCGGGTTCCAGTCCACCGCGCCGTCGAGGTCGAACTGGTCGGTGACGATGAAGACGAAGTAGTTGCCAGCCTTGCGGCGGCGGAGGGATTCGTCCTTGGTCACGCGTTCGCCGAGGTACTCGATCACGTCGGTCCCGGCCGGGATGGCGGCACGGGCAAACATGCCGCGGCCGTGGATGGCCGAGGCGCGGACTTCGCAGAGGGGATGAGCAGAAGGCTCTGGCATGGCGGCGGAGGCTAATGTCGGAGGGGCATTCCGGTCAAAGCCCCTGCGCCGGCGCTTCAATCAGGACCGGGGTGGGCGTGAGTTCCAGGCGCAGCACGCGGTCGGTGGCGGGGATGAGGCTGGTGTCGGGCCGGGTCTGGCCGTGGCGGTTGATCAATTTCTCGACGTTCCAGCGCGGGGCGGCCACTGGAAGTTCGAGCGGGGCGGTCGGGACGGGGTCGCCGGGGAGGAGGAGTTTCGCGGGTTCGAGCCAGGCAATCCACGAGCTGGCGTCGCGGCGTTTGATCTCGAAGACACGCAGGTTTTTCCCCGGCAGCGGAAGCGCGCGGATGGAGTCGTAATCGCGCAGCCAGCGGACGGTTTGTTGCAGCGCGTAGAAGCCGGGGCGGCGTTCCCGGCGGTCGAGGTCGAGAAAGCCGGACCATGCGGAGTTGCCGGTGCCGGCCTTGAAGACGGGCAGTTTGAGCCAGACGAGGTCTTCGATGAAGGCGGTGTTGATGAGCGCCACATCGGCGGCGGCGGCATGCACGCATTTTTTGGCCAGGTCTTCGGCGCAGAATCCCTGCGCCCAGCGGAGGGTGGGCGGGTCATTGGTGAGCAGGCGGCGGAAATATCCGGCCAGGCGCGGGCGGTCCGCCTCGGTGGCGGGCGGCACGATGAGGCCGAGGGAATCCGCGCGGCCTTGCGCCTCGGTGGCCGGGCCCCAGGCGATGAAGGGCGATGCCGCGGTGTCGCTGATGATGACGGGGCGCGAGTAGTGGCGGCGCGCGGTCTCCCAGCGGAGCCAGCGGGTGAAGCGCGGGATTTCGTCAGGCTCGCCGATGGAGTGGATGTTCAGGGCGTCAAAGCAATCCGGGCGGTCGAGCACGCGGCGCATGTCGTCGAGGCCGTGGGCGAGGATGCGTTTGGAGACGGCGGCGAAGGCGGCCTCGTAGTTCGCGGGAGCGGGGTCGTTGTTGAAGGCGGTGGTGGTGAGGAACGCGGCGGGCATGACGACGATGTTCGTCGAGGCCGCGTGCGCGGCGCGGTAGGCGCGTTCCAGCATGACGAGGTAATCGGCGACGGGTTCGGGCTCGTAGCTGGAGAATTCGGAACCGATCTCGAGGTAACGCACCGGCCGGCGCAGGCCAGGCATGTCTTCGCGGCCGTCGGCATCGTAACGCTCGACGACGTCGGCAATCCATCGGCCGTAGGCGGCGAGGTGCCCGGGCTTGGGATCGGGTCGCGGCGAACCGAGTTTGCGGTATTGCTTCGACGCCCACGGGCTGTGCGAGCGAAGGCAAAGCACGAGTTCGCCGAAGCCGGCCGACTGGAACTCGCGGATGAAATTGTCGAGGCGGCGGAAATCAACGGGGTCGTACTGGCGCGGCTGCATTTCGCCCCACTCGGCGTGCTCGGGGTAATGCTTGGCGGCGGAGATGCCGGTGAGGGCGAGTTCGCGGGCCTGGGCGCGGACGCGCAGGTCGCGGTCGATGAGGACGTATTCAGCGCCGATGAGGATGGGCGAATTGGTGGCCGCTTGAGCCACGGCAGCAATGAGGCAGAGCAGGGGAATGAGGCGGAGAAACAGCCTCGGGAACGAAACCGGGACCGCGAATGAACGCCGATGACCGCGAATGAAACCGGAGGTGCCGCTGGTGCGAAGGCGGTGTCGGGCGTCGCCTGGCGCCGCGCCGGTGGCGGGTTCCGGGTTCACCGTCAACGCTTGAGCCACCACCATGTGGCCGCGGCCAAAGCCACAATGATTGCCACCACGAGCCAGAGGCGGCCCGGCGATTTCTCCGGCGCGGCGGCGGGCGGCGTGGTTGGTTGGGGGGCGGGTTTTGCAGCGGTGGACACGATCACGGTCTGGTCGGCGCTCGCGGCCCCGCCGGCATCGACCAACTGATGTTCCGGCGGATTTTCCTTCTTCTGGCGCTGTTCGAGCATGGCTCGCATGTGCAGATGCACGGCCGTCATGTCGGTGGCGCCGGTGTCCTCCTCCGAGTCGTCGAGCTTGAGCCGCGCGCTGATGTTTCCGAACCGCACGGTCTGGCCGTGTTTCAATTCCGCCTGGCCCTCGATGCGCCGGTTGTTGACCCACGTGCCGTTGGAAGAGCCGTGTTCGCGCACGATGACTTCGTTGCCGTTGACGAGGATGTCGCAGTGGTCGGCGGAGACGGATGGCTCATTGATGACGATGTTGTTGCGGGGGTCGCGGCCAACGGTCGTCTTGCCCTCGGTCAGAGTGCAGTCGTGAACCGAAAATCCAGGCGACGTGAAGATCAAGTGCGGCATACGGGCCTTGTCTATCGGCCGGGCGGGCGGGCGGCAAGGCATTCATTGCCAATGTCCCGTCGCTCCCGTATCTACGGCGCGGATGAGCGCCAACCCAATCGTTGAAATCAGGAACCTGACGAAGATCTACCGCCAGGGCGAGATCGACGTGACAGCCCTGCACAACGTGTCGCTGGACATCGCGACGGGCGAGTTCGTGGCATTGATGGGGCCGAGCGGCTCGGGCAAATCGACGCTGCTGCACATTCTCGCGGGGATCGACCGGCCCACGTCGGGGAACTGCCGCGTGCAGGGCATCGAGGTCACGGGCCTGAATGAGTCGCAGCTCGCCGACTGGCGGAACCAGAACGTGGGTTTCGTCTTTCAGACGTTCAACCTGATCCCGGTGCTGACGGCCTTTGAGAACGTGGAGCTGCCGCTGTTGCTCACGCGACTCGGGCGCAAACAACGCCGCGAACAGGTGGAGCTGGCCTTGTCGCTCGTCGGGCTGGCGGACCGCGCGAAGCATCTGCCCAAGCAGCTCTCCGGCGGGCAGGAGCAGCGCGTGGCCATCGCCCGCGCGCTGGTCACGGACCCGACGTTGATCGTCGCTGACGAGCCCACGGGCAACCTCGACTCGAACTCCGCGCAGGATGTGTTGAACATCCTCCAATCCCTGAGCCGGCAACTCGGCAAGACGGTGATCATGGTCACGCACGATCCGAAGGCGGCGGGCTTCGCCTCGCGCACGGTGCATCTGGAAAAGGGCGAGCTGGCCAGCCCGTGAAGGTGTCAACGTGACTTTCGCCGGATTCATCACCCGCAACGCGCTGCGCAACCGGCGGCGTTTCGCGCTGTCCGTGTTGAGCGTGGCGGCGAGCCTGTTCCTGCTGGTGACGCTGCTGGTGGCGGTGCGGGAAATGACCATGCCGCCGGAGGACCTGGGAGCGGCGCTGCGCGTGGTGGTGCGCAACCGCGTGTCCATCGCCAACCCGCTTCCGGCCCGGCAACGCGCGGTGATCGAAAAGATTCCGGGCGTGGAGGCGGTGTCGCCATTCACTTGGTTCGGAGGGAAATTTCGCGACGAGGAGAGCATGACCTTCGCGCAGTTTGCAATGGATGCGCGGTTGCTGGAGACGATCTTCGGCGAGGCGAAATTACCGCGCGAGCAGTTCGATGCGTTCCTGGTTGACCAGCGCGCGTGCATCATCGGGCGGCTCACGGCGGAGAAGTACAAGCTCAAGATCGGCGACCGCCTCCAGTTCACGAGCACGATTTACGGCTGCCCAATGGATTTCAAGCTGGCGGGCATTTATTCCGGCACCATCGACGACCGGAACATGATGTTTCACCACAAGTATCTCGAAGAGGCGTGTGACATGGCCGGAACGGTGGGCACCTGGTGGTTGAAGGTGCGCTCGGCGGAGGAGATGACGCCGGTCACGGAGGCGATCAACAAGGCGTTTGCCAGCACGTCCTCGGAGGTGCGGGCCGAGAGCGAGCGCGCGTTTCAACTGAGTTTTGTTTCCATGTGGGGCAACATCAAGGTGTTCGTCCACGCGATCTGCACGGTGGTGGTTTTCACGCTGCTGCTGGTCAGCGCGAGCACGATGAGCATGGCGGTGCGCGAGCGGTTTCGCGAACTGGCCGTGCTCAAGGCGCTGGGGTTCCGCCGGCATGAGCTGTTCGCGCTGATCCTCGCGGAGAGTTTTGGCCTGGCGGGCGCGGGTGCGGTGCTCGGCGTGGGCGGCGCGTGGCTGTTCTTCACGCACCCGACGGTGGCGGGCTACACGGCGCAGGCGGCGGGGGCATTGATTTTTCTCGCGGCGCTGAGGGAGTTGTTCCGGCGGCGGTTTGGCGCGGCCGTGGCGTTGCTGTTTGGTGCGTTTTTCCTGGTGTCGATGGGGCATTTCGCGGCGACGCGCGGCACCATTTCGCAAATGACCGACAACATCTTCCTCTCCTTCGAGGTGACGCCGCGCATCATTTGCCTGGGCGCGGGAGTGGCGGCTGCGCTGGGCGTGATCGCGAGCCTGATGCCCGCGGCCGGCGTGGCGCGCATGAGCGTGGTGCAGGGATTGAAGACGCTCGATTGAGGCGAACCCCCGACGGAAGAATTCGCATCACTGCGGCGGCAGAAATTCCAGTCCGTATTTGCTGCCAATCTCGATCACGCGCGGAATGTTCTGCTGCTCGTCCGCCGTCATGGCGCCGACTTCGGCGAAGAAGTTCTCAAAGCCCGCCGGGGTCAGCACGACGCAGAGCCGTCCACCGCCGGCGCTCACACAACGGTAGGTGTGCGGGATGTCGCGCGGGGCGAAGAGCGTGTCGCCCGCAGCGGCGCGGACCTTCTTGCCCGCGACCATGAACTCGTATTCGCCCGCCAGGATTTGAAAGGTCTCATCCTCGCGATGGTGAATGTGCGGCGGCGGACCTCCGCCGGCCGTGTCATGCGATTCCACCACGGCCAGGGTGCCGTTGGTGTCCTGTCCTTGAACGCGGATGAAAATGGGAATGCCGAGGATGTTGACCAGTTTGCCGCCATTGGCGGGGATGTGAAGTGGTTGCATGACGGGCCGGAGATTTGGTGGAACACGGGCCGCTGGCAAGCGTGCATTCCTGCCGGCCATTGCGGCCGGCAGGTGTTGGGAATTCCTCGTTGCGCAAGGGCGGTCTCGCCTCCCTGGCAAAGCTCGCTGGGCATGCGCGGAGTTGTCGCCGGGGTCTCCATGGGAAGATTGCTGGGGGGCGGCGCAACAACGGCCACCAGCAACTTCGAGATGCAAAGTATCGCTGCCGGGGATTCTCCGGGCCTGGGGCGCGGGCCGCTTGGAGGAATGATTGGTCGCTCCACATCCGCTGTGCCGTCTGGCTGAAGATGTCACTTGCCATTCGGACATTATATTTCTACATTTCTGTCGTAACAGAAATGGCTGTTAAACAACGGAACAGAAAGGACACAACATGACACTGATCGTCTGGACACACCTGATCTACCTGGCGGTGAGCATCGCGCTCACCGTCTGGGTGGCGCGCACCCTGCACCGCAACGGCCGCATCTTCCTGGTGGACTGTTTCCACGGGAACGAGAACCTCGCGGATTCGGTCAACCACCTCCTCGTGGTTGGGTTCTACCTCATCAACGTGGGCTTCGTCTCGCTGGCGTTGAAGTACGGCGTCACGGCGGAGAACGCCCAGCAGTCGCTCGAAAGCCTCAGCACCAAGCTCGGCTTGGTGCTGCTGGTGCTGGGTGGGATGCACTTCTTCAACCTGGCCGTGTTCACGAAGATGCGGAAGCGCGGCCTGGAAACACTCCCGCGTCCTGGCGGCGCGCCCCCAGTGGCCCCGCCGCTGCCGGTTCGTGCCTGAGCGCGGTTTGAAATGGATTCAGTTCCACGGGCCGGTGGTTCGCCGCCGGCCCGTCAGTCCGTTGGTCCCTGGCGCACGGCGTCCGCGAAGGCTTCGAGGTTCTTGTAGTCCCGTTTCCAGGTGGTGTACATCGCCCCGTCCACACCGTTGATGCCACGGGCCGCTCCTAGCCAGCGGCGAATCTGCGCCGGTTCATGATCGTAGTAGCCGGCGATGACCTGTCGATGGCCGCGCCCGGCGAAGAACTTCATGGAGGGTTCCCGCTTCTCGAAATACCAGGGCACGATGATCACGTCGTTGTCGAGGCCCTCCCAGGAGCCGGCGAGGTCGCCGCGGACGAGGTAGTAGTCTTTGTGGGCGTTGTGGTTGGGATCGAACATGTCGCTCCAGACGTAGATGCGTCCGCCGGGGTTGATCTCGCGGAGAAGGTTCACGCAGGTGCGGGCGTTGTCGGCGAGCAACGCGCCGGCGTCGAGGTTGCGCTTCTGGCAGGCCGCGCACCAGTTGAGCACGCGGATTTCGTCATGGGACATCATGTAACCCTTGGCGCCCCAGGCGGCGTGCATGCGCCGGGCCTGGTCGCGCAGCAGTTCGATGGTGCGCGGCTCGGAGGGGCAGATCATGGCCTGGTCCTCGTTCACGGTGACGGCGTGGTAGTAGGAGACCTGCAACTTCACGCCGTCCGGCAGACGCGTCCGGATCACGGGAGGTTCGTGATAGACGTCGTACGAACCCGGCCACGGTTTCACGCCCATGTTTGGATCAATCACGCGCTGGTATTCCTGCCCTTCGTGCAAGACCGGATGCGCCACGTCTGTGTCCACGGTGAGCGGCGCGCCGGGACGGCGGACCAGGTTCACCAGCGCGACCTCCTCCAGCACGGCGTCATCGAACCACAACGAGCCGGTGCGACCGCCCCAGCAGCCGAGGTAAATGTTGGCCTCGGTGTTGGTGAGCGAATTGAAGACGACGTGATGGGTCTTCCAATCTTGCGTGGCCTTCACTCCGAGGGAGTCGAAGTTCAGCCCATGATTGCCGGCAAGAACCTTGACCTCCGGCGTGCCACGGAAGTCGCGGGTCTTCACTCGCACGGAGATGTGATACTGCCGGAAGGGTATGAGCCGGACCTTCTGCGAAATCCGCGCGTTCGCGCCGTTTGGGTCATTGATCAGCGCCGCGCCGTTGTCCAAAACCACGTTCGGATCATGCCAGCCCCAGAGTTTCAGATTGGAGAAGTCCCCGCCCTTGAGCACGGCCCGAGGGTCTTTTTGCAAGCGGGCGACGCCGCCGCGCACGACAAAGGGGGCGGCGCGCACGGGCAACGCCTCGACAAGGTTCGGGTCGTGCCACAGCAGGTCGTTCGAGTAGCCGACGGAGAAGACCGCGGGAACAAGTTCGAGGTGGTTCTCGGCGGCGAGTTTCTTCACGCGTTCGACGTTGCGGAAATAGCGCGCGTCCATGTCGCCGAGTTTCGAGAACTTCGAGTCGGTGAGGAGAACGTGCGTGTAGCCCGCCTTGCCGGCGCGGGCGAAGAGCGTGGCAAGTTCGTCGAGGTTCTTGTCCACCCAAAGATTCTGCGAGACGTAGAGCCACAACTGCGCGGGCGCGGCGGCGTGCAGGAAGGTGGCTGCAGCCACAAACAGCGCGGCGATGATGAGTCGCGTTGGCATGATGAAAGCCGGACGCGGGCGCGTCGGGCTTTGTTCAACGGTGCCGCTGCTCTCAGCGGGGCTGCAATTCACCGTTTAACACCAATGCCTGCCCGCGCTTGAGTTCGACGACTTTCGTCACGTCGCCAAGGCGCACGCTGAATTTGCCGCCTTGATCAGCGCGCAGGTTCGCCGAGGTCAACTTGCCGTCCTTCCAGTCGAGATTCACCGTCACCGCGCTGCGCGCGCGCAAACCGGCAACGCGCCCGGTCGGCCAGTCCTTCGGCAACGCGGGCAGCAGATGGATGATGAAATTTCCATCGCGGTCGCGGACGTGGGATTGCACCAACATCTCGGCGATGCCGGCGCTGGCGCCGAAGTTACCGTCGATCTGGAACGGCGGGTGGGCATCGAAGAGATTCGGATATAAGCCGCCCTTGCCGCGTGGGCCAACCGGCGAAAGCAGATTGCGCAGGATGATCATGGCGTGGTCGCCATCGAGGAAACGCGCCCAGAGGTTCACCTTCCAGCCCATGCTCCAGCCCGTGGCGGCGTCGCCGCGATAGATCAGCGACTGGCGCGCGGCGTTGAAGAACTTAGGTTCCTGCCAGGTGACGTCCCAGCCCGGATAAGCCCCCCACAAATGCGAGACGTGCCGGTGCTGGTTCTTCGGTTCGTCTTTGTCTTCGAGCCATTCCTGAAGCTGGCCGTGCTTGCCGACCAGGTTCGGCGCGATCTTCGCGCGCAACGCGTCGAGGTTCGCGGCGAACTTCTCGTCGCGCCGCAGCACGCGCGCCGCCTCGGCGGTGTTCGCGAAGAGCGAGCGAATGATCTGGTGGTCCATGGTCGGGCCCATGACAAGGCCGCCTTGCTCAGGAGAATTTGACGGGCCGCTGATAAGGAAACCGGTGATCGGGTCGGGCATGAGGAAATCCTGGAAGAACTCGCACGCGGCTTTCATGGCGGGATAAGCGCGCTTATCGAGGAACTTCCGGTCGCCGGTGAACAGGTAATGCTCCCACAAATGCTGGCAGAGCCATGCGCCGCCCGTGACCCAGATGCCGTGGTCGCTGGCATTGATGGGCGCGGTGCCGCGCCAGAGGTCGAAGTTATGGTGCAACACCCAGCCACGCGCCCCGTAATGCGCGCGCGCAGTCTTGCGGCCGGATTCCGCCAGTTGATCGATGGCATCGAACAATGGCGTGGCGCATTCGCCGAGGTTGCCCAACTCGACGGGCCAGTAATTCATCTCGGTGTTGATGTTGCAGGTGTATTTGCTGTCCCAAGGCGGGCGAAGGGAATCGTTCCAGACACCTTGCAAGTTCGCCGGTTCGCTGCCGGCGCGGCTGCTGCCGATGAGCAGGTAACGGCCGTATTGCATCACCAACGCGGCGAGCGCGGGATCATTGCCGGTGGCGAAATCGCGCAGACGCTGGTCGGTGGGATTGGCCGCGGCCGCAGTGCGGCCCAGGTCGATGCTCACGCGGTTGAACAGCGTCTCGTGATCCGCCTTCTGAGCCGCGCGCAATTCTGCCCAGGAACGCTTCTTCAAACGCTTCAACGCATCCACGGCGCGGGAGGTGGGATTGGCCGAGATATCGCGGTAGCTCTTGAAATTCGAGGCGGCGACCAGGCGAACCCAAAGCGCGTTTGCATCCGCCAAGCGCAATCCATCGCCGTCGGCTTGCAGCTTCCCGCCCTCGACCGACACCAACGCGCGACACTCGAAACGCACGCCGTTGGTCTGAACTGCGCCAGTGAGGACCAGCGTGTTGCCATCCACAACCGTGGTTCGCGCGCTGCGATGCGCGCTGTCCAGGCGGAGAACCGCATTCAGGCGCCCGGGTTGGTTCGCCGTCACGCGCAGTGCGATGACCTGATCGGGATACGAAGCGAACAGTTCGCGGCGGAAGGTGGTCCCGCCGGATTTGTACTCCGTGACCGCCAGCGCGGAGTCGAGGTCCAGCCAGCGTCGATAATCCGTCGCGTCGTCGTGGCCGGAGAATTCAAGGCGCAGATCGCCGCAGGGTTGGAACGCCATCTGGCGCATCGGATCGCCCATGAACTCGCGGCCGGCGAGCGACTCGGCCTCCTTCTGCCGCGCGCGAGCCTCGGCGCGTTTCGCCCCGGCGGCGGCGCGATCGCCCTCCGATTCGATCCGCGCGGCCTCGCGCTCGGCGGCGCGCATCTGCTGCAACAACTCGCGGATCTGCGGCAGGAACTTCACCGCGCCTTCCCGCTGGTATTCGCGCGGGTGCCCGGTCCAGACCGTGCATTCGTTGAACTGGATTTGCTCGCGCGCTGCGCCGCCGAAGACCATCGCGCCGAGCCGGCCGCTGCCAACCGGCAGGGCCTCCGACCAGACCTTGGCGGGCTGGCGATACCAAAGGACGTTGGCGTCGCCCGGTTCGCTGGCGCTGGCGCGCGGCGAATGGACAACGAGCACGGGGATGAGGAACAACAGGGCGGCAATGCGTTTCATGATCGTTTGGGTGTCGCGCGGAAGACGCGGGAAAACTCCCGCTGCATTCCAGAGCGACGCCGTATTCGACGCACCAACGCCCCTTCGAGCTTCACACCGGGAATGCCGAAGTCGCGCCGGTTTTTGCCGTGCGATTCCACGACGGCCGGTCGCGACCGTAGCCGTCAAGCGGCGGCCAATCATGCCTTCCGATAAAAATCCACGACCCGATAGCGCGCCGCGACCACCCCGAACGCAAGGGCCGCAGCGAACGCAAAAGCGGCGAAAAAGAACATTTGAAACGCGGTCACGCCGAAGCCGGTCGCCTTGATCGCGTCCGTCACGCCGTTGTTCTTCACGGCGGCATTCACCACCAGCACCCAGAGGTTTCCGACCGTGACGGAGAGATTCCAAAACGCCATGAGCGCGCCTTTCATCGACGGCGGCGCCTGGCTGTAGGCGAATTCAAGGCCGGTGGCGGAAACCAGCACTTCGCCAAGCGTAAGCAGCGCGTAGGGCAGCACCTGCCAGGTGATCGAGTAGGCGTGGCCGCCATCGAGCACCACTTGCATGGCGCCCACGACGATCCAGGACAGTCCCGCGAAGACAATGCCAGCCGTCATCCGTCGCAGCGCGGTCATCTCGAACCCGAGCCGTTTCAGCGCGGGATAAAGGACGAGGTTGTTGAACGGAATGAGCAGCATGACCAGCAACGGGTTGAGCGCCTGCATTTGCGCGGGCTGGAACCATTCGGGCTTCGTCATGGCCTTGGCCTGCAACACCCACGTCGATGCCTTCTGGTCGAACAACGACCAGAACGGCGTCACAAGGAAGAACAGAACCAGAAGACGGAGAACAGTACGCACGCCCTCCACCGCCTCGT
Source organism: uncultured Bifidobacteriaceae bacterium (assembly GCA_964420805.1). Classification (GTDB taxonomy): domain Bacteria; phylum Verrucomicrobiota; class Verrucomicrobiia; order Limisphaerales; family SIBH01; genus JANNGC01. The sequence goes on along the minus strand of CAYQWK010000042.1, from coordinate 12,384 downwards.
CGGGATGCGCGCCTCGCGCGCCTTCAAGCTGCCGCCAGACTCCGCATCCGGCGAGGGCGACAAAGGCCACCAGCGCGCTGCAAAACGCCACCACGAAGCCGAACCACGGGATGAGCAGGAACGCTCCCGCCGCGACGACGACGCCGGTCCAGGCGAGCACATTTCCGGCGCGGCCCGATGCCAGCGCCGTTCGCGCGACGCGGAGGAAGGAATGCGGGTTGGGCGGCGAAGGCGCCACCAGCACGTAGTGTTTGCGGCCAAACCAGAACACCAGCGTGGCGACGAGCATCAATGCGCCGGGAATTCCAAACGCCACCGACGCGCCAAATTTGCGCAGGAAAATCGGCATCAGCAGCGAGGCGAAGAACGAGCCGAAATTGATGATCCAGTAAAAGGCATCGAAGACGACCTTGGCGCGATGCTTGTTCCGCGAGTCGAACTGGTCGCCGACAAAGGCGGCCACGCACGGCTTGATGCCGCCCGACCCGAGGGCAATGAGCGCCAGGCCCGTGTAGAAACCGGCGCGATCCGACTCGAACAGAGCGAGGCAAAAGTGGCCTGCGCAATAGACCAGACTCAGCCAGAAGATTGTCCTGTACTTGCCGAAGAACCGGTCGGCCAGCCAGCCGCCGAGCAGCGGGAAGAAATAGACCCCGATGACGAAGGTATGGAACACGTCCTTGGCCGCGCCTTCGCGGCCGGATTCCGGGAGATGCTGCAACAAGGAAGTGACGAGGAAGACCGTGAGGATGTTGCGCATCCCGTAGAAGCTGAACCGCTCGCAGCCTTCGTTGCCGATGATGTAGGCGATCTGCCGGGGAAGCGGTGTCCGTTCGGGCGTGGCTGTGCCTGCGGTGGTTTGGTTCATCGTCTGCGTGTGCGCCGAGGCTGCCGCAATGCAGGCTGATTGCAAGATTACCGCGCTTCAGAACGCGCGGCTTTCGTCTGGCAGGATGGAAGTGGCGGCGCGTTCAGACTGCTCAAAGGCCACATTCCCTGCGCGCTTTGGGAAAGCGGCGGAGGGTCTTATCACTTCATGACGCGGTCGCGACTGCATGGGACTTGGTGAGTGCGGCAGCGTCCGGGAGAGCGCCAGCCCTGGCGCTTTTGGCACGCCGCAACCTCGAGGCCTCAGCCGACGACAGGCGCATCGAGTCAGGCTCAGACAAGGAGTGAAATTGTTTCCTTCCGTTCACACTTTGCGGGGACATGTCCCCGAAATCCCAGTCGCACGACGCGCACGGGTAATCGTCCGTCTGGGAGAGTTCCCCGCCACGCCCGGACGTCCGGCGGCACGCAAGGCAGTCGGGCGCGAACGTTGGGAAGTTTCTGCCGGAGGCCGGGAATGCTGTCGCGCTGGATGAGACCGTACTTGCGAAGGGGTGGGTGACCGGTGCATGGGATCAGCTCAATTGAAATGACGCCAGGCTTCGGCTTGCGGCGTCGCCGAGGGTTCTCCCGTCCGAGGAAAGTCGGCAGCCTTTGGGGCGCATTGCAGTTTCTTGCAGGTGGTGATTGTCGAGCTGTCCACCTTGCGCAGTACTTTCCACGGAGGGCGTGAGGTCGTCCGTTGCGCCGCTGGACGCGCCGCTACTGGTCGCAGCGCGACCAGTCCCAGCGCTCAGAAGTATGCATCGTGCAAGAAACTGGGATGCGTCCCGACCTTTGCCGCCCGTGCCTTGAGGCTTCCCGTTCACCCGGTGGTTGGTGTTCATTCTCCGCATGGGCCGCGCATACGAATACCGTCACACGGTTTGCTTCGAGGAGACCAACCTCGTGGGCAATGTCTATTACACCAACCATGTGAAATGGCAGGGGCGCGTGCGTGAGATGTTCCTGCACGACCACGCGCCGGACATCATCGCCGAGCTGTCCAAGGGTCTGAGCCTCGCCACGCTCGCCGTCTCCTGCGAATACATCTCGGAACTCAACGCCTTTGACGAGGTCATCATCCGCATGAGGCTCGGCGACATGACGCAGAGCAAGGTGACTATGCTCTTCGAATACTGGCGGGCCACGAAATCCGGCGAAGAGTTGATCGCGCGCGGGCAGCAGCAAATCGCCTGTCTGCGCCGCGAAGGCCACACGCTCACGCCCATTCCCGTGCCCAAGTCTCTGCGCGAGGCGTTGCAGGCTTACGCCTGAGGCGCGCCGGAGCATCCAGAAGTTGTTGGAGATGGAACTCCTCGCGCTGCGAGGAGTGGCGCCGCGTTCAGCGGCGCGACGGACGGCCCCACACCGCTCTTTCCGTCCGCTCTACGCGGACGGGGTTGTCGCAGCGCGACAACCGCTACCAACTGCACGGGCGGCGCGCGTGCCGGCAAGCAGCGGCTTGAACGTCGTGCGCGGCGCGCGTAAGAACGCCGCGTGCCGCCCGCGCCAGCCATTTCATTTGCCACGCCCGTCCGGGAATTGCCTGGCGTGGGTCATGAACGCGCGGCGCAACTGGCGCGGCTGGATCTGCACACCGCCGGGGATTTGCTCCTGCACCGTCCGCATCGTTACGAGGATCGCCGGCATTTCATTTCCATCGCCGATCTCAAGTTGAAGGAACCTGCCACGGTGCGCGGCAAGATTGTGGCGCAGGGCGTCAACACGTTCAAAAAGGGTGCGCGCTCGGTGTTCGAGTTTGTGCTGGATGACGGCACGGCGCGGTTGCACTGCCGTTGGTGGAACCTGCCGTTCATGGAGAAATACTTCGACGTGGGCGACGAGGTGATGGTGTTCGGCCGGCCGGTGTCGGCGCGTCCGCGCACGATGGATCATCCCGAGACGGAGGTGCTTGAGCCGGGGGAGGACATCTCGATTCACCTCGACCGCATCGTGCCGATCTATGCGCTCACCGAAGGGTTGCCGCAGCGATGGCTGCGCGCACTGATCTGGCGCGTGTTGCAGGCATTGGAACCGCAAGTGACCGAGCCGCGCGCGAGGTTGATGGAATTTACCGACGGACGATTTCCCACGCGGGCCAACGCGATTCACATGCTGCATTTCCCGGTCGAACGGGAAGACACGGAGATCGCGCGTCAGCGGCTGGCCCTGGATGAATTCATCGAGGTGCAAATTGCGATGCAACGGCGTCGTCGCAACCTCGAAGCGAAGGCCCGCGCGCCGTTGTGCCCGGGCACGAACGAGAAGACGCGGCTGTTCCTACCGCGGTTGGGCTTTCCGCTGACCGGCGCTCAGGCGCGTGTGTTACGTGAGATTCGCAAAGACATGAGCGGCGCGGTGCCGATGCGGCGGTTGCTGCAAGGCGACGTGGGAGCCGGCAAGACGGCGGTGGCGGCCTGCGCGGCGTTGATGGCGCTGGAGTGCGGAAAGAACGTGGCCTTGATGGCGCCGACGGAGATTCTTGCCGAACAGCACGAGCGCAATTTCCGGCGATGGTTCGAGCCGCTGGGCATCAATGTCGTTTTGCGCACCGGCAGCACGCTGCGGGCGGGGCAGGGGGAAGCTTCACCGGTTGCTGGCTCCGCGTCGTTGTTTCTCGGCACGCACGCGCTGCTGTCCTCGGGGTTCGAGATTCCCGATCTCGGCCTGGTCATCATCGACGAGCAACACAAGTTCGGCGTGGCCCAGCGCGAGCATCTGGTGCGCAAGGGCGTTTATCCGCACCTGCTCGTCATGACGGCCACGCCGATTCCGCGCACGCTCGGGTTGACGCTTTACGGTGATCTCGATTGCTCGGTGATCGACGAACTGCCGGCGGGCCGCGGGCGTGTGCGGACGTTCGTGCGGGGCCGCGAGCAGTTGCCGAAGGTCTGGGAGTTCATCCGTGGAAAGCTGAAGGAAGGGCGCCAGGCTTATGTGGTTTACGCGCGGCTTTCCGAGGCGGACGCGGAGGCGGGCATTCGCGCGGCGACCGAGGAGTTTCATCAGTTGGAGAAGGAATTCGCGCCGCATCGCGCCGGGTTGTTGCACGGCCGGTTGAACGCGGCGGAAAAGGAACGCGTGATGGAGGAGTTCCGGGCGAACAAGACGGGAGTGCTGCTCGCGACTTCCGTGATCGAGGTGGGCGTGGATGTTCCGAACGCGACGGTGATGGTGATCGAGAACGCGGAGCAATTCGGCATGGCGCAGTTGCATCAGTTGCGCGGGCGGATCGGGCGCGGGGCGCACGAGTCGTTCTGCGTGCTGGTGGCGGATCTCAAGACCGAACAGGCGCAGGAGCGGTTGCGCGTGATGGAACGGACGAACGACGGGTTCGAGATCGCCGAGGCGGACTTGAAGCTGCGTGGGCCGGGCGAGTTCCTCGGCGCGTCGCAAAGTGGCCTGCCGCCGTTCCGGTTTGGCCACCTGCTCGGGGACACGCGATTGGTGCAATTGTCCCGCGAGGTGGCGGGGAAGATTTTGGACGCGGAACCGGCGGAAGCGGCGGCGGTTGCGCCGCGAAGTTCTCCCGCGTAACGTCGCGGCGTTTCAGATGAGCCGTTCAATCAAAACCGCAGGCTTTGTTTTGTCGCTGCTGTGCGTGGCCGCCGCCGTATGGGCGCACGGCGATTTGCACGACCGAATCATCGCCGTCACGAAGCAGATCGAACTGTCGCCGACAAACGCCGCGCTCTACTTCGAGCGTGCGGAAATGCATCGCGTGCATCAGGAATGGACCAACGCCCTCGCGGATTACGACAAGGTCGAGCGGTTTGATCCGGGCAACCGTCGAGTGCATTTCTCCCGCGGACGGATGTTGCTTGAGGCCGACCGGCCGCAGGATGCGCTTCCGTGCCTGGACCGCTATCTTGCCGTGGCGACGAACGATTCGGCGGCGTGGATGGCTCGGGGCCGGGTGAACGCGAAACTGGCACGCGCCCGTCCGGCAGCGGCGGATTTCACCCGCGCCATTGCGCTGGAACCGGCGGGCAACCCGGAGCTTTACATCGAGCGGGCGCAGGCGTTGACCGCGGCCGGCTCGCGCGATGAGGCGGTGCGTGGCTTGGACGAAGGCATCCGGCGCATGGGGCCGCTGGTGACGCTGGAGTTGCCGGCGATCGATTTGGACATCGCCTTGAAGCGGTTTGACTCGGCGTTGGCTCGTGTTGATGCGGTGATGGCGCGGTTGGCGCGGAAGGAATCGTGGCTGGTGCGGCGGGCGGAGATTCTCAAGATCGCCGGACGCGAGAAGGAATCGGAGAAGGCTTATCGCGACGCGCTGGCCTTGCTGGAGCAGCTTCCGCCAACGCATCGACACACTCGCGCGACATTGCAGTTGGAGGCCAGCATCCGCTCGGCGTTGCGGCTCGAACCGGCGGCGGGAGGCAAATGAAGGTCCTGATCGTTCCAGACAAGTTCAAGGGCACGCTCACCGCCCAGCAGGCGGCGGAGGCGCTGGCGCGCGGATGGCGTTCGGCGCGGCCCGACGATGTGCTGGAACTCGTCCCGATGAGCGACGGTGGCGATGGCTTCGGCCAGGTTCTCGGCGATTTGCTTAACGCGCCAGTGCAAGTGACGAAGACCGTCGATGCCGCGCATCGTCCGCTGGCGGCCGAATGGTGGTGGGATGCAAACAGCCGGACGGCGATCATTGAGGCGGCGCGGGTGAACGGGCTGGCCCAGTTGCCGCGGGGGAAATTCCACCCCTTCGAGTTGGACACCTTCGGCCTTGGCGCAGTGTTGCGCGACGCGGCCGGGCACGGCGCGCGGCGGTGCATCATGGGAATCGGCGGCAGCGCGACGAATGACGGGGGTTTCGGCGTGGCCCGGGCGCTGGGCTGGGAATTTTGCGACGGGCACGGGCACACCGTGGAACGCTGGACCGCGCTGCATGGACTGGCACAGGCGAAAGGACCGCCGCGCAACAGTTGGTTCGAGGAACTGACCGTGGCGGTGGACGTGAACAACCCGCTGCTGGGCGGCCGTGGTTGCGCGCGCGTTTACGGGCCGCAGAAGGGGTTGCGGGAGTCCGACTTTGATTTCGCCGAGCGCTGCCTGGGAGCGCTGGCAGAGGTGGCGCGCAGGGAACTGCATCTCGACACCGCGAACGAGCCGGGCGCGGGCGCGGCGGGCGGGTTGGGATTTGGATTGCGGACGTTTCTCGGGGCGCGACTGACGCCGGGTTTTGGTTTGTTCGCGGAACTGGCGCGATTGCGCGAACGCATCCTAGAGGCGGACCTGGTCCTGACCGGTGAAGGTGCGATCGACGAGCAGACCTTGATGGGCAAGGGCGTGGGCGAGTTGGCGTTGCTGTGCCGGGAACAGGGCCGGCCGTGCGTGGGCATCGGCGGCGTGATCGCGGATGCGAACAGGGCGGGGGAGTTGTTCCGGCAGACGGTCGCGCTGGTTTCGTTCACCACGCCGGAGCGGGCGCGCGCGGAGGCCGGCACCTGGCTGGAAGTCGCGGCGAAACACGCGGCGGAATGCTGTTGAGGAAAACTCTTTCCTGCGCGGGCCGGTCCCGTATTTTCTGCCGCGCATGAATTTGGAAGACCATCTCGGGGACATCATTCGCAAGGCCCGCAAGGCGTCCGGCACCACGCCGGAGGCGGCGGCGCAGGCGGCGGGAATTTCCGCAGCCCAACTGGCCGCGCTGGAGGATTCCGGCCAACCGCAAGGCGCGATCAACCACGCCGCGCTGGTCGCGAAGTTGCAACTGAACGGCGCGAAGTTGGAGCGCATCGCCCGCGGTTGGCTTCCTTCGCCGAAGGACACAACCCAATGGCGCGAGTTGCGGCAGATCGCGACGACGCGGAACGGCAACACGGTGAACTGCTATCTGGTTTGGGACGAAGTGTCGCGGGAGGCGGCGCTGTTCGACACGGGCTGGGACGCCGCGCCGATTTTCAAATTGATCGACGACGAGCAATTGCAGTTGAAGCACCTGTTCCTCACTCATTCGCATGAGGATCACATCGCAGCCATGGAACCAATCCGGGCGCGCTTCCCGAAGCTCTTCATCCACACGGACACCAAGGGCGCGCCGGTGGCGCACAAGAATCGCCGCAACGACTGCATTCACCTTGGCAGCCTGCGCATCACGAACCGCGAGACACCCGGGCACGCGGAGGACGGTGTGATCTACTGCGTCGGCAACTGGCCCGAGGACGCGCCGCATGTGGCAATCATCGGTGACACGATTTTCGCCGGTTCGATGGCGACCGGATTCATTTCCTGGTCGCAGCTCAAGGAGCGCGTGCAATCGCAAATCTTCAGCTTGCCGGCGGACACACTGCTTTGCCCTGGGCACGGCCCGCTCACGACGGTGGCCGAAGAGCGCGAAAACAACCCGTTCTTCTGAAAAGCAAAAGAGGGCTTGCAATCGCGGGGCGTTCTCATAATTTCACCGCGCTCTCAGGGAAGCGAGCGTAGCTCAGTCTGGTAGAGCGTCACCTTGCCAAGGTGAATGTCGAGGGTTCGAATCCCTTCGCTCGCTCCAATTTTCCCCCTCGGGGGCGTTCTAGAAGTGCCTCACAAATTAACCGTAAGGAAATTTATCATGCGCCAGTGCTTCGCTTTTCTACTCGTTGCCGTCACTTTACTTGTTGCCGCCGCGCCGTCGCACGCGATGTTCACCACGAACCTGAATCCGTTGATCACCCAGCTTCAGGCGCGCTCGCTGGCGTTGAGCAATGCCACCGACAAGGTTGGCAAGGCGCAAAAGCGCGCGGCAGACTCCGCCGTCCGCACCTTGAATCGTTCGACCAAATCCCTCGGCACGGACATCACGGCGGCCGGCGCGGTGGCGCGGTTGCTTCAACGCGCGTTCCCGGAGGATTTCTCTACAGCGACAATGTTGGTCGTGGCCGGTGAGGTACTCACGCTTGATTCGCTGCTGACCGAAGGATACATGGGCTTGCAGGCGGACGTGCTGGCGAAGGTTGATGCGTTGGAGGCACAGATCGACGCTTTGCCGGACGGCAAGCCCAAGACCGCCGCGCTGAAACTTCTGGCCAAAGCCACCAACACGCTGGCCGGCGTGACCAATGACATCTCCTACGCCGCGTGGACAAAGGCGCTGGCGAGTTCGTTGTCGGCGACGCTTGCCGGGGCGAAGGCCGCGGCGAAAGGCGGTGGAACTCCAGTCGGCGGAAGCACGATGAGCGCGACGATTGTCGTGGACGGCGGCGCGCCCGACAACTGGGTGTCCAGCACCAATTGGGGGGAATGGGTGCAATCATCCGGAATCATCACTTTCGAAGGGGATCGCACGACCAAAACGCCGAATTTCCACCTGACTGTTGCACTGACCTCCGGTTTCTCGGGAACCGCTGGAACCTATTCTCTAGCCCCGAGCGTGGGTGGGATTTTGGACAACACAGGCTTCCCGCCCACGGTTTATGGCGTGGTTTCGGGCTCGCTGACCATCTCGTCGCTCAATGCGTCGGCACGCACCGCCAGCGGCACGTTTTCATTCACGGCCAGCGACGGTGTTTCCACGATCACGGTCAGCAACGGCAAGTTCAACGTGAAGAACATGGTGGTCACGCCCTGAGCGTGCAGCTTTTCCTGAAGCGCTGAACTGTTTGCGCGTGTGCTCCGTGGCTGTGGAGTCACAAAGCCAAATGCCCGAGCGCGAGCAGGCCGTAGAACGTGTACTCGCTATCGAGATGGTCGTCCGTCCAGTTGCCGTGAAACGCGCCGGCGTTGGTCCAGAGCGTGTCGATAAAATCCAGGCACGGCTCGCGCAACGACTCGAACGAAGCTCCCAAACCTGACAAGGCGTGCAGCGTTGTCGCCGTCGAAAGCAGATCCGGGATCGGTGCCTGCGGCACGGCGAGGAATCCTCCATGCGGATGCGCGCGAGCCAGGAGCCAGGCAGTCGCGGATTCCGGCACAGGCGCGGAGAGATTTCGCAGTACGGTCAACACCGCCGCAGTGGCGTTGGTGGCACCGATGGCCGGTGTTTTCCTGACGGTGTGCGGCAGTAGGATTTCGTTCGTCCATGCGCCGTCAGCGGTGGCGAGGTTTTGCAGGGACGTGGCCAGTTCATCGGGCTTGGGAACCGGCACGCGCAAATCCTGGAACGCCGCCAACGCAAGAAAGGCGCCGTACGCCGTGCCGTGTGCGGAGCCGGGCACGGGATGAAACCCACCGTCGCCGGCGCGAAACACATTGAGCCGCGCGGTCAATGGTGCGGGATCAACCGCGGCCCCAATCGATGCGCGGCAGCGGACCAACGCGCAAAGGTGGACGAAATCGAGCGATGTGCCGTTGCCGAACCGCGACAGGAATTCGGCAACGCGCGCGACCGGCAGCGGTTGGCGCAGCGCGTCAAGCGCGTCGAGCGCGAAGGTCGTGTAATAAAGGTCGCTGCGGCCGGTGCGGTCCTTGAAGCCGCCGTCCGCGTTTTGTTGCCCGTGCAGAAACTGCGCAACCAGCGCGGCGGATTCGCCGAGCAGCTTGGGCGCGACCCGCGCGGCCTGGAGCATTTCGAGCCGGACACTCACTCGGATTCCGGTGTCAAATCCCGAGTACCTGCCTGAGCGCGGCCACACAGCGGGTGTTCTCCGCCTCCGTGCCGATCGAGATGCGAATCCATTCCGGCAACTGGTATCCCGCCATCGGGCGCGTGATCACGCCGAGTTTCTGCATTTCGCCAAACACACGCGCGCCATCGCCGACCTTCACCAGAATGAAATTCGCGCAGGAAGGCACATATTCGAGGCCGAGCCGCCGGAAGCTGGAGATGTAAAATTCCAACCCGGCGCGGTTGTTCGCGCGCGTTCTTTCCACGTGCTCGACGTCGTCCAGTGCGGCGAGCGCCGCGGTTTGCGCGAGCAGGTTGGTGTTGAACGGCTGGCGAATCTTCTCGAGCGTGGCGGTAAAATCCCGGCCGGCAATGCCGTAGCCGATGCGGAATCCAGCCAGGCCGTAGATTTTTGAGAACGTCCGCATCAGGATCAGATTCGGCTTGTTCCCGCGCACAAGCGGCAGCAGGTCCGTCGGGTCGTCGAGGAACTCGATGTAGGCCTCGTCCATGACGATCAAGGTGTGGTCCGGTACCGCGTCAATGAAGCGGTGCAACGCATCGCCGGAAACGCGCGTGCCAGTCGGGTTGTTTGGATTGGCGACAAAGACGATCTTCGTGCGCGGGTTGATCGCGGCGGCCATTGCGGGCAGGTCATGGCCGAAATCCGTGGCAGGGACCATGACGAGCTTTGCTTCAAACAACGCGGTTACGATCGGGTAAACGGCGAAGCAATACTGTGATACCACCACCTCCGATTGCGCGTTGAGCAGCGCGTGTCCGACGAATTCGATGATGTCGTTCGAGCCGTTTCCCAGGACGAGGTTCTCGGGTGAGATTCCCAGCTTCGCGGCCAGTTTCTGCTTCAGGTAAAACCCGCTGCCATCGGGATAGAGGTGCGCGTGGGCCAGCTTTTCCTCGACGGCGGCTAGAGCCAGCGGCGATGGGCCGAACGGGTTTTCGTTTGAGGCGAGTTTGATGATGTCGGAGGGCGGAAGGCCGAGTTCACGGGCTACCTCCTCGATGGGGCGGCCAGGCTGATAAACGGGCAGGCTCTTGAGCGCGGCGTTGAGGGATAAGCTCATGGTAGAGGCATGGGCCGGAAGGGCGGGCGGCAGTTCGCGTTGATGTTTCGCATGGGCGGCGAAACTACATGCGCGGGCAACCTCGGTTCAACCTGAACTCCGCAGTGTGAAAGAAACCGGGCCGCACCTTGCGATGAGGCCCGGTTCGAATAGATGAGCCACATTCGCGCGCCTACGGCGTGCGAGTGCGATAGAATGCCTTGGGCAGCGGCGAGTTGGTGTCGCGACAGTTCACCATGCCGGACGGATCGGCCACCACGCCGAGGATGTTCGTCCACGGGCCGGTGATCTCGATCGCGCGTTGCACAACGTAAGAGCGGCCAGGCAGCCCGGAGAAGGTCAGATCCATGTCCGATCCGGAGCGGACAGATGACGTGAGCCGCAGCCCGCTGCCATCGCCGGGATACACATCGACGACCACCGTGCCGGTGGTTGTGCCACCGCGTCCATCGCTGACAGTGAAGTTGAACTCATCGCGGCCAACGAACGGCGGCAGAGGAACGTAGAGGACGTTTGTGTCAACGATGGAGACAAAGCCGCCGTTGGTGCTGGCGGTGACGTTGGTGATCGTCAGCGTGTCGCCATCCGGGTCGCTGCACACGGCGAGGAGTTCGCCAAACGTGTGTGAGCGACCCGAGTTCTGCAATGTGGCGGTGTAGAATGTGCCGGGATCGGGCGGGATGTTCACGGTCAAAACGGCGACGTCGCTGGTGACAGCGCCGTAGTTGTTGCTCAACACCACCCAATAGCTGCCCTGATGGTCGATTTGCGTCACTGGCGAGATGGCCAACGTGGCGGAGTTCGCATCGATCAACTCGAAGCCCTCGTAATACCACTGGTAACACGTCGGCCTGCCGCCGCCCGTTGTGACTGTGAAGAGCGCGCTACTGCCATCCTGGACGAGTTGGTCTTGTGGTTGGCCCGTGATGACAGGGGGAACCGGGGGATTGCTCGATGCGTATCCAGTCATCTCGACGCGGAAGGCCATGGGCGACGCGGGTGGCGCATTGCTGATGATGAAATCCAGCGTGTTGGTTCCGAAATTGAAGCCGTTGGTGATGGTGAACGGCGTGAGCGAGAAGAAATTGTTCGCCACGGGCACGCCCACGTTGACGCCGTTGAGCAGGACGGCGGTGCCTTCGTTGTCCATGGCCCATTTACCAACGATGCGCGCGGCGTCGGGATCCATGTTCGTTGGGAACAGGAAGGTAGTGCGGAAGATGTAGGTGCCCTCAAGCGGGGATACGCTATTGCTGGAAACGGAAATCCACTTGGATCGCGCGTCGTTCAACGCGTAGGTGCCGGGCTCCACCGGCCAAACGTCATAAAACACCGTGGCAGCAACCGGCGCTGGGTAAAGCGGATCGGCGCTGGCCGTAACCTCGTAATGCGGATCGAGCGATCCGCCCGGGAGCGGAGAACCGGAGCCGTCGAGGCCTGAACTGAACAGCGTCGTGATAGGCAGGTAAAGCTGTTGAAGGGTGGCCACGATGCTGGTCGCGGAGCCGGAAGAATTGCTGGCCACAAGGAAATAGCTGCCGTCATCGGTGTATGAAACGTTGGACAACACCAGCGAAGTGCCGCCTTGCCCGGCCAGCGGAGTGCCGTCCTTAAACCACTGCAAACTCAACGGCGTGCTGCCCACGGCTACGCTGGTCAACGTCACTGTCTCGCCCAGCACTGTGGCGCGGCCCTGCGGTTCCACAACGATGGTTGGCGCGGTGCCGGCGGCGATGCGCGCGTGGGTGCGGGTCCATTCCACGCGCAGGCCGGTGAAGCCAGCGCCGGCATTGTTGATGCGGAAGTCGATTGTGTTCAGGCCGCTGATGAAACCGGAGGAGAGGGTGAAGGGATAATAACCGCCGAAGCCGCCGCCCTGGCTGATACCGGTGCTTGATC
>CAYQWK010000041.1:416-23697 GCA_964420805.1 uncultured Bifidobacteriaceae bacterium | reverse complement strand
GACCTGTGCGGCGCAGAACTCGAACTGACGCGGCTTGCGGACCACCTGCATCGCATCCGCACCTGCCTGGAACCAATCCGAACCGGCGGCAAGTTTGATGTCGTGATCATCGATTGCGCGCCATCGCTCGGCGTGCTGACCTTGAACGCCTTTGCCGCCGCCGACTACCTGCTCATCCCGTTGCAGTGCGAGTACTACGCGCTGGAGGGCATCTCGATGATTCACCGCGTGATCGGCCAGTTGCGCGATTCCGGGGTGAACCCGAACCTGGAACTGCTCGGCGTGGTCATGACCATGTTCGACGGCCGCACACGGTTGGCGCAGCAGGTGGTGTCGGAGGTCAGGCAGCATTTCGGCGCGGCGGTGTTTGAGACCGTCATCCCGCGCACCACGCGGCTGGCTGAGGCCCCAAGCCATGGCAAACCGATCATCCACTACGACAAATACAGCGCTGGTGCCGCCGCCTACGAAGTCCTCTCGCAAGAAGTGCTGGCGCGACTCCAGTCCGGGCCACCCAAATGAACCCGGCCCACCCATGATATTCCGGCCCGGCCAGCGTCATCCTTCCACTGCTGCGACAACCCGCCGCCCATGAGCCTCCGGGAAAATTACCGGTGGGTGATCTGCGCGTTGCTCCTCTTCGCGGCCGTGATCAATTACGTGGATCGCCAGGTCATCGGCATCCTGAAGCCGCGGCTGGTAGAGACGTTTGGGTGGACCGACGAGCGCATCTATTCCTCGATCGTGTTCAGCTTTCAGTTTGCCTACGCGCTCGGGTTCATGTTCGCGGGGCGGGTGATGGACGCAATCGGGGTGCGCCGCGGATTCGCGCTGGCCATTGTGTTGTGGAGCCTCGCGGCCATGGCGCATGGCGCGGCGGATTTGCTCGGCGCGTTTCGGTTGCCGGTGTTGAACCTTGATGCGAAGGCCGGCTTCGCCTTCATCTCGCTCGGTGGCGCGGCGGCGGGATTCGCCCTGGCGCGGTTCGCCCTCGGGTTGGGCGAAGCGGGGAATTTCCCGGCCTCGATCAAGACCGTGGCGGAGTGGTTTCCGAAGAAGGAACGCGCGCTGGCCACTGGCATCTTCAACTCGGGCACAAACGTGGGCGCGCTGGTCACGCCGCTGGTCGTGCCTTGGATTGCCGGGCACTGGGGCTGGCAATGGGCGTTCATCGGCACCGGCCTGCTCGGCTTCGTGTGGCTGGTCGCATGGCTGTGCATTTACCGGCCGCCGGAACAGCACCCGCGCGTCTCCGCGGCCGAACTGGCGTACATTCGCAGCGATCCGGTCGGGCCGGAGGTGAAGATCCCGTGGCGCAGACTCCTGCCCCACCGGCAGACCTGGGCGTTCGCCGTGGGCAAGTTCATGACCGACCCGATCTGGTGGCTCTACCTGTTCTGGGTGCCGGATTTCCTGAACAAGCAATACCAGGTCGAAGTGACCGTCTCGAAGATGGGGCCGCCGTTGCTGACGATTTACCTCATCGCCGATGTAGGCAGCATCGGCGGCGGCTGGATTTCCTCGCGGCTGATCAAACGCGGCTGGACGGTGAACGGCGCGCGCAAGCTGGCCATGCTTGTCTGCGCGCTGTGCGTGGTGCCGATCATCTTCGCGGCAAGCGGCCTCGGGAAATGGACGGCCGTGCTGCTCATCAGCCTCGCCGCAGCGGCGCATCAGGGCTGGTCGGCAAATCTCTTCACGCTGGCGAGCGATATGTTTCCGCGCCGCGCGATTGGCTCGGTGGTGGGCATCGGCGGCATGGCGGGCGCGGTGGGCGGCATGTTCATCGCCATGCTGGTGGGCGCGGTGTTGCAGGCCACGGGAAGCTACGTGCCGGTGTTTGTCATCGCGGGCTTTGCCTACCTGATCGCGCTGGCCGTCATCCATCTCCTCGTGCCGCATCTCCAGCCGGCTGAGTTCGGCAACAGCGAGCAAACACCTCCATAGGCGCCTCCACCGCGCGGTTCCTCCGGCGGGTTCACTTCAAGTTTCGCTGCAACCACCGCCAGAGGCTGCGCACCTGCGGCGTGACCCGGGGTTCGTCGAGATATACCATCAGGAAACGCAGCACCGCGGGTCGGTTCCATTGCGGCAAACGCCGCAGCAACGTCCGCAGGTCGCGCCGAAAACCCGCCGCTCCGGCCCAGTTGCGCCGGGCCTTTTCCAAGTCGAGCACACTTGCCTCGAATTCGGCTCGGCCACCGACGCGGCGCAGAAAAACATGCTTGGGGTAAAAACAGTTGTGCCGCAGGCCAGCGCGGTGAATCGCCCGTAACAACTCGGCCACCTCCTTTACCAGCGCATTGCGGGAAGCCGGCTTCCTCTCCGTCGCGACCTCGGCCGCCGTCACATCGAGCGGCCGATGATCCGTAAGCTCCGCAGTGACGAGGATTGCCCGGTTCCCCTTGCCCAGTTCCGCCGCGAACCAGAGCGGTTGCGGCGTCGGGATGCCAAGCGATTGAAACCGTCGGAGGTTGTCGAACTCCCTTTGAAACGTGGGTTCGCCTCGAATCGGATGCCGGAGTGTGCGCGTGTTGTGACCCGACTGCCGCTTGAGAAACACCGTCGCGGGGCTGCCATCCGCCTGGCGCAATTCCCACCGCGCCACCGCGCTCCAGCCGCCGCGTCCGGTGTTTGGCTCCTCGAACAACGGAACCTGGGCGTTCCAAAAGTCCTCGAAACCGCCCAGCCCGTTCTCCGCGAAAATCGTCTCCCACCCACCGGCGCAGAAATGGCCTGGAGCCGTCATCGGCTACGGCTTCCCCTCGCGCCGGCGAAACACAGCCAGATGCAGCGTCTTGATGCCGCGCCAGCGCGCATGGTCGGCCACCAGTTCAAAACCCGCCTCCTCGAAATAACCCGCCACCTCGCGCAATGAGGTATGGAATTTCGTCGTCTTGCCAAACAACCGCCGCTGAAAGAACCGCTTCACCGCCGTCACCGACCACGGGCTGAAATACGAAAGCGCCACATGCGTGCGTGCGACCCGGCACAACTCCTTCACCGCCCGCCGCCGCGTCGCCGTATCGGAAAAATGATGAAACAGACGGAAGGAAATCACCGCGTCGAAGCTTCGGTCGGCGAACGACATTTTGCCGACATCCTCGAGATGCGCCCTGATGGCCAAGCCGCGTTGATCGAAGGCCGCCTGGGCGATGTCGCGCATGCCGGGCGAGAGATCGGCGGCGGTGGCCTGGAAGCCGAGATCAGCGAGTTGCATGGCCACACGCCCGCCGCCACAAGGAACGTCGAGTACCGTGCCTTTGGGCAAACCCTCGAACGCGCGCCGCACCAGCGCCATTTCACCCTCGTGCTTGACGGCTTTCCGGCGCTGGTAACGCTCGGCGGCCTCGGGTGTGTAGCGGGTCGCGTAATTCTGGGTGGCGCTGCCTTGCGGCTGTTCGTTCATCACCGCGAGTATGTCGCGCCATCCGATGGTGGGGCAATGACGGAAACGGACGTTGCCGGGTCGCGCATTACCACCGGCCGGCCGCGTGCGCCCGAATTTCCTCCGGTCCCAGAGCGCGCCGGTAAACACGCGCCTCATCGAGCAATCCCTCAAAGCGCGACCGGTGCCCAACGTCGTAGTTGCCGAGTACCAGGCGTCCCTCGGCCGGAATCAGCTCTCCCGTCCGTTCCATTTCTCCGCACAGCCGGCCATTCATGTACAGCCGCATGGTCGTGCCATCGAACGTCGCGGCGAGGTGAACCCATTGGCCGGCCGCGAGAATCTCGTCGCCGGAAAGATGGTGACTCCATTCCGTCCGCGGCACCTGAAAACAGGGTTTGCCACGCAGCAAGCCGAGCCGGAATCCACTTGTGGCGCTGTGCCCGAACACGCCGTTTATCATCCAGCGATTGTCCTGCCCGGCCATATCCGTCCACGCGCGGCATTCAACGGTGAAGGTTTGCAAAGCGGCCAGGCTGGCGCTGCGCGGAACCAGCACGCTGGCACCGTCGCAAACCAGCGCACGACCCGCGAACCCTGTCGCACGACGCGCGCCTTCGAGGAAGCCGCCGTTGCGGTGCCCCGAATAATCCAATGCCACGGCACTGCCTTCAGGGTCATCGAACGTCCACCACGCCACCAAACCGGGCGGCACGTTCGTGACCGCAACCCGTTTCGAGGCCAGCCGCTGCTTTTCCTCCTCGGCCGCGAAGTGTGCGCGCATCGCGCGGTCGTACGGACCCCGCCCCACGTCCTCCGGCAGCAGGTCGGTGTGTTCCGCCGGCGCGGAGGTAAATACGTTTCGCACCGCATCCAGATAACCGAAGCCATGTTCGCGATAAGGCGCGATGTAATGGCCCTCGCCCCACTCGTTCCAGTTGTCGAGCAACAACATCCGGCTGCCGAGCTGGTTCGTGGGCAGGGCAGTGGCGAACCCCTTCGCCTGGCGCAGCAACGTCTCGAATTGCGCGGGCGGGATTTTCCAGATGCTGCCCTCATCCCGCCAGCCGCTCCATGCCTGCGAAACCGTCACAACCTGCGGCAGGATGCCCAGCGCCCCGGTCTTCCGGATGTGCTCCATCTGCACGCTCATGGCCCGCTCCGGCAACGGACTGTCCGGCACGGGCCAGCAATAAGCGAACGTGTAGTCCAGCCCGAGGCTTCGCATCAACGCCAGGTGCCGGGCATCAGTCCCGCGGTACTCGCCAAGCAGGTAAAGACCGTCGAATCCCGCCGCCCGGCAGACCTCGCGCATCCGATCGAATGCCTTCGCCACATTCGTCACGCCGCCGAGGTCCTGCACCAGGAACTCCGGCCGGTAGATGAACAGCACCGGCTTGTTGTCCACCTTCAAGTAACCGGGATGCTTGAAGTAATTCTCCATCCACCACGGCAGCAGGTTGGTGAACAAATCCCGCTCGTCAGCCACGCCCGCCTTGCCACGCGACTGATTTTCCCACATCAGCGTGAACTTCATCTTGTCCGCGAACCGCGATTTGAAAAGCGCGTCATGAATCGCGCTGCCGAACTGCGTCCGCACCGCACCGCCCTGGCTCGTGCGATACCAGCAATAGATGAAGAACGAGATGCCGTGTTCGACCGCCCACTTCGTCTCCCAGTCCGCCACCTCGGGATTCTCCTGCGCGTAGAATCCCAGCGCGGGCGTTCGCTCCGGATGCTTCAACACGTTCAGCCACATCTGCGGCTTGTCAGCCTCCCACAACGGGCAGTGATGCGCGCCGACAAGCATCCTGGCCGGAGCGGGAACGGGCGCGGGAATGTATTCGGGCGACGTCCTTGCCACCGCCGGAAGCACCCACATTCGCAGCGTTTCCACCGCGACCAGCGCGCCCTTCTCCGTCCGCAATTCAAGCCGCAACTCCTTCGCGCCCGGCTCCTCAGCCTCGATCTCCCAACTCAACCGCGTGCGGCCCTCGTCCGCCGGAATGCGCACCTCGGCCGGGCTGGACTTCACGACATGCACTCCGTTGGGCAACGAAAGCACCGGCCTGATCGTCACGTCCGAGCTGCCTCGCGTAGCGACCTCCGCCGAGACCGCAGCCACCCGGCGTGCGCGGACCAACGGCGGGTCCGGTTGGAACCGCCGGATCTCTAAACGCGCCAACCCCGGGGAAACCGGATCGCGGACACTCACCGCCACATTGTCCAATCCCGGCGTCGTGCCATGCAACGCCGCGAACCGGATCGTGACTGGCGTTTCCGCCGGCACATTCTCCGCGACCACCCGCTGGGCAAGCCCCGGCCTCAACCCGGCTCGCGCCAGCGTCTCGCCGGATTCGCCAACCACCTCCACATTCAACTCCGCTCCCTTTCCCCACGAATCCGCGACATCCAGCGTCAACACCACGTCCAATTCCCGCTCCACGACGCCCAGGCGCTGTTCGAGCCGGCCCAGCACCGACACGTTGCAAACCATCTGCGTGCCGCCGCCGCCGGCATGGACAGAATAAATCGGCGACCGCGCCGACGACCGCCAACCCGCGGGCACGCCCTGAAACCATCCATGACCGCCGTATGCCTTCAGCCCGTTGGTGTTGCCAAACGCGCCGTTGATCACACGCAACTGCGCGGCGCACGGCACGGCCAGCACCAGACCGGCAAACAGGAGTCGATACATGAGACAATGACGCCGCCATACGCCCGGAAATTCCCAGCCCGAACCCGCCGCCCGCCCCGCGACGGAACCGAGCCTTCACGCTGGGAAGAAACGGGTCGTGACGGTCGAGGAGCGGCGGGGCAGCATTGCGCCTGGCTTTGAAAACCATGACGCGTCGTGAATTCATCGGAGCAGGAAGTGTCGCATTGGCGTCGCTGACAGCGGGCTGCCGGACGGTTGCTTTTTCCGCAGCCGAGATCGTCGATTGCCACACGCATTTCTATGATCCCACGCGGCCGCAAGGCGTTCCGTGGCCGCCGAAGGGAGATGCGCGGCTTTATCGCCCGGTGTTCCCGGCCGACCATCAGGCGCTGGCCCGGCCCCTGGGCGTCACCGGCACAGTGGTGGTCGAGGCGAGCGAATGGCTGGAGGATAATCAATGGGTGCTCGACCTCGCGGCGCGGGAGCCGCACATCCTGGCAATGGTGGGAAACCTGAAGGTGGGCGAAGATGCGTTCGCCGCGAACCTCCGCCGGTTCGCGAGCAACCCGTTGTTCCGCGGAATACGCATCCGCGGCGCGGACATGAAACGGCTGGATGACGCGGCAGTGCGGCGCGATTTGCGCCTGCTGGCGGATCATGACCTGGCGCTGGATGTGAACGGCGGGCCGGAACTGCTGCCCTCAGTCGCGCTTCTGGCCAATGACCTGCCGGGGTTGCGCCTGATCATCGATCATGTATCAAACGTGCGCATCGACGGCAGGACGCCGCCACGGGATTGGCAGGACGGGATGGCCCGGGCCTCGGCGTTTCCGAACGTGTATTGCAAGATGTCCGGGCTGGTGGAGGGCAGCGGCCGGCGAGGAGGAGGCGCACCGCGTGATCTGAAATTCTACCGCCCGATCCTGGATCATGTGTGGCGGAACTTCGGCGAGGATCGGGTAATTTACGGCAGCAACTGGCCGGTGAGCGAGTGGTTCGCGGATTTCGCGACAGTGCATGGGATTGTGGCGGCGTACAGCGCGGAGAAAGGGGCCTCGGCGCGGCGGAAGGTCTTCGCGGAGAACGCGCGGGCGTTTTACAAATGGCCGCAAAAAAGGCGCTGAACGCGTTGCGTCCAGCGCCTGCAAAATCCGGCGCGAGCCGGACGAAATCTCAAAATCCTAGAGCCGCTTCACGCGGATGTTCTTGTAGCGCACGACGCTCTTGGGGTCGTGGGCCTGGAAGGCAAAGGTGCCCTGGTCGAGCTTGCGGGAGAAGTCCTTGCCGGGCTGCGTGCCGGGCGGTTCGTTGTATTCCAGCACCAGCTTGCCATCAATCCGCACCTGCACCTTGTTGCCCTTTACGGTGATGTGCTGGGTCCACCACTTGTTGTCCTGCGCGGGCGTGACGCCGAGATTGGCGATGTCATAAAGGCTGCCGGTCTTCTTGTAATCGGTGTGGCTGACGTTGACCTGGCACTCGAAGCCGGCCTTGGGCCAGTTGCTTTCCTGATATTTGGTGTGGAAGTAGATTCCGCCGTTCGAGCCCGGCTCGGTCATGACCTCGACCTTGAGCTCGAAATCTTTGAACGGCGTTTCGTCGCCGACGTAGTAAAGGTGCGAGCGGTTGCCGTGGGCGACAATCGCGCCGTCGGCCACGCTCCAGGATTTCTCCTTCTCCTCGGCGATCTTCCAGCCCTTGAGGGTCTGGCCGTCGAAGAGGCTGACGAAGCCCGCCTCGGGGTCCGCGGCCTGGATGGACGCGGCGGCGAACAGGGCGATGGATGAGAACAGAATGCGTTTCATGTTTGGGCAATAGTTGTGCGGTGAGCGTGAATTAATCGGAGCAACAAACGGCCGGCAACCCGAAGGGAATGGCAGGCGCGTCGTCGTCATGGCGGCGGATTATCCGGGCGCGAGATTGGCGGGCAAGGGTTTTTACCAGACCGGACCCAATTGTGCCGGCCCGTCTCCGCCCTGTGCGCGGCTCGCACAGTCCTCAACCGGCGGCGGAGCGGTTATGCAGGGCGCGATGAATACGAACGCAACATCACTCCGGAAATCGGTGCGTCTGGTCTTCGCGCAGGACAACCTGCCCGGCTACCTCAACGTCCACCTCGACAACATCGCCCTGAACATCGGCAGCGTCGGACCGACGAGCTTCGACGTCTATTTCGGCACCAATCCGTATCCCGACGCCGATGATTTCCTCGGCACCACCACGAACAACTTCATGCCCCTGCCGCAACTGGCCGGCGGCACCGACTACTACTGGCGCATCGAATCGAAACGCGCCGGGCAAACCAACGCCGGCCCCGCCTGGCTCTTCAGCACCGCCGGCCAGACCAACGGCATGATGGTCATGCCCGTGAGCACCAACGTCCCGCGCCGCTTCTTCCGGTTGCAGGGTTATTGAACGCCACACCCTCGGAAAGCGGCGGAGGGCCCTTGTCATTTCCCACATTTTTCGCCGCGGGGTGGAACTTGTCGCGCTGCGACAAGTAGCGCCGCGTTCAGCGGCGCAACGAACTCGCAACCGACGGCGAAGGACCGGACCGCCCGCTGGACGCGGGCTTGTTTTGTCGCAGCGCGACAAAACCCACCACCTCGGGCCGACAGCAGCCAAGAGATGACAAAACCCACCACCTCGGGCCGACAGCAGCCAAGAGATGTGGGTAATGACAAGGGAGGGCCGCCGCACTCCGGGACGCTGGCGCGCCCGCCGTGCGCTCGGTCCGCGCGCCAGCGTCGTGGAGTGCGCCAGTCCTCTGGCGCTGGGAAGCACCTCGCCATCAGGTGGCAGCGGGTTGCGACGCTGAATCGGCTTTTCCTTCTACTGACATCGCTGGGAGCTGGAGAGCTTTGCCAGTCCGGCTGGTTGATTTGGCTTTCTCGGGTTCAAAAAGACCTTCCTTTACCTCCGTTACGGCTTTTTCCGCCTCTGTCACCGCTATTTCTGCTCCGGTCACAGCGATTTGTGCTTATGCCATGGCTTTTTGCATCTCGGTTTTCGCTTTTTGAAGCTCTGCCAGCCCTTTTTGTACTTCGGGCGTAGCTGTTTTGGTCTCCGTCAGCGCTTTTTCTATCGTCGTCACAGCTTTTTACTGCTCCGTCATGGTGACGGCGGTGCTAAAAGCTATGGCAGTGTGTCCAACTGGTCTGGTAGCGGTGCAAACAGCTGTGACGGTATTTCAGAAAGGCATGGCAGAGCAGCAAACCGGTTTGACGGTTATAAAACAGCAATGTCAGAGGTGCAATCCGGCGTGACAGTGCTATAATCCGGCCTGACGGAGATGCAAACCGGTCTGGCAGAGACGCGCCCCGGTCTGTCGGAGCCACAAAAAGCTCTGGCAGCGCGGCCAAAAGGCGCCATTTTGGATGCGCCGACGGCGCTTTCGACCGGGCCGATGCCTGCTCTGAGCGGTGTCGCGTCCGAATTGCCATCGCTGTCCACATAGCTGCGGTTTGTCGCGGGTGGCGGATGGCAAGTCGTGTTCAAACGGGTGTTTTGGCGGTGAAACCAGCAGTAAAATCGAAAGGAACCAAGCGTATGGAGTATTGGGAAGTCAGCAAAAAGCGGGCGGATATCTCGCTCCCGATCTGGCGGAAGCACACGCCAGGGTTGCACATGGGCATTCTGGGGTCGGCGGATTTGCAGGCGCGGATCGACGGCTTCGAGCCGTTGTTGCAGGCGCGCGTGGCGGCGCAGGATGATCTGGATGCGGCGGAACGGAAACTGGCGCGGACGTTGCAGATCATGAAGACGCTCTCGATCAAGGTGCCGGCGATCATTGAGGCGCAGCTCAGTGAGAACGATGGCATCGTGGCGGCGGTGAATGATCTCCAGGCGGTTGCGCCGAAGGCAGAGGGGACGATTCTGAAACGCGCCCAGATGTTGTATCCGGCCTGGGTGCGGGCGGACGCGGCGCTGGCGGCGTTGACGCCCGCGCAACCGGCCATCGCGCGGGTGATCGAGGGCACGGCTTATACGGCGGCGTTGTTGAAGGATTTGCTCGATGGGTTCGCAAACGTGGTGCAGGAGCGGCAGGAGATGAAGTCGGCCCTGAAGCGGAAGCAGGCGGAGTTGCGGACGCATCACCGGGCCACGGATAAATTGGTGAAGCGCTGGTACAAGCACGCGAAAGCGCTGGCGGAGGAGGGTTCAGACCTGGAATCTGCGCTCGAAGCCGTGCCCAAAGAGCCGGGCGCGTCGGCAACGAAGCCGGCCAGGATCACCAAGCTCAAGGCAGACGCCGTGGAAGAGTCGCCGGGCGCAGCGGTGATGCTGGCAGCGGCGGCGTGAGGCGGGGAAGCCAGAGGTGGCGTAGGCATCGTCCCGAGTGATGCCGATATGTCAGGCCCGGAGGGGCGCGGGACACTAGTGCCGGGCGAAGGAGCCGGAGCGCCATTCGCCTTCCACGCGGCTGCGGAGGAGGCGCAGGCCGGCCTGGGCAAAGGCGCGTTCCACGGCGGGGAATTGTTCGGTGAGGATTCCCGCCAGGACGAGGGTGCCGCCGGGGGCGAGGCGGGCCAGGAGTTTGTCGCGCTCGGCAATGAGGAGGTCGTAGATGAGGTTCGCGCAGACGACGTTGAATTTCTTGGCGCTGGTCGCCGGGAGTTTGGTGAGGTCGCGGCGTTGGATGGGGACGAGGACTTCGTTCTGGCGGGCATTGTCTTTGGCCACGCGCACGGCCTCGGGGTCGAAGTCGAAGGCCTGGATGGGCGCGTAGCCGAGTTTGGCGGCGGCAATGGCGAGGATGCCGGAGCCGCAGCCGGCATCGAGAAGGGATTGGCGGGCGGAGTCGTCGCGCAGGCGGGCGAGTTCGGCGAGGCAGAAGCCGGTGGTGGGATGCTGGCCGGTGCCGAAGCTGAGGCCGGGGTCGAGGATGACGACGGCCTGGCCGCGCCGGGGTTTGCGTTTGATCCAACTGGGCTTGATGAGCAGGCGCGGGCTGACTTCGAGGGGTTTGAAGTGGCGTTTCCAGGATTCGGCCCAGTCTTCGCGGCGGATTTTTTTCACCGTGAGGCGGGCGGGACCGCAGTCGAGGCCGCTGTCCTGGAGCAGTTTCAGGCCGTCGCGGACGGCAGCGCGCTGCGCGGCGGTGACGCCGGGGACGTAAACGCTGGCGGTGGTTTCGCGGGTTTCCACATCGGCATAGACGGAGGCGATGGTGCCGAAGTGGCTGGCGAGGAGTTCGGCGGCGGCGTCCTCGGACTCAGCGGCGACGTGGAGGGAGACTTTCCAGAGGGGTTTTAGATTTCGTGCTGCCATGGGGCGTGGTTGAGGAATTGGACTTCGGTCTTGTGGGCTTCGAGGTCCACGCGGGTGATGCTGGCGTAGTCGATGTCGAAGTGGGCCATCTTGGAGAGCGGGAGGTCGAGGAGGAGGGAGAGGATCATGCGGATGACGCCGCCGTGGCAGACGATGGCGACTTGCTGGCCGCGGTGTTCGGCGAGGATGCGGCGCAGGCAGGGTTCGACGCGGGCGGCAAAGGTGCTGCGGCATTCGGCGTTGGGGATGCCGGCGGCTTCGAGTTGTTCAAGCCATTGGAAGGCGGAGATGCGGTATTTGGCGAAGACTTCGTCCCAGCTCAGGCCGGTCCAGTCGCCGAAGTCCACTTCGCGGAGTTCGGGGATGATGATGGCGGGCGCGGAGAGGTTTTTGGCGATGGGCGCGAGGGTTTGTTGGACGCGCTTCATCGGGCTGGCGTAAACGGCGTGGAACTGGTGGCGCTTGACGTAGCGGGCGAGCGCCGCGGCCTGGTCGTGGCCGCGGGGCGAGAGGTTCATGTCGATGCGCCCGCCGAAGACGCGCTGGAATTTCGCCTCGACCTCGGCGTGGCGGAGGAGGAAGAGGCTGGTGGGGACGGGTGTGGTGCTCATGCCGCCGCGAGCGCGAGCGTTTGACCTTCGAGCAATTGCTGGACGCCGGTTTTGCCGAATTCGAGCAGGGCGTCGAGTTGTTCGCGGGTGAAGGTGGCTTCCTCGCCGGTGCCTTGCACTTCGATGAATTCGCCGGCTGCGTTCATGACGATGTTCATGTCCACGGTCGCGGCCACATCCTCGACGTAGCAGAGGTCGAGCATGGGCTGGTTGTTGATGATGCCCACACTGACAGCGGCCACCGGGTGGAGAAGCGGGTTGGCGGTGAGTTTCCCTTCGTTCATCAACTTGCGAACGGCGAGCGCCAGCGCCACGTAGCCGCCGGTGATGGCGGCGGTGCGGGTGCCGCCGTCAGCCTGGAGGACGTCGCAATCGACCCAGATGGTGCGCGAGCCGATCTTCTCGAGGTCGATGGCCGCGCGCATGGCGCGACCGATGAGGCGCTGAATTTCCTGGGAGCGGCCGTCGATCTTGCCCTTCGAGATGTCGCGTTGTTTCCGTCCGAGGGTCGAGTAAGGCAGCATGGAATACTCGGCGGTGATCCAGCCGCCGGTCACGCCCTGTTCCTTCATCCAGCGCGGGACGGAATCCTCGACGGTGACGCCGCAAATGACGCGGGTGTTGCCCCACTCGATGAGGGTGGAGCCGGTGGCGTAAGGCGCGATGTGGTTGATGAACTTGAGCGGACGGATGCGGTTGTTGGCGCGGCCGTCGATGCGGGTGGCTGGCGAGAAATTTTCTGACATGCGGCGCAACCGTACGGAGGCGCGGGCGGTTTTCAAACATGAAGTTGGGCCCGGGGGCCGAAGTTTCTTCTAAAGTACCGCGCCAAACCGCCGAAAACCCCGGTGATGCAAAGTCTGACCATATCGAAGCGGCTCGCCCTCGGGTTCGCCTTGATCATTGCCATCAGCCTCGGCACCGGTTCCTACGTCTTCCATCGTTTGCACGCGGTGGAACAGCGGGCCGCAAGCCTGCACGACGACAGTCTTGCCGGCGTGATCCTCACGGCAAAGATGAAGGCGTCCGCGCTCAATGCGGCGTTTGTCGCCATTCACATGGTGCTGGAAACCAACAGCGCCCATCGATCCGAGATGCTGGCCCAGTTGCAATCGAACCGGGAGCAGGCCGAGGCCGTGTTCAAGCAATACGGAGCCAGACCATCAATCGCCCGGGTCCGCGACCTGTTCGACACGGCGCACAGCGCACACACCGCCTTCTATTCCATGCTCGACCGAGTGATTAACGCCATACGCGCGGGCCGGCAGGACGAGGCCGCGAGAATTCTCGATGACGAAATCCATTCCGTCCATGACGCCTGCCTTGCCGCCATTGACAAATTGGTGAACCACGACAAGGCCCTGGGCGAAACCGATGCCGGGGACATCGAGAAACTTGTCAACCAGACGACCATCGCCCTGATCGCCGGCGGAATCATCGGCCTCGTGATCGCGCTGCTCGTGGCGGTGACCACCACGCGCGCCGTCCGCGCGCCGGTGTTGCGGGTCAAGGAGGCTCTCGAACAGATTCGCGAGGGAGACTTCAGCCAACGGCTGCGCGAGTTTCGCCGTGACGAGATCGGCACCATCGCCGACGGGTTGAACACCACCTCGGACAACCTCTGCCGCCTCGTCGGACAGGTTCAGCAATCCGGCATCCAGATCAACACCGCCATCACCCAGATGGCTTCGACACTCCGCGAGCAGCAGGCCACCTCGAGCGAGGTTGCCTCGACCACCATCGAGATCGGGGCCACCGCCAAGGAGATCACCGCCACCTCCAACGAACTCGCCAGGAGCATCGGTGACGTCGCGCGCGTGGCCGAGCAAACCTCCCAGTCCGCCCTCTCCGCCCAGGAACGCCTCGCCCGCATGGACGCCACCATGCGCCAGATCATCGAGGCCTCCGCTGGCATCAGCGCCAAGCTCTCCCTCCTCAACGAGAAGGCCGGCAACATCAACTCCGTCGTCACCACCATCAACAAGGTCGCCGACCAGACCAATCTCCTCTCCCTCAACGCCGCCATTGAGGCCGAGAAGGCCGGCGAACACGGCCGCGGCTTCTCCGTCGTCGCCACCGAGACCCGCCGCCTCGCCGACCAGACCGCCGTCGCCACCTACGACATCGAGCAGATGGTCAAGGAGATGCAATCGGCCGTCTCCGCCGGCGTCATGGGCATGGACAAGTTCAACGAGGAGGTCCGCAAAGGCACCGCCGAGGTCGCACAAATCACCGGCCAGCTCGGCGACATCATCCACCAGGTCACCGCGTTGACCCCGCGCTTCGAGGCCGTCAACGAAAGCATGCAAACCCAGGCCGCAGGCTCCCAGCAGATCACCGAGGCCCTCGGCCAACTCTCCGAAACCGCACAGCAAACCGCCGAGGCACTGCGCCAGAGCAACGCGGCGGTCGAACAACTCTCTTCCGCGTCACGCGGACTCAAGGACGGCATATCGCGTTTCAAAGTCGCCGCGTGACCACCTATCCACATCAGATCCCATGCCCGCCCGGAGCCTTCTCCGGGCGGTGTGTTTTCGGGAGCTGATGCCTGGCATTTTCCGTTCGTGCCAGCCTTCCCGTGAACCCTCGCTCCGTAGCCAACGCTGTGAAGCGGTGGCCAATCTCTCTTCTCGGTGAGGATGGCCGTGCGTTCACAGATGCGGCTACGAACAGTTTTTCTCGGCCCGGAAGTGAAAAACCTCAAGTCCCGCCCGCGACCGTCGAAACCATGACTGATGCGAGCCATGACAATCACACGACGGCTGGCCCTGGGTTTTACGTTGATCATCGCCACGGCACTGGCCAGCGCCATTTACTCCCATACACGCCTTGGGCTGATAGGGGAAAAGGCCGCCCGCGTCCGCGATGACAGCCTGCCAGGTGTCGAACTGACCGGGCGGATGAAGGCCTCTGCCTTCGAGGCCGCCTACCTCGGGGTGCATCTCGTCCTCGAAACCAACACCGCCAACCGCCTCGAGGTCATCGCCGAAATCCAGGCGAACAAGGACCGGGCCACCGCGTTGTTGAACGAATACGGCAGCCAGCATGACACCGAGCGTGACCGCCAGCTCTTTGCCGCCGTCCAAACCACCCACATCCCATTCTATGCGCTCTTCGACCGCGTGGTCGAACTGGTCAAGGCCGGCCAGGTTAACGAAGCCGCCCGCGACATGGACGACAGGATTCACGCCGTCCACGAGAAGTACGCCCAGGCTATCCAGGCCCTCGCAGATCACGACAAGTCGGGAGGTGCCGCCGCCACCAGAGACATCGCCGCCGCAGTCACCCGCACGGACATTGTCGTGGTGTCTGCCGCCGCGGCCTGCCTCATCGTTTCCTTGATCGTCGCGTTCATTTCCGTTCGCGCAGTGCGCCGGCCCCTCGCCCTCGTCGCGCAAGTCCAGCAGTCCGGCATCCAGATCAACACCGCCATCACCGAGATGACGTCCACCCTCAAGGAACAACAGGCCACCTCGAGCGAGGTTGCCTCGACCACCATCGAGATCGGGGCCACCGCCAAGGAGATCACCGCCACCTCCAACGAACTCGCCAGGAGCATCGGTGACGTCGCGCGCGTGGCCGAGCAAACCTCCCAGTCCGCCCTCTCCGCCCAGGAACGCCTCGCCCGCATGGACGCCACCATGCGCCAGATCATCGAGGCCTCCGCTGGCATCAGCGCCAAGCTCTCCCTCCTCAACGAGAAGGCCGGCAACATCAACTCCGTCGTCACCACCATCAACAAGGTCGCCGACCAGACCAATCTCCTCTCCCTCAACGCCGCCATTGAGGCCGAGAAGGCCGGCGAACACGGCCGCGGCTTCTCCGTCGTCGCCACCGAGACCCGCCGCCTCGCCGACCAGACCGCCGTCGCCACCTACGACATCGAGCAGATGGTCAAGGAGATGCAATCGGCCGTCTCCGCCGGCGTCATGGGCATGGACAAGTTCAACGAGGAGGTCCGCAAAGGCACCGCCGAGGTCGCACAAATCACCGGCCAGCTCGGCGACATCATCCACCAGGTCACCGCGTTGACCCCGCGCTTCGAGGCCGTCAACGAAAGCATGCAAACCCAGGCCGCAGGCTCCCAGCAGATCACCGAGGCCCTCGGCCAACTCTCCGAAACCGCACAGCAAACCGCCGAGGCACTGCGTGTTTCCCACGACGCCATCGAGGAACTCTCCGTCGCCTCGCGCGGACTCAAGGACGGTGTGACCCGCTTCCAGGTCTTCGCCTGACCGCCATGCTCTTCATCCTCTTCCAGCTTGATGCCGACCGTTACGCGCTGCCCGCCCGCGAGGTGGCCGAGGTTCTTCCCTTCGCACGGCTCAAGCGGCTCCCCCACGCGCCTGCAGCCGTGGCCGGAGTCCTCGATTTCCACGCGCAACCAGTGCCCGTCATCGACCTCTCCGCGCTGCTCATCGGCCGGCCGGCGCGGCCTCGCGTTGGCACACGCGTCGTGCTGGCGCGTTACGCGACGCCTGACGGCGAACACCTGCTCGGGCTGCTCGCCGAGGGGGCCACGGAAGTGGTGAACCGCGCGGAAGCGGATTTCGTTCCGAGCGGGCTGCGCCCGGACGGCACGCCGTGCCTTGGCGGCGTCGCACCGGACGCGCGCGGCATGATTCAGTGGATCAACATCTCCGCCGTGCTGCCCGCCGAACTGCGCGGACGGTTGTTCGCGGAGGCGGAGGCCGTGGCATGAACGCGCTGGAACAGATCACGCAGCGTCTCCAGGCCGGCATTGGCCTCTGCCCGTCGGTCGTCGGCCCCACCGCCATCCGTGCGGCCGTGCGCGTCCGCGTCGAGCGACGCGCCCTGCGAAGCGTGGATGATTACGCCGCCCTGCTGGAGCATGACGAACAGGAATGGCAGGAGCTGATCGACGAAGTGGTGGTCTCCGAAACATGGTTCTTCCGCGACCACGAACCGTTTCTCGCCCTCGGCCGGTGGGCGCTCGAACAATGGCTCCCGGCCCATCCGGGTGAAATGTTGCGCATCTTGAGCGTGCCGTGCGCGACCGGCGAGGAACCCTTCTCCATCGCCATGGCGCTCCTCGACGCCGGCATCTCCCCGGCGCGTTTCATCATCGAGGCCGTGGACATCAGCCACCGGGCGCTCGCCGTCGCGGCGCACGGCGTTTATCATCGCAATTCCTTCCGCGGCCGTGAACTCGGGTTCCGCGACCGTCATTTCCAGGCCTCGTCCCGAGGCTGGGCCATCAGCAACGCGGTGCGCCGCCAGGTGAGTTTCCGGCCAGGCAACGCGCTGGCCCCGGACTTCCAGCCAGCCGTGCCGTTCTACGAGGCCGTCTTCTGCCGCAACCTGCTGATCTACTTCGATGCCGCCACGCAACGTCGCGCCGTTGAAATGCTGGAGCGCCGCCTCGCGCCGGACGGCCTGCTCTTCGTCGGCCATGCCGAGACGGGAATCTTCACGGACACCGCGTTCGCCCCGGTGCCCGTGCCGCTGGCCTTTGCCTTCACGCGCAAGCCAGCGGCCCGGCCCCGGCGAGCCGGCAGGCCCGTTCCCCCCACGCTCTGCCGCCGCACGCCGCTGCCGCCCCTGGAAAAAACGCCACGCGCCTTTGACCCTCGGAAGATCATCCCGCTGCCTGGTCTGCGCGCCCAGGTCGCGCCACCTCCGACGGCACCGCCCCCGCCCCCCTCGCTGGCCGATGCGCAATCCCTGGCCAACGCCGGCCGGCTCGACGAGGCCGCGCGCCTTTGCCGCGAGCACATGCGCGATCACGGCCAGTCCGCCGAGGCGTTTCATCTGCTCGGCTTGATTCAAGACGGCGCGGGCCGGATCGATGACGCGATTTCCTGCTACCGCAAGGCCCTTTACCTCGAACCCGATCGCTTCGAAACCCTCACCCACCTCGCGCTGCTCACCCGGAAATCCGGCGACGCGGCCGGCGCGCACCGCCTGCAACAACGAGCGAACCGCAGGAAGGAGAAGGCCGCATGAACATTCCCGCCTGCCATGCCGCCTCGAACGGTGCCGGTGCGGCCAGCGGGGCAAACGCCCACGCCGCACCAACGATCCTGGACTGCTGGAACCGCACCGGCGTGCGGGGAAACCGCACCTGCCCCGAGTTGGCCACGCATGTGCATTGCCGCAACTGCTCAGTCTATACCGGTGCCGCAGTGCAGTTGCTCGACCGCGATCTCGCGGCGGCGGACATTGAGCAGGCCGCGCATTTACTCGCCCGGCCCCGCGTGGCCGAGCGTTACGGCACACGTTCAGCCACCGTCTTCCGCCTTGGCGCGGAATGGCTCGCGGTCCCGACGTTGCTGGTCCAGGAAGTGGTCGAGGCAAGGCCCGCGCATTCGTTGCCGCACCGCGGCGGCCATGTCCTGCGCGGCCTCGTCAACGTGCGCGGCGAACTGCTCGTTTGCGTGGCGCTCGACCGGATGCTTGGCATCGACCCCGCCGCCGCGTCCGTCCGGCGCGACCAGCGCGCCCTGGCGCGCGAACGCCTCGTGGTGCTCAAGCGCGGCCCGGAGCGTTTCGCCTTTCCCGCCGCCGAGGTGCATGGAGCGCACCGGTTTCATCCCGACGACCTCCGGCCCGTGCCCTCCACGCTTGCGCTCGCCACCGCCAAATACACGCGCGCCGTGCTGCCGTGGGACAATGGCGGCATCGGCCTGCTCGACGAGGATCTGCTCTTCCACACCCTCAACCGGAGCATGGAATGATGCGCGCCAGCCTCAACAGCACCTCGATGCACGACCTCTTCCGGCAGGAGGCCGAGAACCAGGTGACCGTGCTCACGGACGGCCTGCTTGCCCTCGAGCGCGAGCCGCAGGACCCGGAGCGTCTCGAGGAATTGATGCGCGCCGCCCATTCCCTCAAAGGCGCCGCACGCATTGTGAACCTCGATCTCGCCGTGCGCCTCACCCACGCGATGGAGGATTGCTTCGTCGCCGCCCAACAGGGCCGTGTCGTCCTGCGCCGCGCGGCGGTCGATGTGCAATTGCGCGCCGTGGACCTCATCCGCGCTCTCGCCGCCACGCCGGAGTCTGCCGCCCCCGCCTGGACGAACGCGAACGAGGCGGCCGTGAACACGATCCTGTCTGATCTGGCCTCGGTGAAAAATCCGCAGGCCGCCGCGCCGGTGCCCGTTGCGACCAACGGATCGGCCGCTTCCAATGGTGCGGCCATCCAAGCGACCAACGGCGCTACCAATGGAGCCGCGAACGGAGCCACGCACAGCGCCACCCACGGGCCGCATGACGACCGCGTGGTGCGTGTCACGGCGGACCATCTCGACCGGTTGCTCGGGTTGGTGGGCGAATCGCTGGTCGAGTCGCGGGCGCTTGATCCGTTCGCGGATTCGTTGCTGCGGCTCAAACGGCAGCAGGGCGTTCTTCTGCGCACGCTGGATGCGGTGCGGGAGGCGTTGAGCGAAGGCCAGGCCGCGCGCGGCTCCGCGCTGGTGAACGAGGCGTTGAGCCAGGCGCTCGGATGCCAGCGCGCGCTTTCCGAGCGGCAGGGAGAGTTCGACCTCATCGTGCGGCGCTCCGGCAATCTCGCCCACCGGCTCTTTCACGAGACCCAGGCCAGCCGGATGCGCCCGTTCGCCGACGGCGTGCAAGGGCTGCCGCGGCTGGTGCGCGACATGGCGCGCACGCTCGGCAAAGAAGCCCGGCTTGAAATCGTGGGCGAAGCCACGCGCGTGGACCGCGACGTCCTCGAGAAGATCGAGGCGCCGTTGAACCATCTGCTCCGCAACGCGGTGGACCACGGCATCGAATCCCCCGCCGTACGCCGCACGGCTGGCAAACCGGCCGAGGGCGTGGTGCGCCTGGAGGCGCGCCACAGCGCGGGCATGTTGCTCATCGAGGTGCGCGACGATGGCGCCGGCGTGAAGCCGGACACGCTGCGTACAGCCGTCGTGCGCATGCAACTCACCACCGCCGAGGCCGCCGCGCGCATGAGCAACGCGGAGTTGCTCGAATTCCTGTTCCTGCCGGGCTTCACGTTGAAGGAGTCGGTCAGCGAGTTTTCCGGCCGCGGCGTGGGGTTGGACGTGGTGCAGTCGATGATGCGCCAGGTGCGCGGAACCGTGCGCGTGACTTCCGAGCCGGGCAAGGGCACGCGCTTTCAGTTGCAACTGCCGCTCACGCTCTCGGTGGTGCGCGCGTTGATTGTCGAGGTCGGCGGCGAGCCGTATGCCTTCCCGCTCGCCCGCGTGGGCGGAACGTTGAAGGTTCCGCGCGGGCGGATCGAGCTGCTCGAGGGCCGGCAGTACCTCACCCACGAGAAGCAGCGCATCGGCCTCGTCCCCGCCGCCACCGTGCTGGAGGCGGAAGACGCCAGGATCGAAGGCGACGATCTGCCGGTGCTGTTGCTCGGCGAACGCGAGCAACCCTACGGAATCGCGGTGGAGAAATTCCTTGGCGAACGCGAGCTCGTCGTGCAGGCGCTCGATCCCCGGCTTGGCAAGGTGAAGGACATCAGCGCCGGATCGCTGCTGCCGGATGGAACGCCGGTGCTGATCGTGGATGTGGACGATTTCGTGCGGTCCATCGAGCTGCTGATTTCCGGCGGGCGCGTGGGAAAGGTCCAGGACGCGGCGCGAGAGGCGGCCCGGCGGGCGGGCAAGCGCGTGCTGGTGGTGGACGACTCGCTCACCGTGCGCGAACTCGAACGCAAGCTCCTCGAAAATGCCGGTTACGAGGTCGAGATCGCCGTGGATGGCATGGACGCCTGGAACTCGGTGCGGACCGGCAATTACGACCTCGTCATCACAGACGTGGACATGCCGCGCCTGGACGGCATCGAGTTGGTCACACTCATCCGCAAGGATGCGCGGCTCAAATCGCTGCCGCTGATGATTGTTTCTTACAAGGACCGCGAGCAGGACCGGCAGCGCGGGCTGGATGCAGGCGCGGATTATTACCTGACCAAGGGCAGCTTCCATGATGAGACGCTGCTGACAGCGGTCGAGGAACTGATCGGGGAGGCCCAGCCATGTTGATCGGAATCGTCAACGACTTGGAGCTGGCCCGCGCGGCCATCCGCAAGGCGCTGTCCGCCAGCCCGAAGCACCACATCGCGTGGGAGGCGTGCAACGGGGAGGAGGCCGTGGCCTTGTGCGCGCGGGAGACGCCGGACGTGGTGTTGATGGATCTGTTCATGCCGGTGATGGACGGCGTGGAGGCGACACGGCGAATCATGGCCGCCTCACCTTGCACGGTGCTGGTGGTCACGGCCGACGTGGCCGCGCACGCCGCCCGGGTGTTCGATGCCATGGGCACCGGGGCCATCGACGCTGTGAACACGCCCACGGAGGCGCGGAACAGCGGCGCACCGTTGCTCGATAAGCTGGACCAGATTCATTCGATCCTGCGCGAAGAGCCGCCGGCGCGCCGGCGCGCGGACTTGATCGCCATTGGCGCATCCGCCGGCGGCCCGGCAGCGCTGGCACAATTGCTCGGTGCGCTGCCCTCCGGCTTCCCCGCTGCGGTGGCCGTCATCCAGCATGTGGACGTTTCGTTCGCGGCGGGTTTGGTGAGCTGGCTCGGCCAGCAGTGCCCGTTGCCGGTGCGGTTGATGACCGATGGCGCGGCGCTGAAGCCGGGTTCCGTGGGTGTGGCCGGCGGTCCGGGTCATTTGGTGGTCCGGCCGGATGGCCTGACCGCTTACACGATGGAGCCGGAGAGCTTTTACACGCCGTCGGTCGATGTGTTTTTCGACAGCGCGCGGCGGCACTGGCGGGGGCCGATCGTCGGTGTACTGCTCACCGGAATGGGCAAGGACGGCGCGGCGGGGCTCAAGCGCCTGCGCGAGAGCCGGCACCACACCATCGCGCAGAGCCGGGAGGGCTGCGCGGTCTATGGCATGCCGCGCGCAGCGGCGCAGATGGACGCGGCCGTGCAGATCCTGACACTGAACGAAATCGCCCCCGCGTTGATCCGACAGTGCGGACGAGGCGGCGCACAACCCGGACTCGTTTCATGAACCCGCCCCTTCACGCGCTCAACGGCGAGGCCGTCACGGAAGCAACTCCCACCGGCCACGTCATGGTCCTGCTCGTGGACGATCAGCCGATCATCGGCGAGGCGGTGCGCCGGTGCCTGGCCGGCGAGCCGGACATCGATTTTCATTACTGCTGCAACCCGGACGAGGCGGTCGCGCTGGCCTGCAACATTGGGGCAGACGTGGTGTTGCTCGACCTGGTGATGCCGGCACGCGACGGACTGGACGTGCTGCGCGAGATGCGCACGTGCCCGCTCACCGCCACCGTGCCGGTGGTAATGCTCTCGGTTAAGGAGGATGCGCTGACGAAGAGCCGGACGTTCGCGCTCGGCGCAAACGACCATCTGGTGAAGCTGCCAGACCGTCTCGAATTGCTCGCCCGGCTGCGCCATCACGCGCGCGCCCGCCAGTTGGAACAGCAACGGGACGAAGCCTGGCACGCGCTGCGCGAAAGCCAGCGCCAGCTCGTGGAGAAGAACACCGCGCTCATCGCCCTAAACGAGGAGCTCCGCGAGGCACTAGCCCATGTGAAGCAGCTCGAGGGGCTGCTGCCGATTTGCAGCTACTGCAAGCGGATCCGCGAGGACGGCAATTACTGGAAACAGATTGAGGAATACATCGGTACGCGCACGGACGCGCGCTTCTCGCACGGCATCTGCCCGGACTGCCAGGAACTGCATTTCGGGGCGCTTTTGCGCGAAAGACCTGAATCGTGCCGCTGCGAACCTGCCACCGAACATTGGCCATGAACATCACACCCATCGCACCTTCATCCCGCGACCCGGAGACCATCGTCCTGCTCGTGGACGACCAGGTCATCATTGCCGAGGCGATCCGCCGCGCGCTGGCCGACGAGCCGGACATCATCTTCCATTATTGCCAGCACGCCCTGGAAGCGGTGGAGGTGGCCGCGCAATTCCGGCCCACGGTTATTCTCCAGGATTTGATCATGCCGGGCATGGATGGACTTGCCCTGGTGCAGGCTTATCGCGCGCACGGAGCGACAAAGGACGTGCCAGTGGTCGTGCTCTCGACCAAGGAGGACCCGCAGACGAAGAGCCGGGCCTTCGCCGCGGGCGCGGACGATTACCTCGTGAAGCTTCCGGACCGGCTCGAACTTGTTGCCCGCGTGCGCTATCATTCACGAGCCCGCATCAGCCAGCTTGAACGCGACGAGGCCTTCCACGCGCTGCGCGAAAGCCAGCAACGGCTCGTCG
Source organism: uncultured Bifidobacteriaceae bacterium (assembly GCA_964420805.1). Classification (GTDB taxonomy): domain Bacteria; phylum Verrucomicrobiota; class Verrucomicrobiia; order Limisphaerales; family SIBH01; genus JANNGC01. The sequence continues at coordinate 567 of CAYQWK010000041.1, read as the reverse complement.
AGTCCAACACCGCCTTGTCCGCCTTGAATGCGAAGCTCAAGGAGGCCACCAGCGCCAAGTCCGAGTTCATCGCCAACACCAGCCACGAAATCCGCACGCCCATGAACGGCGTGATCGGCATGACCTCGTTGCTGCTCGACACGGAGTTGAC
>CAYQWK010000041.1:0-406 GCA_964420805.1 uncultured Bifidobacteriaceae bacterium | reverse complement strand
ATCATCAACGACATCCTCGATTTCTCGAAAATTGAGTCGGGCCGCATGGATCTGGAGGCGCATCCCTTCGATGTCCGAACCTGTGTCGAGGAAGCCCTGGAGTTGCTCGGGCCGCGCGCCGCGGAGAAGAATCTGGATCTCGCGTGCATGGTTGATGATCCGGTTCCAGAGGAGGTGGTCGGCGATGTCACGCGGCTGCGCCAGGTGCTCGTGAACCTTGTTGGCAACGCGGTGAAGTTCACCGCCAGCGGCCACGTCTCGACCACGGTGCGCCTCGCCGACGGCCCTCCCTCGACGCCGGGACGGGTGCGCCTGCACTTCACGGTACGGGACACCGGCGTCGGTATCCCGCGCGACAAGCAGGACCGCCTGTTCAAATCCTTCACGCAGGTGGACAGCTCGACCA
>CAYQWK010000040.1:0-23778 GCA_964420805.1 uncultured Bifidobacteriaceae bacterium | reverse complement strand
GCAGCTCACCAACACCTTCTGGATCAACCTTGTCTCGTATCTCAATCTCGGTGCATGCTCGCTGAATCTCGCGACCATCACCACGCGCTTCGTTTATCCGCAGTTTTCGCTGGAGGGCAAACGCCTGTGGATCGTGGGAATGGCGCCGCTTGGACTCGTCCGCGTGGTGCGGGCGAAATACATGATGGCGGTCGCGCTCTCGCTGGTGGTGACGCTTGGTTTGATCTGGATGTCCTGCCACATGCTGCAAATGGACCTCGCGCGAACGTGCTTCTTCACCGTGGCCGTCGGCGTGATGAGTTTCACGTTGAACGGGCTTGCGGTCGGGTTGGGCGTGCTTTACCCGAACCTGCGTGAGGAAAACCCCGGCAAGATCGTGAGCGGTTTTGGCGGCACATTCTGCCTGGTGTTAAGCTTCCTCTACATTCTCGCCTCGATCGTCCTGCTGGGATTCGGCGCGCCATGGTCCGGCACCGCCGGGGGCGAGGGCGTGGTGCGCAGCATCATGTGCCTGAGCGGGTTTGGCGTGTTGTCCTTCGCACTGGGCTGGATGCCGCTCCAGGCGGGCTTCGCGCGGGTGCGGCAGTTTGAGATTTGAAGGGTGGCGCGGAGAACGGTCCCTCTGCCGCCCCGGCCTGCGGCGGCCGGCCATCGTCAAATACCAACGAACTACTAATTGTTGCTAAGTTAGTAGTTCGCCAGCCAGGTCGGCCGGAAGGATCCGATCGACCTTGAGGCGGCACACTGCCGGGGGGTGATGCCACTCCGGGACTTGGCATCCCGCAGCGCCGGGGTAATGTCGCGGACAAATCCTATGCACGAATACGTCGAACGCGTCGTTGATCTTCTCGATCCGGCGGACAACCGCATCCACAACATGAGCGTGGAGGACGCCCGCGCCCGGGTGCTCTCCGGAAATCCTGACGCCATCCGCGAGATCGACGGCTCATTTGCGTTGCTCGCCCGCGCCGGCAAGACCGTGCGCATGGCGCGTTCGCTCGACCGCCCGATGCGCTATTTTCTCGCCAAGCGCGAGGCGGGGCCGGCCTTGATCGTGGCGGACCGGATCGACGCCATCCGCGCGCAACTCGAACGCGAGGGGCTGGCGGACCAGTTCCACCCGAGCTACACGCGCATGGTGCCGGCGCACTACGTCGTGGAAATTCAGCTCATCGGCTGTCCCGATCCCGACCCGGCTTACACGCGCTATTTCACGCCAGAGCGCAACAAGCTCTCCACGAACCTCGACGAGATCGGCCGCGCCTACATCAGTGCCTTGGCGGATGAGATTGCCAAGTGGCTGCAACGCCTTCCATCGAGCGAACCCGTGGGGGTGTGTTTCTCCGGCGGCATCGACAGCGGCGCGGTGTTTCTCACCACCTACCACGTCATGCGCCGGCTCGGCATGAGTCCGTCGCGGCTCAAGGCGTTCACGTTGAGCTTCGGCGACGGGCCGGACCTGCAGCAGGCGCGCGCGTTCCTCGATCAAGTTGGTCTCGGACTTTTCCTCGAACCCGTCGAGGCCGACCTCGCGAGCATCGACGTGCGCGAGACCATCCGCGTGATCGAGGACTACAAGCCGCTCGACGTGGAATGCGCGGCGATGGGCATGACGCTCTGCCGTGCCTTGCGCCAGCGTTATCCGGACTGGAAGCACCTCATCGACGGCGACGGCGGCGACGAGAACCTCAAGGATTATCCCATTGAGGAAAACCCGGAACTGACCATCCGCAGCGTGGTTCACAACCTCATGCTCTATCACGAGGGCTGGGGCGTAGGTCGCATCAAGCATTCGCTGACCTACAGCGGCGGCCTGAGCCGCAGCTACACGCGCACCTACGCGCCGGCGCGGCATCACGGTTTCGAGGGCTTCAGCCCGTTCACGCGCCCGTCGGTGATGGAGGTCGCGGAAGGGATTCCCTTCATCGCCCTTACGGATTACAGCGTGGACAAGCTCTACGCACTCAAGGGCGAAATCGTTTCGCGCGGGGTAAAGGCCGTCACGGGCCTCGACATGCCGATCTTCCCGAAACGTCGCTTCCAGCACGGCGCGGTGCGCGTGGATGAACTGCGCCGCCGCGTGCCGCAGCATGAACGGGAACTGCGCCGGCAGTTCCTCGCGATGTATCAGTGAAGCACTGGTGGCCCGCCATCGCCGGAGCCGCGTTGCTGCTGCTCCTGATCGCGCTGCTCGCGCCGCAGATGACGCGCGAGGGACGCATCCGGCGTCATGAGGCCGAATGGCGACGCGCCATTCGCAACCAGGTGGACAACGTGCCTGTGCCGTGGTTTCGGCGCTGGTTCACGCCGCCGCGCCCGGGCGGATATTGGGATATTGCCATCGAGGAGCACGCGGGCGCGTTGATCCGGCTCGGTCATCTCACCAACGTCGAGTTTCGTCTGACGAACCAGGTGCTCACGCCCGCCTTCGCAAGCAATTTCAACCGGCGCGCCCGCGCTCAGATCGGCACCAACACAGGCCCGGTGTGGATCACGGCCTCGCTCTCCAACCGCGCCGGCTACCACGCCGTTGTTCCGGTCAAGGACCTGGCCGCGTGGCGGCGTGTCTTCGATGAGTGCGCGACTCAGACTTTGACGAACACTTCCACGACTGTGGAGCAGTTGATTCAATGATCCCCGGTCTGGCGGCGACGATGCGATGACTCCCTTTCGGCCCCAAGCCTTCTTCACCGAACCGGAGCGCGCCGAGTCGGGGGAAATCGTCTCGGTCGCCACCGTGTTGCTAACCAACCGCCGGTGTCCGTGGCGGTGTGTGTATTGTGACCTGTGGAAGAATGCGCTCGGAACAACGGTGCCGCGCGGGGCGATTCCAGCGCAGATTGAGTTCGCATTGGGCGCGTTGCGCGCGGAGCAGGAGCGCGCGGACGGAATGTCCGCGCTCCGCCGGGCTGGGATCAAACTCTACAACGCCGGGAGTTTCTTCGATCGCGCGGCCATCCCGCCGGAGGATTTCCCCGCCATCGCGGAGCATGTGCGCGGCTTCGAAAGAGTAATCGTGGAGTGCCATCCTGCGCTCGTGGGCGAACCAGCCTTGCGTTTCCAATCCATGCTGCAAGCCGTGCAGGCCGCTGATTCCGCACTCCGCACTCCGTACTCCGCATTGGAAGTCGCGATGGGTCTGGAGATCGCCGACGACGCCATTCTCGCCAGGCTGAACAAACGGATGACGATGGCGATGTTTGCGCGGGCGGCGGGATTTTTGCGCGCGCATGGAATTGCCGTGCGCGCCTTCGTGATCGTGAAGCCGCCGTTCGTGCGCTCGGAGGGGGAAGCCATCGAAGCAGCACGGCGCTCGGTCGAGTTCGCGTTCGACTGCGGAGCGGCGGCGGTGAGTTTGATTCCGGCAAGGTTCGGCACGGAGGCGCTCGACCGGTTGCACGCGGCGGGCGAGTTCGCGCCGCCGAGGTTGGAGACGCTCGAAGCCGCGCTGGAGGCGGGCGTCGCGATGCGGCGCGGTCGCGTGTTTGCCGACACATGGAACCTGGAGGCATTGGCGAACTGCGAACAATGTGGCGCGGCGCGGCTGGAACGACTGCGGCGAATCAACTTCCGTCAGGAATTCCTGCCCAAGATCAATTGCGCGTGTCGCGCCGAAAACGTCGTTTGTCCGTGGCCGTCGCTGTGAAGCGGCGGCCATTCGATATTCCGGAGGGGGCAAGATGGCCGCACCTTCACAGGCGCGGCTACGGACCGAGCAGTTCCGCCACCTTCGCCTTCATGTCCTTCTGCCGCATGAGCGATTCGCCCACGAGGATCGCGCGCGCGCCGGAGCGGGCGAGTTGTTCGACGTCGGCGCGCGTGTGGATGCCGCTTTCGGCGACCAGCAATGCGTCGGGCGCGCTAGTGAAGAGTTTCTTCGCCAGGCGTTCCGTGGTGCCGAGATCGACGGTGAAAGACTTCAGGTTCCGGTTGTTCACACCGACGAGCCGCGCGCCCATGGCGAGGGCGCGGTCCAGCTCCTCCTCGTCATGCACCTCGACGAGCGCGGCCAGGCCCGCCTCGGTGGCCAGCGTGTGGAAGCGTTCGAGCTGGCTGTCGGTGAGGATGGACACGATGAGCAGGACGGCGTCCGCGCCCCATTCGACGGCTTCGAGAATCTGTCGTTCGTCGATGATGAAGTCCTTGCGCAACAGCGGCAGCTTCACGGCGGCGCGAATCCGCTTCAGGTATTCGAGCGAGCCCTGGAAAAACTTCTCGTCCGTGAGCACGGACAGGCAGCTCGCGCCGGCCGCCTCGTAAGCGCGCGCGATGCGCACGGGATCGAAATCACGGCAGATGACCCCGGCGGAAGGCGACGCCTTTTTCACCTCGGCAATGAGTGCCATGTCCCCACGGCGCGGGTGGCGCAGCGCGTAAAGGAAGCCACGGTGCTGGCCGCGTTTGATCAGCGCCTCCTTGAGGGTCTGGACGTCAATGGACTCGCTTGGCAGCGCGTCCACTTCCCGCTGCTTCTGCTCAACAATGGTGTCGAGGATGTTCACCGGGGGGAAATTCCAAGATTCAAATTCGAAGTTCCAAATAAATTCCAAAACTCAAATTTCCAAAACGCCCCGTTCTGCGCCGCAGGGCGGATTGCTGTTTGGAGTCTGGAGATCACTTGGGTTTTGGTTTTGGACTTTGGAATTTGGATTTTACTCCTCCTCATCCTTCACACCCTGCATCCGTTTCGCCGGGCAACCGGCGCGGAGCCATCCGTTCACGTAGGCGTCGAGGTCGCCGTCCATCACGGCTTGCACGTCGCTGGTCTGCACGCCGGTGCGGAGGTCCTTGACCATGCGGTAGGGCTGGAAGACGTAGCTGCGAATCTGGTTGCCCCAGCTCACGCTGCCTTTCTCGCCGTAGAACCGGTCCATCTCGCCGCGGGCCTGGTCGAGCTTGAGGGCGTAAATCTTTGACACCAGCATCGCCATCGCGGTCGCCTCGTTTTGGGCCTGGCTGCGTTGGGCCTGGGACGCGGCGACGAGTCCGGTGGGCAGGTGCGTCAGGCGCACGGCCGTCTCGACCTTGTTCACGTTCTGGCCGCCCTTGCCGCCGGAGCGGAACGTGTCGCGCTGGATTTCGCTCTTGGGGATGATGATGTCCGCCTCGCTGATGTCGCTCAACTCGGCGATCACGTCCACGCTGGCGAAGCTCGTGTGGCGGCGCTTGTTCGCGTCGAAGGGCGAGATGCGCACCAGGCGATGCACCCCGCGCTCGGCCTTGGAGAAGCCGTAGGCGTTTTCGCCCTCAATGCGGAACGTCACGCTCTTCAAGCCTGCCGAGTCGCCCGCGAGCGCGTCCGTGATTTCCCATTTCCAGCCGCGGCTGTCGAACCAGCGACCGTACATGCGCGAGAGCATTTCGGCCCAATCCTGCGCCTCCGTGCCGCCCGCGCCGGCCTGGATGCTGAAGATGGCGTTGCGATGATCGTGCGGGCCATTGAGGAGCACCTTCAACTCGAAGGCGTCGAGATCGCGCCCGAGTTGGGTCACGTCGCGCTCCAATTCGCGTTGATGGGGCGGCTGCGCCTCAAGCGGCTCGCCTTCGGCCAGCTCGGTCATCACGCGCAAGTCGTCGAGCTGCTTCTCGAAGGAGAAGAGCGGTTCGATCTTCTTGCGGAGTGTGGCGGCCTCATCGACGAGGCGCTGGGCCTGCTCGCGGTTGTTCCAGAAAGTCTCGGCGCCCATGAGCGCGTCGAGCTCGCTCAGGCGGCGTTGTGCACTGGGGACGTCAAAGAAACCTCCGCAACTGGGCGGTCTTGCCGGCGGCGGTGTCAATCTGGGCGCGAATCGGTTCAAACATGGCGGGCGGAAAGTAGGGAAAGGCGCGGAGGGAATCCAGAAGTTCTGTGATGCCGTGTCGAAGGCACACGGACCCGCTTGGGCCGGCTCAGTCGTTGCGCACCAGGGGAACGAATTGCTGTGTTTCGGGGTCGTAGGCGAAGAGTTCCGCCGAATCGATCTTGAAGAACCAGGCGTGCAGCCGCAGTTCGCCTGCGGCCAGGCGCGTCTGCACGCGCGGATAGGTGTGCAGGTTTTCCAATGCGAACAACACGTTCTCCTCGGCCGCTGCCGTGGCGCGGCGCTGCGGATCGGTGAGGTGCGTGTAGCGTTCCTGAATGACCGCGCGCACCGGCCCGGCCACCTGAAGCCACTCGGCCAGGTGCGGCATGGACGCGCCGTCCGGCAATCCCTCCAGCAACGCCGTCATCGCGCCACATTGGGAATGCCCGCACACCACGATGTCGCTGACCCGGAGCACTTCGACCGCGAACTCGATGGCGGCGGCGGTCGAGTTGGTCTCGCCGACGACGTTGGCGGGCGGGACGATGTTCCCGACGTTCTTCACGACGAAGAGGTCGCCGGGTTTGCTTTGGGTGATCAATTCGGCAAGCACGCGTGAGTCCGAGCAGGTGATGAACAGCGTGTGCGGCGCCTGGCCTTCACGGGAAAGCCGTTGGAACAGGGCCTTGTAACGCCCGAATTCCTCCGATTGAAACTTGTGGACGCCGTCGATCAGTCGTTGCACGCGCGGAGTCAAACATGGCGGCACGGCGTTTGGCTACTGCGGAAGCCGGGGCCCGGGTGCGATCAGAAGTGTCGGGCAGGGATGGTGGGTTTTCCCGCGCTGCGACAAAACAAGCCCGCGTTCAGCGGGCCATCCGTGAGGCCCACCTCTCGGGCATTCCAGAGCGTGTCGATGGCTGCCCGCCACTTTCGATCTCACCCAGCCGGGGAGCTTGCCGGCCGGATTTCAGGCCTGGCATAAGCTGAAAAGCGGGTGAAAACGGGCGAAAAACGCGGTTTTTGACCCAACTCCGGCCAAAACCCGCCTTTGAAACGCAGTTTTTTTCCCGCCGTTGGCGAAAAGCGGCTCCAAAACGGCGTTTGAAACCCGTGTTCGGACCAAACCCGCCTCCAAAACGGCGTTTGGAACCGGGGATTGGTCCAACGGCGCCTCCAAAACGGCGTTTTTTTCCCGCCGTTGGCCAAACGCAGGTTCCAAACGCCGTTTGGAAGCCGTGATTGGACCGACGGCGCCCTGAAAACTGCGTTTGGAAGCCGCGTTTGGCCAATCGCGGGAAAAAAACAGCGTTTGAAACGCGCCCGGCGACGCCGTTGGGATGGGCGACGCGGCGGCGGAGGCGTCTGGATAAAACGGCGGGGATGCGGAGCGGTGCATTTCACTCCCCTGGCGGATGGCGGCAAGTTGACGCGGACGGCAACTCATCGTTCGCGGATGGTGGCAAAAACAGGGCGTCCGTTCCTTGATGGGAATTAAGGGATGGGGAAATGGCGTCGCCGCACTCCTGTCATTACCCACATCTTTCGCCGCGGGGTGGAACTTGTCGCGCCGCGTTCAGCGGCGCAACGGACGGCCTCACGCCCTCTGTTCCGTCCGTTCTGCGCGGGCGGGGTTGTCGCAGCGCGACAACCGCTACCTGCAGGAAAGTGAGATGCGCCCCACGCCGGCCAGCGACCGAACAAAAAACCCCGCCCGGTTTCCCGGACGGGGCTGGCCAAATCATTCGGATGCCTCTACGCGCCCATGCCGTCCTCGAACGAGCCGGCGGCGAGCGGGAAGCAGAGGTTGTCGCGCACGAAGGCGATGCCATTGGCGCTGGTCGCGTCCAGGTCGCGATACGCGCTCTCGGCCTCGACCACCAGCGGCGCAGTCTGGCGTTTCATGATCTCGCGGTAACGCTGCGGATAACCAGCCAGCACCAGGCATTCAACGTAGCGGCTCATGTTCAGGTCGCCGCTCGGCAGGTCGGTGAACTGCATGGCGCGCTTCTGCCAGTTCGGCTGCATCATGCGCAGCGCGAAGCCGGGACGGATCACGAAATTCTTCACATGCGCCGCGTAAATTCGCGGGGCGACCTTCAGGAAGCGCGTCTCCCACGACTCACCCTCCCAGCAATGCGACGGGTCGGCGTTCACGCCCAGGCATTTGTCGCCATCGCAAATCTCGACCAGCAGGTTGAAGTCGTCCGCGCACATGGCGGCGGTGCCGGGATGGATTTCGTGGCAGAGATAGATGCCGCGCTCATTCGCCGCCTTGCGGAGCTTGGCGGTCTTCTTGACGAAACGCTCCTTGCCCTCGGCAATGAGGTCATAACCGCCGCCCTGCCAGAAGCCCCACGGATAACCGGTGGCCAGTTCCCATCCGAAGGCCACGCCCCAGAACATGGGCATGATCTTCACATCCAGTTCCGCCGCCAGGTCGAGCAGCTTGAACAGGTAATTCTCCGCCCACTTCTCGATTTCCTGCGGCGACTTCTTGGCCACGTCCGGCGGGATGAACGGATTGCCGCTGCGGGTGCCGGTCCACGCGCTGGTGTGAACCCAGAACGGGCAGTGCGCCGAGATGCCATCGAGCGTCATCCCGCGCGACTCGAAGGTGTCCTTGATCTCCTTGGCGCTCTTGAAGAGCTTGCCGCCCTGGAGCATGTAGTTCGAGGGCTGCGCGCCGGACGCGCCGGAACGCTTCGCGTAGTCGAGGAAATCACCGAGGCTCTTCGCGCCGTGCTGCGCTCCCTCGATGCTGGGATGGAAGATAGCTTGTGCCATAAGTGGGCCGGAGGATTGCGGGCGGAAAAACGGTTTGCAAACGGAAAGTCCGGGGCGGATGGTACTTTAAGGATGCAACTGCCAAACCCATGGCGTGGCGACGGCGTCCGTCCAAATGGTGGATTGCGGGCCCTTCAGAGGTTTGGGTTTTGAAAGATGCAACAAGACGAACCAGTATGCAGGCGAGATGGGCGACCAACCCTCAACTCAGGGCGGGTGTTGCGCGTTTCCATCGAACTAAACTCGAATTCCGCATGGATGCGTCTTTGATCTCCTTTGTGCTCGGCCTTGCGGCCCTGACTTCTTGTGTAATCACGCACCGCAAGGGGCAATTGCTAATCGGGCCGTATGGCCGACGGATCTCACGTGCTCAAGATCCGATCGAGTTCTGGATTGCACAGGGTATTTTGGGAGTGGTTGCCCTGGGTTTGCTGCTTGCTCCCCTTCTTCTGTGGTTCGGCCTCTTTGGAACTAATGTTGATAATCGCTGACACACCACCGGGTACCTGGGTTTGAGGCCACCCGGCTTTCCCCTTTCGGTACGCTGCGACGGGCGGCAGGCGCGACGTCAGACAACTTCGACGATCAAGGTTGTGTGCACCGGCGGTTCGGATTTGATTCGGAAGGCGGCTCCAAGCGTCTTCGCGGCTTGTGTGGCCTCGGCATCGGTGCGCGCGTGAATCCGGCACAACGGTTCGCCACGCCGGATGGCGGAACCTGGCGGCGCGATCTGGTCCAGCCCCACGTTGTGGTCCACCTCCGCCTCCTTGGTCAGCCGTCCTCCGCCCAATTCGCGCACCACCTCGCCGATGATCCGTGCGTCGCAACGCGCCACAAATCCTGATTCCGGAGCCGCCAGCGACAGCACCACTGGAGCGGTATGGTCAAGGCGCAGTTTCGCGTTGAAGGTTGCGAGGTCCGCGCCTTGCGCCAGCAGCATCTCATCCCATTTGCGGCGCGGTTCGCCGGAGTCGAGCATGGCGGCGGCCTGCTTCGTGGCGGCATCAAGATCCGAGGTCTTCCCGGTAATGACCAGCGCGTGCGCAGCGAGGGCGACGGTGATCTCGCGCAAATCGGCGGGGCCGCGCCCTTCGAGGCAGTCGATGCTTTCCTTCACCTCCAGCCAGTTGCCGGCGGTGCGGCCCAAGGGCGTGTTCATGTCGGTGAGCAGGGCGCGGGTCTTCACTCCGGCGGCGCTGGCAATGCGCGCCATGCTCGCGGCCAGCGCGCGGGCCTCGTCGCGGGTTTGCATGAAGGCCGCGCACCCGAACTTTACGTCCAGCACCAGCGCGCCGATGCCCTCGGCGAGCTTCTTCGAGAGAATGGACGCGGTGATGAGCGGAATGGAGGGCACCGTGGCGGTCACGTCGCGCAAGGCGTAGAGCTTGCGGTCGGCCGGGCACATCGCGTCGCTTTGGCCGCAGATGACGCAGCCCACGCGCTGGACGAGCGCTGTCATTTCGGCGGCGTCCAAACGCGTGCGGTAGCCGGGAATGGACTCGAGCTTGTCCAGCGTCCCGCCGGTGATGCCAAGGCCGCGCCCGGAGATCATCGGCACGCGAAAGCCCAGGCAAGCCAGCAGCGGCGCGAGCGGCAGCGACACCTTGTCGCCAATGCCGCCGGTCGAGTGCTTGTCCAGCACTGGGCGCGGATCATCCGGGAATTTGAGCACCTCGCCGGAATCCCGCATGGCCAGCGTGAGCGTGCTGGTCTCTTCCGGGGTCATGCCGCGGAGAAACGCCGCCATCAACAGCGCCGCAAGCTGGTAATCCGGCGCCGTCCCCCGGGCCGCGGCCGAGACAAACTCGCGCACCTGCTCCGTGGTCAGCGCATTCCCGTTCCGCTTGGCCTCGATGATTGAAAGGAAATTCACGGCGCGAGGTTGGCAGAATGCCGCGACGCAGTCCACGGGCGGAAAGCGGGAATGCGGTGGAATGAACCGGGTTTAATCTCCGCATTGGAGCTTTCTCCCCGGCTTCGCCCCCGGCATGGTGCCGCCGCAAGTCAGCCTGCTGATGAATGATGTGACCCGCATCCTGGATGCTGCGCAACGTGGAGATGCCTCCGCGACGGCGGAACTCTTGCCGTTGGTTTATGACGAGTTGCGGCGGATGGCGGCACAAAAAATGGCGCACGAGTCACCGGGCCACACCTTGCAGGCCACGGCCCTGGTGCATGAGGCATGGATGCGCCTGGCCGGCGACAACCAGCAGGCGTGGGCCAACCGCGCGCATTTTTTCGGCGCGGCGGCCGAGGCGATGCGGCGCATCCTGGTCGAACACGCGCGCCGCAAGCAGGCGGCCAAGCGCGGCAGCGGCGCCGAGCGGGTCGAGATGGAGGAAGGGGTTCTCGTCCTGAATGCGCCGCCGGACGAGTTGCTCGCCGTGCATGAGGCGCTCGACACTTTCGCGGCGCAGGACGCCAAGGCGGCGGAGTTGGTGAAGCTGCGCTACTTCGTCGGCATGACGATGGACGAGGCGGCCTCGGCGCTGGATTTGCCCACGCGCAGCGCCGAGCGGTTGTGGACTTACGCCAAGGCGTGGTTGCAGCGCGAAATCCGCCGGCGCGCCTGAAGTTGATTTCGTTGGCGGATTGCTCGGGTGGCTGGCGCATGTGAAGGGGAAGGGACTATGAAAATTACACGCCGTGATCTCATCGTGCTGGCCTCGTTCATCGGGGCCTGTTTGCTCGCGTGGTTCGCCTGGACCGCGTGGACTGCGCACCAGAACCTCGTCACGCTCGACGTGCGCAACATGGATGTCCGAGAGGTCATCCGGAAGATGGAATGGCAGACCTGGGAAGTGATCCAGGTGGACCAGCGCGTCGAAGGCAAGGTGACGCTCAACGTGAAGCGCCGCCCGCTGGTCGAGGTGTTGAATCAGGTTGCCGGCCAAACCTGGTCGCGCGCCTCGGTACTTTATCCGCTCTACTCGAACGGTGGATCGCTGGCGAAGCTCAAGAAATCCCTGCGCGGCGAGCTGGACGCGAATGTGGTTGGCTGGACCAACTTGCAATCCCGCGGCTTCGGCGGGTTCGGCGGGTTCGGTGGGTTTGGCGGCCCAGGAGGATTTGGCGGCAACCAGCAGGCACCGCGCGACCAGGCTGTCTCGCTCACTTTTAACTCCAAGGACGTGGAATTCGCGGTGCTCGCCATGAGCCGCTTCGCGCAGGCGCGCATCGTGCCCGAGGACGGCACCGCCGGCGTTATCAACCTCATCATCGACAAGGCCACCGTGCCCAATGCCGTGTCCATGATTGCGCAAAAGGTCGGGCGCAAATGGACCACGCTCTACGCCTTGCAAGGCAGCGGGCGGGGGCCGGGCGGCCGCGACGGGTTTGCCTTCAACGACCGCCGCGACCGCAATGACGAAGGCGACACCGGCGACCGCGGGCCGCGACGCCGAGATCGCGGGCCGCGCACCGAGGCGGGGCAGACCAACCAGCCGCCATCCACGAACGACGCGCCGCGCGAATTCGGCGGGCCGGGGCGCGGGATGCCGAATTGGGAGGAGATGCGCCAACGGCGCGAGGAGACGGAGAAGGCACTGCTTGCCGCGCTGCCGTCCGAGGAGCGGCAGAAGCTTGAGGCCGCCCAGGCCGAGCGCGAGAAGCAATTTGCCGAGATGCAGAACATGACGCCTGAACAACGCCGCGAGCGCATGGGCCAGATGGGCGGGCAGAACATTAGTCGCATGAACCGCGACCGCGTGCTCAACCAAACCCCCGAGCAACGCGCCCAGATGACGCGCCGCATGGGGGGGCCGGGCGGGCCTGGTGGCGGGGGACGTGGGCCTGGTGGCGGCGGCGGACCGGGACGTTGATTCACCGGAAATTCATCCAACGGAGATTTGTATGTTGTTTCAACGTCGCCAATTGCGCGCCTTCACCCTCATCGAATTGCTGGTCGTGATCGCCATCATTGCCATTCTTGCCTCGCTGCTGCTGCCCGTGCTGGCGCGTTCGAAGGAGAAGGCCAAGGATCTCACCTGCCTGAACAACCTCAAGCAGCTTGGTATTACCGTGCGGATGTATTCCGATGAGAACGAAGGCAAGCTGCCCATTGCCGAGCAGCTTCCGTCCATGCCCAGCACGAACCCGCCATTGCCGCGCATATGCGACTTGCTGGCCCCGGTCCTTGGCTACAACACGAACAACCTGCCCACGGCCAACACCGTCTTCCGCTGTCCGCTGGACCGCGCTTTTCGCTTCGAGACCAATGGCTCCAGCTACGAATGGAACGCCTGGTACAACGGCCGGCCGGTGGACAACCCGCGCCGCAGTCAGAATCCCATCAGCGAGGCGTTCCTGATGTATGACTACGAGAAATTCCACAATCAGGGCCGCACCGTGAACGTACTTTTCGCCGACTTCCACGTGGACAAGATCACGGCGGCGGCGCCCACCACGGACTGAACCGCCGTTTCGTCCTGTCACGCCACGGGCCGGCGCAACTACACTGGCTCCAATGCGCCCCGATTCCCCAGGTCAGGTGCCCGCGAGCGCGCGCGATGTGTTTCTCGACGCGCTCGAGATCGCGCCCGAGTCCCGCGCCGCGTTCGTGTCCGCCGCGTGCGGCGGCAACGTGGCGCTGCGCGCGGAGGTCGAGGAACTGTTGCGCGAACATGAGGGAACCGGCGGATTCCTCGAAGCCCCGGCATTGAACGACAGCGCCCTTCGCTCCGCTGGCGCGCTGGCCTTGATGGAGAAGCCCGGCGACTGCATTGGCCGCTACAAGCTGCTCCAGAAGATCGGCGAAGGCGGCTGCGGCGTGGTGTACATGGCCGGGCAGGAGGAGCCGGTCCGCCGTCGCGTGGCGCTTAAGATCATCAAGCTCGGCATGGACACGCGCGGCGTGATCGCGCGTTTCGAGGCCGAGCGGCAGGCGCTGGCGATGATGGAGCATCCGAACATCGCGCGCGTGCTCGATGCGGGCGCGACCGAGACGGGCCGGCCGTACTTCGTCATGGAACTCGTCCGTGGCGTGCGCGTCACCGAGTATTGCCGCGAGAACCAGCTTACCACGGAGGATCGGCTCAAGCTGTTCGTGCAGGTATGCCTCGCCATCCAGCACGCGCACCAGAAGGGCGTTATTCACCGCGACATCAAGCCCTCGAACATCCTTGTCACGCTGCACGATGGCGTGCCGGTGCCGAAGGTCATCGACTTCGGCATCGCCAAGGCCACCGGGCAGCGGCTCACGGACAAGACGCTGTTCACCGAGTTCCACTCGTTCATCGGCACGCCGGCCTACATGAGCCCGGAACAGGCGGAAATGAGTGGGCTGGACGTGGACACCCGGAGCGACATCTACGCGCTGGGAGTGCTGCTTTATGAACTGCTGACCGGCACGACGCCGTTCGACGCGGGCGAGTTGATGAAGCTCGGGATCGATGAATGCCGCCGCGCAATCCGGGAGGGAGAGCCGCCGCGACCGAGCACCCGACTCACGCAGGAATTGACGCGGAGCGCGCGGGCGGGAGGCGGGACCGGCTCGCCGCGCGCGCCGAAGGAGGCGCGGGCTCTTGAACATCTGATCACGCAGGTTCGTGGCGATCTCGACTGGATCGTGATGAAGTGCCTGGAGAAGGACCGCGCCCGGCGTTACGCCACGGCGAACGACCTGGCCGCCGACGTGGAGCGGTTCATTGAGGGCGAGCCGGTGCTGGCGCGCCCGCCCAGCAACTTTTATCGCCTCGGGAAGCTGGTGCGGCGACATCGCGTCGTGGTCGGCGCGGCGGCCGCTGTTGCAGTCACGCTGATTTCCGCCACGACGGTGAGCGTGTGGCATGCGGTACGCGCCACCACGCTGGAGAAACGCGAGGCCAGGCTCCGGCAGGACGCGGAAACCGAAGCCCGGCGTGCCGAGTCGCAAACGGCCATGGCGCGCCTCAACGAGTACGTTGCGGACATCAACCTCGCGCAGCAGTCGCTGGCCGCCGGGAACCATGGTCGCGCGTTGCGGCTGCTCCAGAAGCACCGGCCCGTCGCGGCGGAGAAGGACCTGCGGGGCTTCGAGTGGCGTTATCTCTGGCAACTCACGCGTGGCGACGAGCACGCGACATTCGGCGGCCCCAATGAAATCGCTCAGTGCGTTGCGGTTTCGCCGGACGGGCAATTTCTGGTCTGCGGCGCGGAACGTCGGGTGAGCGTTTGGAGCACGGGCACGCGCACGCTGGTGGCCACGCAACATTGGGGCGCGAGCGCCGTGGCGTTTCTGCCTGGCGGGAAGACCGCGGTGTTCGCCAGTGGCAGCTCGATGCGCGGTCCGGGCGCGACACGCGTGGTGGACACCGCGACGTGGACGGAGAAGCGCGCGTTGCCGGGCGGCGGCGCGATGACGTTGTCCCACGACGGACGCCGGCTGGCGACCTCGGGCCGTGAAGGCGTGCGCGTGTGGGACACCGCGACATGGCAGCAAACGCAGTTTCTCCGCGATGCCACGGCGCCGTTTGCGTTGTCGCCCGACGGCACGCGGTTGGCCGCGCATTCGCGGTCCGGCTTCGCGGTCTGGGACCTCGCAACCGGCGAGGAGAAGCTGTCGTTGGAGAACTCCACGAATCTGTTCGTGCGGATCGGCCCCTCGCGGCGTGATCGCGCCATGACGTTCTCGCCGGACGGCCAATGGATCGTCATCGCGCGGAACATGCCCTCGGAGGCCGGCGTGTTCATCGTGGGCGTGTGGGACGCGGAAACGGGCGCGGAGGCGGCATCAATGCCGGGCGACCCGGAACACATCGAGCACACCGGCGCCATCGCGGGCCTGGCGTTTTCGCCGGACGGCCGGACGCTGGCCACGGCGAGCCTGGATCACTCGATCCGCTTGTGGGACTTCGAGAAACGGCAGCGGGTGGGCGTGTTGCAGGGCCACTTGAACGAAGCGTGGGCGGTGGCGTTTTTGCCGGGTGGCAAATCGGTCGTGAGCGCCGGCAAGGATGGTGGGGCTAAACTCTGGTCCACGCAGGAACCGGCGCAGGATGAGGTGCTGACGGGCGCGCGGCTGCCCATCGCGTTCTCGCGCGACGGGCGGACGCTGGCTGCGTTGACGCGCGCCGGGACCGTGGTGTTTTTCGACACCGCGGGCGGCAAGACGGCGCGCGAGTTTGCATGGGAAGGCGGCGGTGGTGGCGGTCCCGGGCGGTGGTTCAACTTCACGGCTGCGGCGGTGAGCGCGGACCTGACCAGATTGGTCGTGGCGGGGCCGGATGGCAGCGTGCAGATTTGGAATACCGCCACGCGCGAGAGCAGCCGGCTCAAGGTGGCAGACGGACCGGTGGGCGTGGTAGCGCTCGCGCCCGATGGGCAGACGCTGGTGACGGGAGGCTGGGGCCGGTCGTTGCTGTGCTGGGACGTGGCACGGCGCACAAACGTGGTGTTGGAGGTCGAGGGCGAGCGGGTGGTGTTCTCGGGGGACGGCCGGTATTTCGCCGTCATCGAGCGCGGAACCAACTTGATGATCTTCGACACCGTGAAGCGCGCGATGAAGGTGGATCTCGCGATGGAAGCGGCGCCGGTTTTCACGTCCAGCGGTTCGGCGGCGAATTTTTCGCCGGATGGAAAGCTGTTTGCGGTGGCCTGCCAGGACGACACGATTCGGATTTGGAAGGTCGAGGACGGCCGGCCGTCCGGGCTGCTGACCGGGCACAAGCAGAGCGTGTTCAGCGTGGCCTTCGCACCGGACGGCAAGACGCTGGCCAGCGCGAGCGATGACAGCACGTTGAAGTTTTGGAACGTGGCATCGCAGCAGGAACTGCTGACGGTGCGGCGGTTGGGCGGTGCCTTGCGCGCGCTGACGTTCTCGCCGGACGGACGAATGCTCGTGGCCGGGAGCAGTTCGACCCTGCCGGGCGGCGGCCTGCGGGCCTTCCGCGCGCCACCGCTGGCGGAGATCGATCTGGCCGAGCGGCCGGCGGAGGCGGGGCGGTAAAGAGTCGCGCGGTCTGCGCTATTCGAGGCGCCGCAGCACAGCTTGCGCGACCTGGCCGGGAGTGATTCCGGTGAGGCAGGCCAGCGGCTCGGAGTGGGCGCAACTGGCTTTCATGCAGGGTACGCATGGAAGATCGTCGCGGCGCAGCACGGATTCCTGCTGGCGGTACGGGCCGGTGCGTGCGGGATGAGTGGGGCCAAAAAGGCTGATGACCGGCTTGCCGAGCGCGGCGGCAATGTGCATGGGGCCGGTGTCGTTGGTGACCATGAGGCGGCTGGCGCGGAGAATCTCGACCACCTGCGGCAGCATGGTGCGCCCGGTGAGGTCGGTGGAATGCCCGGGCGCGGCGGCGCAAATGGCCTCACCCATGCCACGGTCGTCGTTCCCGCCGAGGATGACGAAACGCATTTCCGGCTGTTGCGCGTGGATCAGGCGGACGAGTTCGGCGTAATGTCCGGCGGGCCAGCGCTTGTTCAGCCAGCGCGCACCGGGTTGCAGCGCGATGAACGGCTCCTCCAGAACCGGCCAGAGATGGCGGACTTGCTCCGCATGGCGCCGGTTCAACGGCAGCCAGTCGAAATCCCACCGGCGCGGGACGCGCAGCACGTCGAGAACTTCAAGATACCAATCCACGGCATGAGTCGCGGGGGAAGGACGCGGCACACTCACATCGTAAAAGCCCGGGGCTAGCTCGCGGAAATCCTGGAGGCCGATGGTGAAGCCGCCGTTGGCCAGCCAGGCGACGGCGGCGCTGCGGGCGAGGGCCTGGAGGTCAATGACAAGGTCGAACCGGTGCCGGCGCACTTGCGAGAGGCTGCGGAGGATGTCGATGCCGTTCCAAGGCCGGCCCCAGCGTCGGCGGTCGAATGGGATGATGCCCGCGAGATCGGGGTCGCCGTCCAACAACGGCGCGGAGTTTTTCTCAATCCACCAGTGAATCTCCGCGCTGTTGAAGTGGCGCTTTAACATGCGGAGCACGGGCAGGGCCTGGACGACGTCGCCAAGCGAGCTGGGCTTGAGAATGAGAATCTTCAAAACGGTCCGCCGGTCAGGGCCGGCCGTTCATTTGCCGAAGGCGAGGCGTTCGGCCAGGCGGGGCGGCAGGCCGGCATCGAGAATTTTCTGCTGGGCCGTGCCGATGTCGTAGTCGAGACGGCGGATTTCGATGGAACCCTCGTTGAGGTCGTACACGACGTAGGCGGCCTTCGGGTTGTTGTCGCGCGGCTGGCCAACGCTTCCGACGTTGACGAAATATTTGCGACCCGGTTCGACGCGGAATTTGGAGTACGTGCCGCCGCGCACCATGCTGTCACGGATGAAGGCGACGGGCACATGGGTGTGGCCGAAGAAGCAGACGCTGGTGTTCTGGTAGGTAAAGCTGGCCGCGGCCATCAGCTTGTCGAAGACGTAGCCCCAGCGCTCGGGTTGGTCTAGGGTGGCATGGACCATCGAGAAGCTGGCGACGAGGCGGACGTACTTGAGATCGCGCAGCCAGCGGCGGTCGTCGTCACTGAGTTGCTTGCGGGTCCATTGCACGGCCTCGGCGGCGTGGGGGTTGAAGCCTTCCAGTTCTTCCTCGCTGGAGCAGTATTCGTCGTGATTGCCCTTTACGCAGGGCATGTTCATGCGGCGGACGATTTCGAGGCATTCCCTGGGATTGGCGCCGTAACCAACGACGTCGCCCACGCAACAATAGTGCGTGCATTTCTGGCTGCGCGCGTCATCCAGCACAACCTGCAATGCTTCCAGGTTGCCGTGGATGTCGGCGATAACGGCGTACTTCATCTGGCGACTTTCACCTTACAATTTCAAATCCGCGAAGATTCCCGGCGGCCTCGCACCAAAACTCTTCCTCGCGCTGGATGTGCCGGGCAAGGCCGGAATCCCGGATGGCCTCCCGGAAGGCGTCCAACTCCTCGCGCGCCCCCTCGGCCACCAGCTCGACGCGTCCATCGGGCAGGTTGCGCACGGTGCCGGTGACCTCGAAGCCCGGTGTGATTGATTTCACCGTGTATCGAAACCCGACGCCCTGCACGCGGCCGGAGTAAAAAACCGTCATACGTTGCCGGCTCATTCGCGGAATTACGTGGGCGCGATGAAGCCACAAGGCCGTTGAAACGCGCAAGGAATTGTTGCGTCCTGGCTACGGGCACGAAAAGAAAAGGCGGCGCGGCCCGGGAGCCGCGCCGCCCCGGATCCTTGCCAGGTCGATCAGTCCGGCATTTGGGCGGAGTGACAGGCCATGCAGTTAACGGCTTCCTTGTATTTCTCAGCGGCCCCGGCCTCGCCCTTCTGTAGGGCGGCGGCGGCGGCGCAGAGCTTGGTGGTCTTTTCCTTCCAGCTCGCGGCGTCGCCCTTCGGGGCCTTGGCATCGCACATCGCCTTGTATCCGGCGACCAGCGCGGCCAACTCCTCGGCGCTGGCCTTGCCGTCGAGCGCCTTCTTGCAAACAGGGTCGGTGCCCTTGGGAGCCTTGTGGTACTTCTTCATGAAGTCCTTTGTGGCATCCCCGGCATCGGCCGCGTTCAACTGCCAGACGAGCGTGCCGCACGCGAGCAGGCCCGCGACGCAACTGATGAATTTGAATGTGCTGAATTTCTGCATGTAACGATTCGGTTGTTGTGTTCCCCGGCGCGTCACGGCAGCGCGAACGCTTTCGCGCGCCTCGGCCGGGATGCGGGCAAAAATCCGTGGAACCGCAGGCAAAGGGAAGCGGAAAAGTGCTTCCCGCCTTCAATCTGATACCCAAAGTGAATTCATTAGCACAGGCGGTCCCGTCCGCCTCGGCGGTCTGGTTCAATCCTCTGGAAACCACCGATCCGCCCCGTTGGCTCGACCGGAGCTTGCCCGGGACCACCTGCCATGATGGTGGGCTGCGTCGTGATTTGAGGTTGTGTTCAAGGCATGGTTCCGCCCAATTTTCACCCGTGACAGTGCCGGGCCCGGCGCAGCCACAGAGTCTGCCCAAGCGGCAAACCATCCCAACCAGTACAAGACTTATGAACCAGACGACGCATACGTGGAAATTTTTCCAGGCCGGCGGCTTCGACCAGGTGAAGCTCGAAACCGGCGCTGACTTGATGAATCTCGACCAGCTTGACCAGAAGCTCTGGGTCGCGCTGGCTTGCCCGGCCTCGGGATTGGAATTCGACGCGCGCACGCTTTCTCTGGTGGACACGGACAAAGACAACCGTGTGCGCGCCCTTGAGTTGATTGCCGCCGTGAAATGGGCCGGTGGCCTGCTCAGGAACCCGGATGACCTCGTCCGTGGCCTCGACCCCTTGCCGCTCGCATCCATCAACGACTCGACCCCGGACGGGAAACAGGTACTCGCCTCGGCCCGGCAGATTCTCGCCAACCTTGGGAAGAAGGACGCCAACGCCATATCAGTCGCCGATGCCTCGGATGCAACGAAGATTTTTGCCAACACCACATTCAATGGTGACGGTGTGATCATCCCCGAATCCGCCGGCGATGATGCGACCAAGGCGGTGATCAATGACATCATCGCGATTTCCGGCGCAGTGAACGACCGGTCCGGCAAGCCGGGCATCGACCAGGGGAAGGTTGATGCGTTTTTCGCCGACGCGGCGGCGTTCGACGCCTGGCACAAGAAGGCGGAGGGCGACAAGGCGAACGTGCTTCCCGCCGGCGACGGCACCGGTGCGGCCGCCGCCGCCGTGAAGGCGGCCAAGGCAAAGGTGGATGATTACTTTGGTCGCTGCCGGCTCGCGGCCTTCGACCCGCGCGCCGTGGCCCTGCTGAACCGCAAGGAGGAGGAATACCTGGCCGTGGCGGTCAAGGACCTCAGCATCACCGCGGCGGAGGTGGCGAATTTCCCGCTCGCTTCCGTGGCGGCGGGCAGACCGCTGCCGCTCAACGGCGGGGTAAATCCCGCCCACGCCGGCGCCATCGCGGCGCTGCAATCCGCCGCCGTCAAGCCGCTGCTCGGCGACCGCGCGGAACTGACCGAGGCTGACTGGGCGGCGGTGCAGGCGAAACTGGCCGCGTTTGAGGCGTGGGCCGCCGCCAAGGCCGGCGCATCGGTCGAAAAGCTCGGCCTCCAGCGTGTGCGCGAAATTCTCGGCTCAAAGGCGAAGGAGAACCTCGCCGCCCTGATCGCCAAGGATAAAGCGCTCGAACCCGAGGCGGCTGCGATTGCCAACGTCGAGAAGCTGGCCCGCTTCGTCCGCGACCTCGCGCTGCTCTGCAACAACTTCGTCAACTTCAAGGACCTCTACGATGGCGGTGAACCGGCGGTCTTCCAATGCGGCGTGCTTTACCTCGACCAGCGTTCCTGCAACCTCTGCCTCACTGTCGAAGATGCCGGTCGCCACGCCTCGATGGCGGGCCTCGCCGGGGCTTACCTGGCCTACTGCGATTGCGTGCGCAAAGGGACCGGCGAGAAGAAGAGCATTGTGGCGGTGTTTTCGCAGGGCGATGACGACCATTTGATGGTTGGCCGTAACGGCGTTTTCTACGACCGCAAGGGCCGTGATTTCGATGCGACGATCACCAAGATTGTCGCCAATCCCATCAGTCTGAGGCAGGCGTTCTGGCTTCCGTACAAGAAATTCGTCCGCATGATCGAAGAACAAATCGCCAAGCGCGCCGCCGCGGCAGATGCGGCCTCCACTGCAAAGCTCGAAGCCGCGGCAACCAGCGTGGCCTCGGCGGATAAAGGCAAGCCGGCCGAACCGAAGAAAGTGGACGTGGGCACCGTTGCGGCGTTGGGCGTGGCGTTCGGTGCCATTGGCGGATTCTGCACGGCACTGGCCACCGGCCTGGTCAAGGTTGCCTCGTTCGGCCCGCTGGCCATCGTCGGCACGATCATCGGGGTGATGGCGCTGATTTCCGGTCCGTCACTGATTCTCGCCTACATCAAGCTGCGCAAGCGCAACCTCGGCCCGATTCTCGACGCCAACGGTTGGGCGGTGAACGCGCGGGTGAAGGTCAACGTGCCCTTCGGCACCTCGCTGACTGGCATTGCCAAACTGCCTCCCGGCGCGCAACGCGACCTCACCGACCGCTACGCCGAACGGAGCAGCCCGTGGCCCAGACTGATCGTGTTCGCGCTCATCCTTTACATCGCCTACGCCATCCTCAACCAGTTGGGCTTCGTCCACGAATGGACCAATGGCCGCATGGGCGTGGAGAAGAAGAAGCCGACGACAGAAACGATCGGAACGAACACCCTGGCCGCGCCCGCGCCCGCGCCCGCGACGAAATAGCGCGGCGCCACCGATTCAAGCCCGGCAGCCCGTTCGGCGGCTGCCGGGCTTTTCGCGCGCTGGACGGAAATTCTGCGGACTGCGCGCTCCGCGACTTCGCCGAACGCGGTGTTGATTCAGGGGGCGCGGAGGCGCGTAATCCGCAGGCATGAAAACCGTTCGCTCCTGGCTGGCCCTCCTTGCGGCGTGTTCGATCACGTGCCTTGCCGCCCCTGAAGTCAGTTTGCAGGACGGATTCCGCAGTGTTCCCGACGCGGACAAGCCGTGGGTCTATTGGTGGTGGCTCAACGGCAACGTGGACGAGCGCACCATTAGCCGCGATCTCGAAGCGATGAAGCGGGCCGGCTTCGGCGGGTTGCTCATGTTCGACGCGCGCGGCTATCACGACGACCAGAGCCACGTGGTCATGCCGCCCAGCCGGATGGATTTCATGAGTGCCGAGTGGCGTGGGATGTTGCGGCACGCAATGCGCGAAGCGAACCGGCTGGGTTTGGAGATGAGCGTGAACCTGAGCCGTTGCGCCGGCGCGTTGATGGGGCCGTGGGAGGTTGGTGAGGACATGCCCAAGAAACTCGTCTGGACCGCGACGGAAATGCGCGGACCGAAGTTTGCCGTCGATTTGACCAAACCGGCGGGAACCCATTTCTGGGACCTGGCCTTGATCGGCGTGCGGCACGATGACGCGGCGGCGGAGTCGTCCGCCGGATGGCGCGAGGTTGTGGCGAAAACGAACGCGCAACGGGTCGCCAACGAAGTGGTGGATTTCACCGCGAAGCCGGACCGGCATGGGCGTGTGGAAATTGCCGTGCCGCCCGGGCGGTGGACGTTGCTGCGTTTCGGTTGCATGACGATGGAGGGGGATCCCGCCCACGCCGGCCAGCGCGTCACGAAGAACGACGTGGACGTGCTCGACCCGGCTGCGGTGGCGCGGCACTTCGAGCGCATGGGTGGCGCGCTATTGCGGGACGCCGGGCCGCTGGCGGGGCGAACATTGACCCATTTCTACAGCGTCAGTTGGGAGGGTGCGATCCCGACCTGGACGCGCGGGTTCGAGCGGGAGTTTGCGCGGAGGCGCGGTTATCCGGTGCAAAAGTGGCTGCCCGTGCTGGCGGGTTTCACGGTGCGCGACCGCGAGCAGTCGGAGCGGTTTCAGCGGGATTACCAGAAGACGCTCGGCGACTGCTTCCGGGATAATTTCTACGGTACATTGCAACAGCTCTGCCATCGCGCGGGCTTGAAGTGGCATTCGGAATCCGGCGGGCCGTGGAACCGCAAGCTCGCCTCCTTTGCCGAGGCGGACCAGTTCGCCTATCTCGCACGGAACGACATGCCGCAAGGCGAGTTCTGGTTCACCGGGTATCCAATCAAGCGCCGTCAGGACATGAACCGCCCGCCCGCCATGACGGCTCACATTTACGGACGGCGGCTCGCCGCCACCGAAGCGTTCACGCACATGGTGCAACATTGGTCGGCTTATCCGGCCGTGCTGAAACCTTTCGCCGATTCGGCGTTCTGCGACGGCGTGAATCATTTCATCTGGCACACCTTTACCTGCTCGCCGCCGGAGTTCGGCCTGCCGGGCAGCGAATATTTTGCCGGCACGCATCTCAATCCCAACGTGACCTGGTTCCCGCAGGCCGGGCCGTTTGTCGGTTACCTTGCCCGCGCGCAGTTCCTGCTGCGGCAGGGCCGGGCCGTGAATGACGTTTGCGCGTACGTTGGCGACCGGCCCTACCAGCATTGGGGCCGTGGCTCGAATTGGAGTGAGCGCGCCACCATGCGGCTTCCGGTGGGATTCAATTACGACCTCATCAACACCGAGGCTTTGCTTGAACGGCTCTCGGTGAAGAAGGGTGAACTCGTCCTCCCCGATGGCATGGGCTACCGGCTGCTCGTCGTGGACCTCGACGACGAGACGGCCCGGCCGGAAGCGCTTCGGAAGATCGGCGCGTTGCGAAAGGCCGGGGCCACCATCGTGTTTGGCCAGCGGAAGCCGCAACGCGCGCCGGGCCTGGCAGACCATCCCGCGTGTGACGATCAGGTGCGCAGGCTT
>CAYQWK010000039.1:0-24619 GCA_964420805.1 uncultured Bifidobacteriaceae bacterium | reverse complement strand
GGGCGCTCCAGCTGGTCCCAGCCTGACCATCACGCAAACCGACGCCACGCATGTGCAGGTTTCCTGGGGTGCCGATGCCGTTGGCTACACGCTTCAGGTGAATGCGGGTGACATCGGGACACCAGGCGACTGGAACGACCTTGGAGGGGCGATCTCTGGTGCCGGCAGCACTTCCGTTTCCTTCCCACCGCCCGACCGGCTCATCTTCCGATTGAAGAAGCCTTGATCCGCGGGTGTCATTGAATCACGGGAATCCCCCGGTGACGAAAGTTGCCGGGGGATTTTTCGTGGTCCGCTTTTGTCGGCAAAGCGATGTGAAGGGCGATGCAGCCGCCGGGATCAAAGGTCCGCCTGGGCATTCTCCGCGCCCCGATAACTCTCCACCACCCACTTGCTCAGAACGCTCTCCGGGTCTTCAACCATCGCCAGGCTGATTTCGAACTCCGTTCTTCCCGAGTTCTGCGCAACGAGCCGCAGGCCGAACTGGAAGTCCTTGAACTTCTCCGCGCACAGGTCGCGCACGGTCTTGTTTTGCTCCAAGGCCAGCAACACCAGCCGGTCGGCGGCTTCCTCGGAGAAGTTCAACGCCAGCCCGTGGCTCTCGCGAAAGCGCCGGGCAAACTCGCACACCACCTGCCGCATTACCTCGCGCTCCTGCTTCTGCTGGTCGGCCAATAGTGTCTTCAGCGCGCCGACCGGGTTTTCCACGAGTTCCCGCGTGACCACAAGTTGCCGCGCCTTCGTGGACGGCAGCTCAAATTTGAACTCGCGGAAGACCCGCTCGGAGACGGTCATCAACCCGCGCGCGCCAGTCTTCTCTTCCGCTGCCAGTTGCGCGATGCGCCGCAAACCCTCGTCGTGGAAAAGCACTTCGATGCTGTAGGCGGCGAAATCCTGCTCGTATTGCCGGATGATGCTTCCCTCCGAGTTCTTGAGGATGTGAAACAGGTCGTCCGTGCCCAGTGCATGGCAATGCACCCTCACCGGCAGCCGTCCGATGAACTCCGGCTCAAAACCGAACTCAATGAAATCGCGCGTCTGCGCCTCCTTCAACACATCCTCGTCTGCCGGCTTTTGTGTCGTCGCGGCAAAGCCGATGACCGCCTCGCGTTGCCGGCGCTGGACGATCTTTTCGAGTCCGTCAAACGCGCCGCTGACGACGAAAAGGATGTGTTTCGTGTTGATGGTGGCGGGCTGTTTCTTAGCGCCGTTGCTGCCGCGCTGGAGATCCATCATGGCTTGAATTTGCCCGGCGACGTCGTTTGGCGCGCGCGCGGGAACCTCGGTTTCCTCCATCAGCTTGAGCAGGTTGGTCTGCACGCCGCGCCCGCTCACATCCCGCCCTTGGGTGTTCGAGGCGGCGGCGATCTTGTCGATTTCGTCGATGTAGATGATGCCGTGCTGCGCGCGTGCCACGTTGCCGTCGGCGCGGCGGACCAGTTCGCGCACCAGGTCCTCGACATCGCCGCCCACGTAGCCGGTCTCGGAGAACTTCGTTGCGTCCGCCTTCACAAACGGAACGCCGATCAAATCCGCCATGCTGCGCACCAGGTACGTTTTCCCCACGCCAGTCGGACCGACGAGGATGATATTCTGCTTCGCGTAGTTCGGAATTTCGCGACCTTCGAGAGCAAGCCGGACATGGTGGTAATGATCACACAGCGCCACGCTGAGAACCTTCTTGGCCTCATCCTGCTTGATCACAAAGCGGTCTAGATGCGCCTTCACGTCGCGGGGTTTGCAGGCAAACTCGAACCTGGACGCGGCATCGTGGCGCGAACCGTCGTCGCCTGGCTTGTCGCCCGGCGCAAGGGCTGGGTCGGTGACGCCGGGAAAATTCTGGCGCATGAATTCAGCGAGTTGGCGCTGGAATTCCTCGGGCGACGGTGGTCCGTTGCGGAGCGGTTTCATCAGTGCTGGGACAGTGGCCCACGTATTCCGTTCAGCAAGAGGGAAGCAGGGGAAATATTTGCGTCCGCACGTCCGCGCCGTCCGGCGAGAAACCTCAGTTCACTCCGTGCCCACTGCGGCCCGGCATTCAGCCAGCAGACGATTCTCATGGTGGCGTTCCAGAAAACGGGCGACCTCCCGGAGAAGCTTCTGGCTCCGTTCCTTCTCGCCCGTCCGCGCGCACGCAATGCACAGGTAGCTCTTGATGAGCCTGATGTGCCCGATCATCAACGGCGTGCCATGCCGATACGCCAGTGCCTCGTCGATGGCGGTTTCGAGCGTGGTCCGGGCTTCGGCGTGGCGGCCTTCGCGGCAGGCGATCATGCCGCGGCAGAACGTCAGGTAGGACCGCGCCAGTTCCACGATTTCGCGACCTTCGATTTGCGCGAGTAACTCGGCCGCGCCGCGCGGATCATGGCCGTGATGGACCAGATGGTAGGCGCGGTCGATCAACTCACTGGTGCTGCGCTGGCCGGACTCGAAACAGCGCCGGTGCATCTCGATGCCCTCTTCGATGCGGTCCGCGCAAAAATAGAAACTGGCCATGCGCGACCAGTAGAGCACCGGCGGCAGCGACCGGTGATCTTCCATCTTTTTGTAATGCCGAACCGCGGCATCGAGTCCCGCGCGCTCGAAGATCACCTGGGCCTCGCGGAAGACCAACTCATGCTCGGGCGCGCCCGCGCCGTTGAACCAGCGCAGGAAGCGCATGAGCTTGATCAGTCCGGAAACCGCCCCCCACCGCGCTGCGTTCACCTCGTGCAGCAAGCGATTGTAGCAGATCGACATCGCGGCCAGTGTGACGATCAGGTACACCACCGCCAGCAGCAGCACACCGGCGAGGACGTCGCTCACGCCCCAGCGCAGCCCGCGCCAGACGTTGCACCCGTTCCAAACCGCCAGCGGCGCCAGCGCCCAGGACCACGCCTTCAGTGTGCCCCAGACCTGGCCCCAAAATCCGCGTGGCTGGTGAAATTCCAGCTCCTCGTCCGCGGTGAATTCCAAGTCAGCGAGATCATGGTTCTCGAGCTTCATCCCGGCGTCGATCGCATTGCTGAAGTCGTCCTTTTGCAGTTTCAGGTCGCTGAAACCCTGCGCTTCCAGCATCGCGCGTGCGGCCTCCGGGGAAGCAGCCTGCACCCGCTGGCCGGTTTGGCGGCCTTCGGGATCCTTCGCGCTCCAGAGGTAGGTTGGCATCGTTGTCCAAAAGGCGGGTCAGGCGCGGTGCGGCTTGTAGTGCCGGTTCAAGTCGCTTCAAGGCGGAACACCACCACGCTCAAGGGCGGCAGCGTCAGCTCGACCGATTGCGTCTGGCCGTGGCACGGAACATTCACCGATTGCACGCCGCCGAGGTTTCCGAGGTTGCCACCGCCGTAAATTCCCGCGTCCGTGTTCAACACTTCATGCCAGCGGCCTGCCCGCGGCACGCCAACGCGGTACGGCCCGCGTGGAACCGGCGTGAGGTTCATCACCACCAGCAACTGCCGCGTGCCGTCCTGCGTCTGCCGCACAAACGACAGCACGCTCTGCTCCGCGTCTGTGCAATCGATCCAGAAGAAACCGTCCTCGTCGTAGTCGCGCTCCCACAACGCGGCGTCACCGGTGTAGAGCCGGTTCAAATCGCCGACGAGCCGTTGCGTGCCTTGATGAAACGGACCTTTTTCGAGCAATCCCCAGTCAAGCTGCCCGTTCTCATTCCACTCGGCGCGCTGGCCGATTTCGCCGCCCATGAAGAGCAGCTTCTTGCCTGGAAAAAGCCATTGATAGGCGAGCAACGCGCGCAGGTTCGCGAAGCCCTGCCAGTCGTCGCCGGGCATCCGCCCGCGCAGCGAGCCTTTGCCATGCACCACTTCATCGTGCGAAAGCGGCAGGATGAAATTCTCGTGGTGATGATAAAGCATCGCGAAGGTCAGGTCGTTTTGATGGTACTTGCGAAACACGGGCTCGCGCTTGAAGTAATTCAACGTGTCGTGCATCCAGCCCATGTTCCACTTGAAGGAGAACCCCAGGCCGCCGAGGTAGGGCGGCCGTGTCACCTGCGGCCATGCGGTCGATTCTTCGGCGATGGTGATGACGCCCGGGCACTCGGTGTGGACGACATGGTTGAACTTGCGGAGGAAATCCACCGCTTCGAGATTTTCGCGCCCGCCGTACTGGTTCGGAATCCATTCGCCGGCCTGGCGCGAGTAATCGAGATAAAGCATCGACGCCACCGCGTCCACGCGCAGGCCGTCGATGTGGAAGCGTTCGCACCAGAACAGCGCGTTGGCCACGAGGAAGTTGTTCACCTCATGCCGCCCGAAATTGAAGATCAAGGTGCCCCAGTCCTGATGCGCGCCCTTGCGCGGATCCTCGTGCTCGAACAGCGACGTGCCGTCGAACTTCGCCAGCGCCCATTCGTCGCGCGGGAAATGCGCCGGCACCCAATCGACGATCACCCCGATGTCCGCGTCGTGCAGCGCATCGACCAGGAACTGAAAGTCATCCGGCGTCCCGAAGCGGCTCGTCGGCGCGTAGAAGCCCGTGACCTGGTAACCCCACGACGGATAATACGCGTGTTCCGCCACCGGCAGAAACTCGACGTGCGTGAAGCCCGCCTTCCGCACGTAATCCACCAGCCGCGGAGCCAGCTCGCGATAGCTGTGCGACTCGAACGCCGACTTCTTCATCCACGAGCCGAGATGCACCTCGTAGATGCTCATCGGGCGCCGCATCGCGTCGTGCTTGCGCCGTTTCGTCATCCACACGCCGTCATGCCAGACGTGCTTCTGGTTGTTCCAGACCACGGCGGCCTGCTTGGGCGGCAGCTCGAAGAGGAATCCGAACGGGTCGGTCTTCACGACCAGACTCCCGTTCGCGTCGAGGATCTCGAACTTGTAGAGCGCGCCCTCACCAACGCCAGGGATGAAAATTTCCCAGACTCCCGACGCGCCCAGGCTCCGCATCGGATGCGTGCGCCCGTTCCAGTTGTTGAAATCACCGACCACGCTCACGCGCCGCGCATTCGGCGCCCACACGGCGAAGCTGGTGCCATGCACGCCGTCGATCACGCGCAATTGCGCGCCGAGCTTGTCGTAAATCTTCCGCTCGTCCCCCTTGCCAAAGAGATAAAGGTCCTGCTCGCCGAGGGTGGGCAGGAACGAATACGGATCACGCATCTGCCACCGCTTGCCCGCCGCGTCCGTGATCACTAGGTCGTAGGCATAAACGTGGTTCGCCTCCCGCGTCACGCCCTCGAACAGGCCGCTCTCGTGGATGCGCTTGAGCTGGATGCGCGGCTTCGTGCGTTCGTGGACCGGCTGGATTTCCACCGACGCCGCGTCCGGGGCCACGGCGCGAACCACGACGCCCGAGCCGTCCCCGAGCGGGTGCATGCCGAGCAGCGTGTGTGGCGAGCGATGCCGGATTTGAACCAGAGACTCCAATTCCTCGTGCGTCAGTAACATCACGCCGCGAGCATGGCACAGCGGCCGGGCGGAGGACACAGAAGACTTTTGAGGTACCGAGACTTCTGAGTTGGACCGGTGGTCTGATGGACGGCGTTGCGTGAATGGTGTTCTAAATAGTCGAGTTGCGGATCAGGGATGAGAATCGGTGCGGAATGCTCGGGACCAACAGAACGCGGTGGCAGATCCGCGTTTCACGGTTTAACCGAGGCACCCAGACTTTTCCGATCGCTCAGGCTGGCGGGGCACGACGTCTCCGCGCGCTGACCCCGAGAATCAGCGTGCCCGCCACGACGAGAGCGATGGTCGATGGCTCTGGCACAGCATAGACGAGGACGAAGGGTTGCAGACCGCTGCCATTGAGAGTTGGGACCGGGGTGGGGGAGTTTTGCGGTGTGATCAACATGACAACCGAGAAGCCGACCACCAGATTCGGATCCGCAACTATTGCCGCGTCCTCGTACGATGTATAGTTATAGGTACTTGACAGCCATGCCCGGACCTGGACGGCGACCGGTGTTCCAGCGGGAAAGTTCCCTCCGAACTGATTGAGCGTTCGATTTCCACCAATGAAGAGACCTGGTGAGAAAAGATTTGTGAAACCACCGGCCTGAATCCACCCCGGCTCAAGATGGTGTCCCAGTGCCGTGGTGTTGGCGTTGACGTAGAGCCCAACCCGCGTGTTCGTGGAGGCTCTTCCAATGTCGTAGGCGGCGTTGGTGATCGCTGTGGCAGCGGAATTACCAAAATATATCTGCCCCTGCCCGAAAGCCTGAAAATGGAACAGAACCAAAACCAACCACAGACCTTGTTTCATGGACGCTTTGTAGCAAGAGCATGAGTGCGTGTCCATAGGGCGAAACCTTAGCCGGTCCGGCGGCAGACAGGCATCTGCTTTGACCGGTTTGCGTCCCGCCTCAACTCCAATCTCGTCAGCACCGGCACCGGGATACAGAGTCTGTGCCCGAGACTTGCCGCGGGTTGGAGTTGCTCCATTCCGACGGCGTTTCGTGTGAGGAGTCGAATATGAAATGCCCGCTGACCTTTGCCTTGTCGTTGCTCGCCGCCGTCGCCCTGGCCGCGCAACCGAACGTGCTGCTCATCATCTCGGATGACCAGGGCTACGGTGATTTGTCGTTGCACGGGAATCCGCATCTGCGCACGCCGGCGCTCGATCGTTTGGCGGCGAACGGCGTTCAGTTCGACCGCTTCTTCGTCAGCCCGTTGTGCGCGCCCACGCGGGCGAGTCTGCTCACGGGGCGGTATTCGCTGCGCACGGGGGCGCGCGGCGTGG
Organism: uncultured Bifidobacteriaceae bacterium; assembly: GCA_964420805.1. Classification (GTDB taxonomy): domain Bacteria; phylum Verrucomicrobiota; class Verrucomicrobiia; order Limisphaerales; family SIBH01; genus JANNGC01. The sequence goes on along the minus strand of CAYQWK010000039.1, from coordinate 17,929 downwards.
CGCGTGGCGAGGAGACGATGCGGAGCGAGGAGGTGACGTTCGCCGAGTTGCTGCGCGACGCGGGCTATCGCACCGGCTATTTCGGCAAGTGGCACAACGGCGAGCATTATCCGCACACGCCGCAAGGGCAGGGGTTCCAGGAGGCGTTCGGGTTCAACCTCGGCCACTGGAACAACTACTTCGACACCACGCTCAAGCGAAACGGCCGCGAGGAGAAGACGCGCGGCTTCATCACCGACGTGCTCACGGACGAGGCGTTGAAGTTCATTGAGGCCAATCGTGCGCGGCCGTTTCTTTGCTACGTGGCCTACAATGTTCCGCACTCGCCGTTTCAAGTGCCCGACCGCTATTTCAACCGGCACAAGCAGGCCGGCCTGAACGACTACCTCGCAAGCGTTTATGGCATGGTCGAAAACATGGACGACAACATTGCGCGGCTGCTGGCCCGGCTCGACGACCTCAAGCTGCGCGAGAACACTATTGTGATCTTCATGTCCGACAACGGGCCGAACGGCGTGCGGTTCAACGCCGGGATGCGCGGCGTGAAAGGCACGCTGCACGAAGGCGGCTCGCGCGTGCCCTGTTTCCTGGGCTGGCCGGCGCGGTTCAAGGAGCCGCGCACCGTCCGCGAGATCGCCGCGCACATTGATATGCTCCCGACGCTGGTCGAGCTTTGCGGCCTGCCCGCCAACCGCGCCGCGACCGCGCTCCCGCTCGACGGCCGTTCTCTCGTGCCCTTGCTCGAAGGTCGCACCAACGGCTGGCCGGACCGTATTCTCTACCAGCAGCACATGGCCAACGCGCGGGCGGACCGGACCGGTTCATTGCGCACCCGGCAATTCCGTCTCGTGAATGACGCCAAGGGCTGGGAACTGTTCGACATGCAAAGCGACCCCGAGCAGAAGCGCGACGCGAGCGCGGATTTCCCGGCGGACAAGGCGCGGTTGGTGGACGCCTACGCGGCATGGTGGAAGGAGATCAAGGCGCAATTGCCGGACGGGCGGTTCCCCATCCCGGTCGGGCACATGCAGGAGAACCCGGTCGAACTGCCCGTGCCGCAGGCGGAGTTCGACGGCGGAATCCGCTTCAGCGGCAAGCACCCGAACAACGCGTGGCTGATCAACTGGACGAACGCCGAAGCGCGAGTGGAATGGAAGCTCGATGTTGCGAAGGCCGGAGACTACGCGGTGAGTTTGAAATTCATCTGCCCGGACGCCGACGCCGGAGCACGGATCGTCATTCGTGCCGCCGGCTCGCAAACGGAGGCGACGGCGACCGCCACGCCCATGCGCCGCGTGCCCTCGCCGGATCGCGTCGAGCGCGACGAAGTGCATGAGTTCGAGTGGGGCACGCTCAAGGCCGGCCCGCTGCGCCTTCCGCAAGGCCCGGTGACGTTGACCGTGCAGGCGCTCACGAAACCCGGGGCGGAAGTGATGCAGCTCAAGTCGTTGCTGCTGGAGAGGAAGTATTGACGCCGGAACGGTCCGGCGCGCTCACACGTCGAACGCCTTCCGCAGCATGGCCAGGCTCTTCGGCACCGCCGTGTCCGCGTGTTCCTTGCCCTCGAATTCGAGCGCCACGTAACCGTTGTAATTCGTCGCCGCGAGAATCTTGGCGATGCGCTTGTAGTCGAGATCGAGCGTGTACCATTCGCCGCCTCCGAAGTAGGTCTTGGCCTGGACATAGACGACCTTGGGCGCGATTTGCTCGAGCTTGGAGTAGGGATTCTCGAGGAAGTTGCCGGTGTCCATGAGGCCGCCGAGCCACGGTGAGTTGATCGCGTTGAGGATGCGGAGCAATCCTTCCGGGGTGCGGCTGAGGCCCCAATGATTCTCGAGCGCCAGCGTGATCCCGCATTGCTCCGCCTTGGGCAGGCATTTCTCGATGCAGTCGATGCACCATTTGAAGCCGTCGTGCTCCGTGTGGCCTTCCAGCACCGGTTCGATGCCGCGGGCCTTCATCAAGTCATCGAAGCTCTTGATCGTGTTCCAGCGGCCGGAGTTCAGGCGGATGACCTGCGCGCCGAGTTCGTAGGCGATCTCGATGCACTTGTGGGTGTGCTCGATCTGCGTCTTGAGATATTCGCGATCCGGGCTGACGAAGTTCTGGTGGATGGAAAGGCAGGGCAGACCCACGCCGTTGCGAAACGCCTGCCTGCGAAGTTCCCGCAAATGCGCGCGGTGCGCTTCGGTCAACTGCTCCTTCTCGGGAATGTCCATCTGCCGGTGCAACACATCCACGCCGGCCAGCCCGAGCGCGCCGGCCTTCTCAATGACGGTCTGGATCGTCACTTTCTCCGTGCGGAAATGCCAGTAGGAGTAGCTCGCCACGGCCAGCTTGACGCGCGGCCTGACGGGCTTCGCTTCAGCGGCCAGCAACGTCGCTGGCGCGCTGCCGGCGGCGGCGGCGAGCAAGCTGGTGGATTTGAAAAACGAGCGGCGGTTCAACGTGGTGTTCATGCGGGATCGAAGTGCGGGACTTTGAGTTGTTCGCCGTCCTTGAGCGCGGACTGGTGCGCGACAATGCCCGGCGCGGTGCAGGCCACGGCCAGGTGAACATCGACGGACGGGCGGCGGCGATGAACCAGCGCGTCGATGAATTCGTGGGTGAGGAAAGTGTGCGAGCCTTCGTGCCCGCTGTTGTGGCGCAGCGGCGCGGGCAGGAGATCGGTTTTCCACCATTCGGGCTGCTCGTATTTCTCGAATGGCGAGAGCTGGCGCTCGAAGCCGCCGCTGTCCTTCTCGACCTGTTTGCCGCTGCGGACGATGATCGGGCCGACACCGTTGGGATGCGCGGTGAAGAAACTCATGCGGTCGCCGTACCATTGGGCGCGCTCCGTGCCGCGATGCGCGCCCTTCCAATAAATGGCCACCCGAAAGGCGTTGCCCTGGCTCGTGCGGAAGAAGGCCGTCTCGTTCCAGAAAGGATTCTTGTAAGCGTTGTCCTTCACGACCGGATCGTTGTCGCCCCAGCCGGTGCAAGTGACGGAGGTCAACCGCTCGCCCGTCACGCCGAGGAGATGCGCGGTGCAATGCGTGGGATAATGCATCGGCGGGAACCCATGCCGCCAGGTGCGCTTGCCGCCTTCGAAGAACAGCGACTCCAAACCCGCGTGGTGATACTCCGATTCGCAGTAGTAAAGGCTGCCGAATTTCCCCGCCTCGAAAAACTTCCGCGCCGAGATGGTCGCCTGCTGGTAATAGCTCGTCTCGGCCATCATGTAGGTCAGGCCCGTGCTCTTCACCGTGTCGATGAGTTGACGGCATTCTTCTAGCGTCATCGCGGCGGGCACGGCGCTGATGACGTGTTTGCCCGCCTTCAGGCACGCGACCGCGTGGCGCACGTGGTCCGTGGCCGGCGTGAACACGCCCACCGCGTCCACGTTGCGATCCTTGATGAGTTCCTCCAGCGAATCGTAAGCCTTGTCGCAGCGGAAAGTTTTCTTCAGGCCCTCGCGCCGGTCCGGCCGCAAGTCGCTGACCGCCTCGACTACGCAGTTCGGATGTTCATGCCAGTAAAAGCTGCGGCCAAACCCGCCACCGACCACGCCCATGCGAATCTTCTTTTCCGCCGGTTGCGCGAAAGCGAATCGCGGCGCGGACGCGATCGCTCCAGCCGCGAGCGTGGTGATGCCGAGGAAGCTCCGGCGGGTGGTGGCTGAATTCATGCGCCGAAGTCAAACAGGCCGCCCCACCGAAAGGAAGCCCGTCGTGCAATCGCGTGAACGCGACTCCGCCCGCTCTGAAAAGTTCCATGCATCCTGAGGCTGATCGTGAACCTCGTCGCGGTGTCGCTTACTCCGGAGCAAACCTGCGGAGGGGGACAGCGCGACGACCACTACCTCCAAGAAAGTGAGATGCGCTCTTTGCCGGGTTCAAAGAACTTGCCAGATGCGGCGTGACCAACGAGATTCCGCCCCGCTGTTTCGCCGGGCATTGTCCAAAGTGTTCGGGAACCGGTTTTCGGCGGAGAGATGGCTGAGTGGTTTAAGGCACACGCCTGGAAAGCGTGCGTGGGCTAATACCCCACCGAGAGTTCGAATCTCTCTCTCTCCGCCATTTTTCCAAAAGTCCGGCTTTTGTCTGTCAGGCTCCGCCGCTAACGTCTTTGCCCCTATGAAAAAGCTGATCAAAATCCTGCTCGTTCTGGTTCTCTTGGTTGTTGTGCTGGCGGTGGTCGCAGTGTTGTCCCTGGACAGCATCATCAAGGCTGGCGTCGAGAAGGTTGGCCCGGCAGTGACAAAGACACCGATGACACTCGAGGGAGTGAATGTGTCGCTGTTGAGCGGCAGTGGCGAGTTGAAGGGCTTTGTGATGGGTAATCCGGAAGGATTCAAAACGCCCGCCGCGTTGAAGGCGGGTTCGGTCGCCGTGTCCGTCCAACCGTCTTCCGTGCTCGGTGACAAGGTGGTGGTGCGTTACGTGCGCATGGTGGCGCCGGAAGTCACCCTCGAAGCCGGTTTGAAAGGCAGCAACCTTGGCAAGATTCTCGACAACGTGCAGCAGGCCGGCGGCAGTCAGTCGAAGCCGGGTGAAAAGCCGGCAGACAAGCCAGCCGAGAAACCCGCGGACAAAGGCGGCTCGTCAGGCGGCGGCAAGAAGCTCCAGGTGGACGAGTTCGTCATCAAGGACGCGAAGCTCAGTGGCAGCGCCACCTTGTTGGGCGGCCAGGCAGTGTCGGTTACGCTGCCGGAGATTCGCTTCACTAATCTCGGTCAGGGGCCGGATGGCATCACGCCCGCCGAATTGACCTCGAAGGTGATGGCCGCGCTTGTGGAGGCGGCCGGGAAGGCCGTGGGAGCGGGCGCGCTGAAGGTCGGAGCAGGTGCGGTTGACGCGCTGAAAGGCACCACCGGCGGTGCGACGGAAACTTTGAAGAAGGCCGGATCGGGCATCGGCGACTTGTTCAACAAGAAGGACAAGTAACGCCTGTTCAGGATCAAGTTCATCGGGCGGCCGTGCGTTTGGATGTATCGCCGCCCGATTTTCTTTCGTCGCAAGATCGCGTGAATGCATCTCGCCAATGGAAGGCAGAAGTCGGGCAAATTTCGCCCTGACAATTTTTCCCTTCGTTGGTTGAGTGCTTTCGGCGGGTGGTAGCCCGCCGATTATGGACCTACATCATCCTCTCACGACTGAGTTCCCCGAGTTCCGGAAAATCATCGCCAGCCTCGACGCCGGCGACCAACGGTTCCATGGCCTCATGGAAGAGTACGACCGCATTGATGACGAAATCTGCAAGATCGAGGAGAATCTTGTTTACGCGACGGATCAGGAGATCGACGAAAAGAAGCTGCGTCGCGTGCAGTTGAAGGACCAGCTCTACAGGCTGCTCAAGCAAACGACTGTGCCCTGAAGCACAGCCGCCAGTGACGGCCCGGTGCGGGCTGCGGCAGGGAGCCTTACGAGCGCCTCGCCGCCCGCGCCGGGCGTTTTTTTTCGGCCATTGTGGCGCGCCCGTCCGCGTGTTCGCGCCAGACGAGAGAGCGCCGGCAACCGAGATCGGGAATTTAGACCAGTTCGCGATACACGTCGGGATGCGGACGGGAAATCACCACGGCATTCACAAGCACTCCCGCTTCGGCGATCAACGCCCGCCCTGCGGCAACCGCGGTCTGCACCGAGGCGACGTCGCCGGTGATGGTGCAAAACGCCTTTCCGCCCAGGGCCATGGCCAGCCGGATTTCCAGCAACTGCACGTCCGCGGATTTCGCCACGGTGTCCGCGGCCTGGATCAACGTGGCAACATTGAACGACTCAAGAATTCCGAGCGCGCCGGTGGGTTGGACGGGCTGCGTCCGGCCAAGCGCCACGAAGACATCCGGATGCACGTTGGCGATCACGAAGTTGTCGATCAGGCAGCCGCCGGCGCTTTCCGTGCCCGCGGCCACTGCGGCCTCGACACCGGCAGTTTCGCCGCCGATCAGCACCATGTATTTGCCCGAGCAAATCGATCGCGACAGCAGCAACCGCACGTCCGCGGATTTCAACATGGTGTCCGCCACGGCAAATCCCGCGGCTACGCTCGATAGCTCAATCAACCCGATGGATTTCTCTGGCATGTTATCGCTCCAAAATAATTTGTTGTTCGCTCACCTCGCGCACCGTGCCGGACATCGGCGCGTGTAGCACGGCACCCAGCGCATTGGGGGCGGGTTCGCCGATCAACTGCCCCGCGGTCACGCGGTCGCCGGCTCTCACTTTGGGCAGGCACGGAGTGCCGGCGCTTTGCTTGAGCGGCAGGATGAGCCGGTCCGGTGAGATGCCCTCCGCGCTCAACGGCGCGGGTACGTCGTAGTCGAGCACGTGCAACTTGCGCGCCAGCGTCTTGATAGGCACGCGGCGACCGTCGTGCATCGGGTGGGGCTTCGGGTTCATCGGCCCGGTCCACTTGATTTGTTTGGCGCGCATCGACGCCTTCGCGTCATCGCACGCTTCCTTTGGGAAAAGCTCCTCCGGGCAAGAATACAAGGTGCAAAGTCCGCACGAGCAGCACATGGCCGCCCACTGGTTGAAGTAATCCGCGCCCGTGCCGGTGAACGCGAGGCTCCGCATCACCTGATGCGGTTCGACCGCGTATCCGAGCAGGAAGCGCGGACAATACTCGGTACAATAACGGCACTGGTCACAGGCCGACTTGCCAATCTTGGCCTGCACCTTGTTGGGCTTGAGCTTCCGTTCGATGACATGATGTGAACGCGGCAGGACCACAACGCCGGTCGCCGTCTTGGCGACAGGTGTATCGAGATTGTCCGTGGTCTGGCCCATCATCAGCCCGCCGAGGCAAAGCACCGGGTCGTCCGTTGTCAACCCGCCGGCCGCGGCGATGCATGCGCGGTAGGTTGTCCCAATGGGCACGCGCAACGTCACCGGCGATTTCACCGCGCCGGCGATCGTCAGCATTTTGTGCGTCACGGGCCGGCCCTCTGCAGCCGCGGCGATGTTCACGAAGGTCTCAACGTTGTTCACCACCACGCCCACGTTGATGGGAATGCCCCCGGGCGGAATGAGCCGCTGGGTCACATTGAACACGAGGTCGTATTCGTCGCCGGCCGGGTAATAGTCCCCGAGCAACTGGACGCGGACCCGCGTGCCTTCGACTGCGGCAGACACGGCTTCCACCGCGTGCTTCTTCTTGGCCTTGATGCCGACCACGCCTTCGCGTGCGCCCACGGCGTCAATAGCCAGTTCAATTCCCCGCACGAGCTGCACGGCGTTCTCCTCCATGATCACCGCATCCTTGTGCAGAAGCGGTTCACATTCCGCCCCGTTGGCGATGACTGTGTCCGCCTTGGCCGCCAGCTTCACATGGGTCGGAAAGCCTCCGCCGCCGGCGCCCACGACGCCGGCCTGCCTGACTTTTTCCGCAAGGTTCATGGGGCAAGTGTGCGAACGAAGGCGCGGGAAAGGAAAGACCTAAACCACTTCCGCCTGTAACCGCGCCGCCTCCGGCCGAGTCATCATGAATGGTCGTCCGCTTGGGGCGTCCAAGACCGCATGAGAACCAGCACGTTGAACCGACACACCACCGGCTTGCGCCGGGCGCGGGGTTTCACGCTACTCGAACTGCTGGTGGTCGTGGCCATCATTGCCATCCTCGCTTCGTTGCTCCTGCCGGCCATTGCGCGGGCCAAGGACAGCGCCAAGCGCATCCAGTGCTTGAACAACATCCGGCAGCTTGGCCTGAGCCTGCGGATGTACGTGGACGACCACGATGGGTTTTTTCCGCTGCGCACTTACAAGCCATGCTGGCCCGGGCGCATGAGCAACGAGATTGCCAACGCAAAGATTCTCGTCTGCCCCAGTGATGGCCCCAAGGAACCGCCTTCGCTTGGAGTCACCCAAAGCGACCCCATTGCCTACCCGCTCGATGGCGCGCCGCGCAGTTTCATGATCAACGGCTGGAACGACTGGGTGAAAGAGAACAGCCCGTCCAATTTCGCCGCCTATTACACGACTGGCGGCACCTCAATCCCGGTGCCGGAAAGCGCTGTGATCTATCCCTCGGACACAATTGTCTTCGGGGAAAAGGAAAACGATTCCGGCCACTTCTACCTCGACTACCAGGGCTACGACGACGTGACCCAGTTGAGCCAGAACCGCCACGGCACGCGCAACATCAAGGACCGGGCCGGTGGGGCGAACCACGCGTTTTGCGACGGCAGCGCGCGGTATCTTCGCTTCGGTGAGGGCTTCAACCCGATCAACCTGTGGGCCATCACCGACCTGGGCCGGCAGACCGCTGTGCCGTGGCCCTAAGCCGCGGCGCCCTTTCACCGGGATTCGCCTGTCAGTTCACTTCTTCTTGCCGAACTTTTTCGCCGCCGGCGCTTTCAGGCTCTTGAACTCCCGGGTCAGGTTCGTCAGCGAAGCCTCGATGCCCATGCGCTCCAGGCTCGTCGCGCCCACGAAGCCCACCGCGTCGGTGTTCTTCATCACGCGATCCGCGTCCGCTGGGGTGTTGATGGGGCCGCCGTGGCAGAGGAAGAAGATGTCCTTCCGGACGCGCGAAGCCGCGTCGATGATTTCCTGCGTGCGCTGGATCGTGTGATCCCACGACACCACCGCCTTCCTCACGCCAATGCTGCCGCCAACCGTCGTGCCCACATGCGCGATGATCGCGTCGGCGCCAGCTTCGGCCATCTCGACGGCCTCCTCCGGTGAACCGACATAAACGATCGAGAACAAATCCATACGCCGCGCCAGCGCGACCATCTCGAATTCCTTCTTCACGCTCATGCCCGTCTCCTCGAGCACGCCGCGGAAATGGCCATCGACGATGGTGTGCGTCGGGAAATTGTTCACGCCGCTGAAACCCATCTCCTTCACCTTGCCCAGCCAATGCCACATGCGGCGGCGCGGGTCCGTGGCGTGGACGCCGCAAATCACCGGCACCTCCTCCACCACCGGCAGCACCTCGTATTCGCCGATCTCCATGGCGATGGCGTTGGCGTCGCCGTAGGCCATCATGCCGGCGGTCGAGCCGTGGCCCATCATGCGGAAGCGGCCGGAATTGTAGATGATGATGAGGTCCGCGCCGCCCTTCTCGATGAACTTGGCGCTGATGCCCGTGCCGGCGCCGCCCGCGATGATGGCGTCGCCCTTCTTGATGGTGCTCATCAGGCGGTCGCGAACTTCTTTGCGCGTGTAGGGGTTACCTTTTCCAGTCCAGGGATTTGGCATAGCTCAATGGTGTTGTTGTTTCAGAAAATTGCGGGCTCGACTCTCCGAAGGTTGCCCATTGAATGCAACCGCGTTCTCCGTGCCGATGGTGTTCCGGTTCAACCAGGCGCTCTCCTTCGCCGATAATGCAATGGCGGGCACAGACGTCCGGTGCTATTCGTTTCAGCGAATCGCCCCCGGGAACCGCCGTCCCGGAACACCATTTGTCCAATGCGAAAACTCTTGATCGCCGTCCTGCTGGCCGCGCTATGCGGCTTGTGGTTGTCGTGGCAGAACGGCTCGTCTGAACGGCGCGAACGCGCGCCGGTTGCGAAGGCCGCGGCCTCAGCCGTCACGACTGCGGTCGAGATTCCTCAGCCGGCTTTGCCTCGTGAGTCCGCCCCTCCAGCCTCTTCCCTCGCTGCTTTTCAGCGATGGGCTGAGGAGTTTTTTGCCGCTCCGGAGTCTGACCGGTCCGCCCTCGCGCGTTCAGGCGTGGAACTGGCCCGGGAACGCCGCGTGGAATTGGAGCAGTTGATCAGGACGAATCCACGTCTCGCGCTGGAACACGCGGTTTCGGATTCCGTTCGTGGACGACTGCCGCAGGAGGTTCGCGGTTTGCTCGAGGAGCGCGTCAGCGGACGCGGTTTCTTCGGCGTTCTGGTTGCGGACAATCCTGATGCGCAGGCCCGCGAAGTGACACGCGAGGTCGTTTTGAACGGGCGGCGCTTTGACGCGTTCGTCTATGGCCGCCGCTCCGGCGAGGTCACCCGCGAGCGTGACACGCTGTGGGGTATCGCGATCGGCAAGTCCCTGGCGGTGCATGAGGAACCGATCCGGCTTCTGTCCGCCGAGGAGGCGGCGCTCGCGGATGTGAGGGGCAACTGTCCGGTCTCAGGCCTGGACGCGACGGGCGGTACTTCCGCCGTGGTTGGCCAAGTGGCCGGAAAGTACGAGCGCTTCTGCGCCGCCGGGCATCTGGCTTCGTTGAGCCAGCGACTGGCGGCCGACGGTGGCTACGGTACCGAAGGACAGGAGCCGCCTGTCGCGCACGACGGCTGGACGCAGGGGCCGCGCAGCGTGCTGTTCATGCGCGTGACCTATCCGGACGACATGACCGAGGCAATTTCGGAATCCGCCGCGGCCTCGCTGATGGACACGGTGAGCGCGTGGTTCGCTGATGTTTCCTACAACACCACCTGGCTGGTGACGGACGTGACGCCATTGATGGTCCTGCCGCAGCCCAAGGCGTGGTACTGCGAGAATGGCGACGGCTACATCCTCAGCGATTCGCGCGAGGTGGCGCGCTCGTACGGTTACGACACGGACAACTACAACCTCGACATTGTGCGTTTCCCGTCGCCGGGAAGCGGCTGCAACGGCTACAGCTACGGCGGCAAGGCCTACGTGCGTGGCAAGGGCTGCTGGATGTTGAGCAACAGCAGCGGCACGCAAATTCATGAGCTGGGCCACAACTACGGCGTGTGGCACGCCAACTTCTGGACCGGCCTTGGCGACGGCATCATCAGCCACGGCAGCCATGTCGAGTATGGCAATCCATTCGACGTGATGGGCAGCAGCGGCAGCAGCGGCCAGTTCAACGCCCAGTTCCAGAACACGCTCGATTTTCTCCAGGACATTTATGTGCGGACCGTGACCACCAACGGCACCTACCGGCTCTTCACGTACGACATTCCCGCTCTCTCCCCGGATCGTGCTTATGCGTTGAAGGTCCGGAAGGATTACGACCGCAACTACTGGGTCGAGTTCCGCCGCAAGGTGGCGAACAACTGGTTCCTCAACGGCGTGATTCTGAACTGGGACCCTTGGAACAACGGTGTGACCAACAGTGGCAGCGGCACGCATCTTCTCGACACCACGCCTGGCACCGCCGCGGGGAACAGCAGCAAGGACGATTGTCCCGTCACCATCGGGCGCACCTATTCGGACCTGCCATCCGGCATCCACATCACGCCAGTCGCACGCGGCAGCAACTCGCCGGAGAACTGGATCGACGTGGTGGTGAACCTCGGTGCCTTCCCGGGCAACCGTTCGCCCACGGCCACGCTTATCGCTGACCGGACGAATGTCGCGACTGGAGTGACGGTGAATTTCTCTGCCATTGCGAACGACCCCGACGGCGACACGGTGGCGTTCGCGTGGGATTTCGGCGATCTGGCTTTCGGGCCGAATTCTCCGAACGCCTCGCGCGCTTGGGCCACGGCGGGCGAATACATGGTGCGGTGCACGGTCAGCGACATGAAGGGCGGGGTCTTCACGCGTCAGGTGGCGGTCACGGTGGGCAGTCCCGGAACATTCCGCGCTTCGGGCCGGGTGACGCTTGGTGGACAACCCCTCGAAGGCGTGCGTGTTCACAATGGGTTGAGCGGCACGGCCTACCGCGGCGGCTGGACGGACAGCGACGGCGGATTCACCGTCACGGGCCTGAGCAACGGCGCGGTGAATCTCAGCGCGGTGAAGTACGGACACACACTTGCCGCCTCCGGTTGGGCCAACCCGGTCAGTATCAGCGCCAATGTCACGAACCTTGACTTCGTCTCCGCGCCGCTTCCTGCCGTCGGTTTCACCGTGCTCGGCACCAACATGGCCGAGGCGGGTCTGGTTTCTTCACTCGTTCGCGTCACCCGCGGCGGGGACACGAATTCTCCCCTGGCCGCGCGCATGGTCCGGAGCGGTTCGGCCACGTTGAACACCGATTACACGATGACGCCCGCGCCAACGGGATTCCCGCTCGTCGTGTGGTTCGCCGCCGGCGTCACCAATGTGGACATCACTCTGACGCCGCTGGCTGATTCCACGAGTGAAGGGCCGGAGTTCGTCACGTTGACGATGATTGAAAACGCGGCCTACGTCCTTGGTCCAGCGGCGGAAGTGTCCGTGTTTCTAAACGACGATGATCCCGACGCCAACTCGACGGTCAACGTACTGGCCAACAATTCAGGCGGCCCTGCCGGCGACAACATCGCCACCGAGAGCGGCAGCGACGCCGGCGTGTTCACCTTCTCGCGCAGTGGCAGCCTGGCTCGCGAAATCCTCGTGCAATACGCTGTCACCGGCACCGCCGGCATGGGCGTGGATTTCACACCGCTGGCCGGCGTCGTGGCCATTCCCGCCGGGCAGGGCTCCGCGATGGTGACATTCAATGCCATCGACGACGCGGAGGTTGAGGGCAACGAGACGGTCACTGTGACCATTCTGACCAACGCCGCGTACAATGTCGGGATCACCAACGCCACCGTCACCATTCTCGACGATGACTTGCCCGTCGTCACAGTGGTCGCCACGGACACCGTTGCCTCCGAGACCAGCGGCAACAACGGCACGTTTGTTTTCGAGCGGGTGGGCAGCGCGACGGCGAATCTTCTCGTCAATTACTCCGTGTCCGGCACCGCCGGCAACGGAACGGACTACACAACTCTCGGCGGCAGCATCACCATTGTCGCCGGCCGCCCGAATGTGACCCTCAGCGTCGCCGCCATCAACGATGCGCTCGTCGAGGGGGACGAGACGGTGACCGTGACCATTACCTCAAGCACGGCGTACAACGTCGGCAACCCTGGCCGCGCGACCGTGGTGATTCAGGACAACGAGCTTCCCACGGTGGCGTTCACCGTCACCGACGGAACCGCGCAGGAGCCTGGGCCGAACACCGGAGAGTTCCGGTTCACCCGCACTGGCACAGCGTCGAATGAACTCGTGGTCTTCTATCAGATCACCGGCACGGCCACCCCCGGCGCGGATTACGTGGCGCTACCCGGATCATTTGTTTTCGCGGCCGGCAGCACATCAGCGGTTGTCACGGTCACGCCGCTTGATGACTTGTTCGTGGAGGTCAACGAGACGGTTTTGATGACGCTCCTGCCTGATCCGAACTACCTCGTTGGTACCGCTCCGAATTCGGTGACGCTCCGGGACGACGACGATTTGGTGGCCGGTGCACCCGCCATCGGCTTCACGCTCGCCAGCAGCAAAGGGCCGGAGAACGACACGCTGGCCACGATAAGCCTCACGCTTTCCACCAACCGGCCCGCCGGCAATTGCTCCGTGAACTACTCCGTCACCGGCGGCACCGCCAGCGGCGGCGGAACCGATTACACGCTCGCCGCTGGCGTGCTCGTCTTTCCGACCAACGAGGTGAACCGCACGCTTTCCTTCACGATCGTCAACGACACCAACATCGAGCCGGACGAGACCATCGTCATCACGCTCGGCAGTCCAACCAACGCCGTGCTCGACGCCATCGCCACGCACACTTTCACCATCCTCGACGATGACGGCGCGGGCACGCTGACCATCACAGCCATCGTCGCCACCGCTGCCGAGACCGGTGCCACACCGGGCGCGTTCCGAATCGCGCGCTCGGGGCCGGTGACGAACGACCAGACGGTGTTCCTGCAAATTTCCGGTTCGGCCAGTGCGCCGAGCGATTACGCGCCATTGCCCCAGAGCGTGGTCATTCCGGCCGGGACGAATGCCATCGAGCTGCCGGTCGTGCCCGTGGACGACGCGACTGACGAGACGAATGAAGTCGTCTTAATCACCTTGCTGCCTTCGCCGGGCGCGAAAATCGGCGCGCCGAAGACCGCCGTCGTCACCATCCTCGACAACGACACGAACAACCTTCCCATTGTCTCCGTTTCCGCAGTGGACGCCGCCGCCTCGGAACCGGGGGCGGATCGTGGCATCTTCCGCATCGCGCGCGATCGCGACACCAACAGCGCATTGCTCGTCAGTTTCACCATCGGCGGCTCCGCGACCAGCGGCACGGATTACACCAACCTCGGCACGTCGCTCACGCTGCCGGCGGGCGTCTGGTTCACTAACCTCGTTGTTTATCCGCGCGACGACGCCAACTTCGAGACGAACGAAACCGTATTGCTGACGCTCACGGCGGTCGCGGCGTATCGCGTCGATCCGCTGCAATCTGCCGCGACCGTGGCCATCGCGGATGACGAGCAGGGCGTGGCCGTGTCGGGCCAGGGCGTCTCGGCGGAGGATGCTTCGAGCACTGGCGTGTTTGTTTTCACCCGCACCGGCGGCACGTCCACGAACCTGACCGTGCATTTCCGCTGGGCGGGCACCGCGGCGCTGAATGATTTCACTCCATCCGCGACAAACATCGTCATTCCGGCCGGAACCAACTCGGTGGTTCTTCCGATCCTCGCGGTGCCTGATGCGCAGTTGGAAGGGACGGAAACCTTGGTCCTCGCTCTCGTGACCAACGCCGCCTACGCCGTGCTGACCAACCACACCGCGGCGATACTTATCGCCGATGCGTTCCGGCCCTGGGACCTGTGGAGGTCCACGAACTTCACGCCGGCGGAACTGTTGCAACCATTGCTCAGCGGTCCTGAAGGCGATTTCGACGGCGACGGCTGGAAGAACCTCCTCGAATACGGCTTCAACCGCGACCCGAGGACGCCGGACGCGGACCGGGGACTTTCAGGGCGCATTGAACCGCTGCCCTCCGGCGGCGATGGCTACGTGGTCCGTTTCCCGCGCCGAAAACCGCCGGTGGATTTGCAATACGCCGTGGAAGTCACCGCCGACTTTTCCATCTGGGAATCCGCTGTGGTGGAAGAGATTTTGCCTGCGCTCGATGACGGCAACGGAATCACCGAGACCGCGCGCTACCACGTCACGGCTGGTGCGGGCGGCCGGCGTTTTGTTCGCGTCCGGGTTTTGCTGACGCCGTGAGCAGGGGGACTACCGCGTTGGTGCATCGTGATTCGATTGGTGGAGAATCCTCGCCCGTCCGCCGTAGCAAGTGATGCGGAGGTTCGACAGTGCGACGAGTTCCACCATCAAGAAATGCGTATCCGGCAAGAAACTGAGACGGGCGTGGGTTCGCACGTTTGACGGAATTCAGGTTTTACATCAACCGGCGCGCCCGGCATTTTCGTCGCCGGTTGATTGAGGACAATTCCACGATGACATCGAACATCCGCCACGACTGGACGCGCGAGGATCTTCGCGCAGTGCATGACCTGCCGCTGCTGGACCTTGTGTTCCGCGCCGCCGCGGCGCATCGCGCCCATCACGACGCGCGCGAAATGCAGGTCTGCAAGCTCATCTCGATCAAGACTGGCGCGTGTCCGGAGGACTGCTCCTATTGCGCGCAATCGTCGCGCTATGAGACGGGGGTGGAATCCGAGTCCTTGCTGGCCAAGGACAGCGTGATGGAGATCGCGCGGCGGGCAAAGGAGAACGGCATTTCCCGCGTTTGCATGGGCGCGGCCTGGCGCGAGGTGAAGGACAACGGGCAGTTCGACCGCGTGCTCGACATGGTCAAGGACGTGACCGGCATGGGCATGGAAGTGTGTTGCACGCTCGGAATGCTGACGGAGACGCAGGCCCGCCGACTCGAGGAGGCCGGGCTTTACGCCTACAACCACAACGTCGATTCCTCCGCGGAATTCTACGAGACCATCATCACAACCCGTACTTACGCCGACCGGTTGCGGACCATCGAGAACGTGCGCAAGACCAACGTCACGGTTTGCTGCGGTGGCATCATCGGCCTCGGCGAGACGGTGGACGACCGTATCGCCATGCTTCAGACGCTCGCTTCGATGCGGCCCCATCCGGAATCGGTTCCAATCAACATCCTGGCCAAGGTGCCAGGTACGCCGATGGCGCAGAATCCCGACGTGCCGTTCTGGGATGTGCTGCGGATGATTGCCACCACGCGTATTGCCATGCCGAAGTCCGACGTGCGCCTCACCGCGGGCCGGGCGAAGCTCTCCGACGTGGAGCAAGCGTTTTGCTACCTCGCCGGCGCCAACTCGATTTTCTCCAGCGACACGCGGCAAATGTTGACCAAGGCCGTGCCGTCACCGGACTACGACGCAGACAAGGTGCTGCTCGATTTGCTCGGCATGAAGATGCGTGAGCCGTTCAGTGAGAAAGCCGGGCGGGCCGAAGCGGAACCGGCGACGGTTTGTTCCTGAACGGGGCTAAAGGGCTGGGAAGAGCAGGCGGGACGCCTGCCCCATTACGGCGCGGTCAGCGCCTTTACCGTCGCTTCAAGACTCGCCGCGTCGGCCACGTTGAGCATTTGCGCGCCCTTGTCGATGCGCTTCATGAAACCGGAAAGGGCGGTGCCCGGTCCGAGTTCGATGAACCGCGTGAAGCCTTGCGCCAGCAGATGGCGCATGGATTCCTCCCAGCGCACCGACGAGGTGACCTGGTCCACCAGCCGTTGATGAATGTCCCCCGGGGCGGCGTGCGGTTGCGCGGTCACGTTCGAGATGACTGGCACCATGGGAATGGCAATCGGAACCGCGGACAGCGCGTCGCGAAGTTTCGGCTGCGCGCCAGCCATCAGTCCCGAGTGATAGGCTCCGGCTACATTGAGCGGCAGAGCGCGTTTGGCGCCCCTGGCTTTGGCCAGTTCGCAGGCGGCGTTCATCTTGTCCGCCGGGCCGGATATGACGATCTGGCCGGGACAATTGAGGTTCGCCAGTTCCACCCCGGCCTGCGCGCACACTTCGCGGGTGGGGCCTTCATCCAGCCCGATAATCGCGGCCATGCCGCCGCGCGTGGCCTCGCAGGCTTCCTGCATGAAACGCCCGCGCTGGCGCACCACCCGGATCGCGTCGTCGAACGTCAACACTCCGGCCGCGGCCAGCGCCGTGAATTCCCCAAGCGACAATCCCGCCGTGGCTTCGAACTTGAGTGACGGCACGCGCTCTTTGAGCAGTTCAAACGCGACCCAGCTCACCAGAAAGATTCCTGGCTGCGCGTTCTCGGTCTTCGTCAGTTCCGCGTCCGGGCCTTGGAAACAAATCGATGCGAGATCGTAGCCCAGCGCGGCGTTGGCGCGGTCGAACCAGGCGCGGGCGGCGGGAAACTGCGCGGCCAGATCCTGGCCCATTCCGACAACCTGGGCGCCCTGGCCGGCAAACAAAAGTGCGGTCTTGCTCATGTGCGCGCGATGAAACACCAAGCCGCCGTCCGCGCAAACAATTGTTTCCGCTCCGGCCCGGTGCCGCGATGATCAGGGTAGCAGCCGGACGCGGAAGAACTGTTGTGTGGCGGTTCCGGGCCACAGGTTCGTGAAGGTGAGTTGGATGTCCAGCGGTCCGCCCGTGCGCGTCGTCCCGGCCATGTCCTGCCACGGCAGGCTGAAGCTTGGCCGTGCCGAAAGTTGATAGGCGCGGTTGGGCATCGACGCGAATTCCACCGCGATGTTTGTTCCGGCCCACGTCGAGCGCAGCACGCGGAAATCCAGCAGCGGATCCAGCCGGTCGAACAATCCGTCCGCGTTTTGGTCGCGCAGGGCCGCGGTTGGCAGCGCAAGGAATTCGCCCGGATCGATGTCCGGTCCCGTGCCTGCACCATTGAGTGATTGCAGTGTGCCGCCGTTGGCGGTCGAGTAGGCCGCCGCCGCGAGATAAACCACCGGCGGCACCGCGCCGAACGCGGCGGCGAGGTCGATCGTTCCCTCCAACTGCGCTGAGTTCACCGCCGCCTTGGCGGCAGCGGAACTGGCCGGTGCGTTGTACCATGCGACGTAGGTGCCCTGGCTCTCGGCCGCGAGGAAAGGCTTGCTGGCCGGCGCGGCGGTTTTGCCGCTCTTGGCCCACGGCGCGTTGTTCGTGGCTGACGGTGAAAGTGAGTCGCTTACGAAGATGAAATGGTCGCTCGGCCCACTGTTGCCCGGCGACCACGTCGCGACGTAGAGCGTGCTTCCGCGCAGGGCGGCGTAAATCTGCATCGCCGGCACCGACCACAGGTAGTTCGTG
>CAYQWK010000038.1:0-25061 GCA_964420805.1 uncultured Bifidobacteriaceae bacterium | reverse complement strand
TTCAAATCAGGCTTTCTGAAAATAGACCAACGCACCGCCGCACGACTCATGCGTGTCGCTGGCCATCCCTCGCTCTCAAATTCGACCAACTGGTCGAATTTGCCCCAGACCTTGCAGAGCCTCGACAAGCTCGCGGCGCTGGATGCGCCAATCATCGAACAGGCGATTGAAGCCGGGGAAATCACGCCCACCATGACCATCGCGGACGCCGGGCAGTTGGTGCGGTCAAAGACAAGCAGCCAGCCGAAACCGGTCACGAAGGAACCAGAGAGCGCGGCTGCACCGCAGTCAGTGGTGGTCGTGGAGCACACCGCGTCGGCAACAGTGGCGCTGTTCGATGTTGGAGCATTCAAGGCGGCGCTGACCCAGTTTCTTGAGCGGCAGTATGCGAAATTTCCCGGCGCTCTTGCTGCCGAGATGCAGAGCGCGGCGGCAGCAACCTGCTCAGAATTCTTCGCGTCACGCACAGCCACACCCAGCCAGTCCGCCGGGCAGATTGGTTCAGTTCTACATGTCGATGAAACATTGGAAGCCCACGACGTAACTCTCCCGCCTATCGAAGCTCAGGAAGGCAGTTCCGACGTAAAGCCAGCGACGGAGAAGTCCAGTGGCACGACCACGGTCAGTTCGGTGACCAGCGACGCCGCGCCTGTCTTCCGAAAGAACTATCCGTTGTCGGACGACGACCGGAGTCGGCTTGTGCAGGACTTGGCCACGCTCAAGTCAACGGAGCCAGCCTCCCGTGATTACCATGACACCCTCCGCCGTGTCGTTGACGCTGGGCACTACTTGGCCGTGGCCGGGAGCCTTGATGCGTTCTGTGTCGAGATTCTCCGGCGTGAACCCGCCGAAGTGAAATCGGCGCTTGAGGGTGAGCAGCCCGACCCCAAAGCAAAGCAGCCAGTGCAACCTGCTCCTGCACCCGTTGAGACGGGGCCGTCGCGAAAACTTTCGTTGAAGGAAAAAATTGCCCTGAGCAAACAAGCTCTGCGGGCAACTGCATGACGCCTTCGGTCAAGGAGGCGAACCTCGCAGTGCCTTCCGTGGTCGTCCACGCGGTCTGTTACCCGGACGCACGGGGCAAGCACCATTGCGTCTGCACGCCGCCTCTTTGGCTTCGCTTGGGCGCTCCTTTTTCCCGCGCTTTCGCTCGCCGAGCAAGACGGCTTCCGGCATCTTGCACACTACGAGTTGTTCTGCCGTGACGGCGCGAAACCGCGAAGCCAAGATGGAGGCGCGGCGGTCGGCGAACACCAAGACCTTGCCACGCCTCGCAACCATCACTTCTGCGCCTACCCCATCGGGCAACTGCACCCGCCGCCCGCGCCAGCATCGCACCCCGTTGACGTAGCCCGTCCAAATCTTTCGCCTGCTCCACCGATGCCTCGCTAGTCGGGAGCCAGCTTTGAGGGACGCGATGCGCCGCTTGATGTTCGCCGCCAGACGAGTCGAATCGGCTTTGGTGCTCTGGGTAACGAACGAAACCGCACCCTCGACCATGATGTCTTCTGCGCTTTTGGATTCTGGCGGTTCCGCGTTTGCCGGTGTCGCCTGTGCCTCTGCACTAATCGCCTGCAAAGGAGCCGCATTGCTCGGCAGGGACGGCTGGGACGACTGCACGGAGGTTGCGGTCGGAATCTGTGCTGTTGTCGTTGAACCGGGCCGCTGCGCGAACACTTGCCTCCGCCGAATCCGGCGACGCCGACGAGGGATGTTGCGGGTGAAAGGCGACAGGGGAGCAGGCTGTCCATCGACGTGCAGGTAGATGTGATGCCGCCCGGCGCGACGGATGACCTTGCTGTGCAGGAGCAGCTTCAACCGTAGCAGCAGCACCCGCACGATGCGCCGACGCTCTGCTTCTGATGACGGCTTCATGGCCTTCGCGATTTCGTTGACCAGCGTCCAGCTTCGGACGGCAAAGCCGAGGCGCTCACCATCAACGTAATCGAGGATGTGGCGGTCGAGCGGGTCAACTGCTTCGGGCTGACGCGCAGCAGAGGATTGCGACGAGAGCGCGACGGCGGGTGTGTTGTTGTTCCCCGTGGAACTGGGTTCGGGTCGCTCAGGGCTGACGAAGAAGCTCAAGACCATGTTGTAACTAGCGAACCGGTGCTGGACGGAACCCCTTCCGGCCTCACAAGCACTCGCCGCTCCGACTCTTGTTCGAGTCTTCGCTGTGGCGCTTGCCCGCCGCGCTCGAATTTCAGACACTCTCTCGGCGATGCCATCCGGCCAGACACCATCGACGCTCAACGACCTGCTCGCGCAGGCTGAGGACTTCGCGCTGTTCTCGATGCGTCAGGCTGGCCGCGTCCCGCCCACGGTCATGGCGCTGTCACCGAAGGGCTTGCTGGTTTATCTGCCAGAGTCAATGGGCGACGAGAGGGCCAAGAACAATTTCGCGAACACGGCCCGCCTAATCTGTATCGCGCATGATGTCACCGCAGTCGTCCTGATTCTTGAATCGTGGATGAAGATGGCCGCGCCGGGGGAAACACTCGACCCGGACGAAGCACCGTCCGAGGCCATCGACCGGCACGAGGTCGTGGTGCTGGCCGGTGAGTCGCGGGACAAGAAGCGCCAGAAGTTCCTCCCCATCATCCGCACGGATGTAGGCGGCTTCTTCGGGTTCGGCGAGTCCGACCTTCCAGACCTCGGCAATTTTGAAGGGCGGTTCGCGGAAATCCTTCCGCCGCAACCTGCACCAGCGACACTCAAGGCGCAGGCCCGGCTGTTGTTGCAGACGATGGGGATTTCGGACGGCACGCTAAATCGGTCGTAACCGACGCACTGACGGCCCTGACCCGCGTTTTCTGTTTCAGGGGGTCGGACGGTATTTGACCGACCACGCCTGCTAGGGTCGTCACGCGAATGAGTGCATCGAAGACAAAAAACAGAACACGGTTGCCGAAACTGCCCGCGTCCCGAATCCGCTCTCGACAGCGTTCCGGGCGCAGAACATTCTCAGCCTCCGATACTACCGAACGGATGACCGCCACAACGCCATATCGCATTTCCGGGCACGAGTCTTTCGCGTGCCGCTACACTTGGTTGCCCAAGGCCGTGCGCGGCTTGCATGACAACCCCAAGCTGTTCGCAGACGACGAGCAGGCGATGGTGGACTTGGGCGTCGGCAAAAACATGGTGCGCTCCATCCGGTTTTGGTCGCAGGTCACGGGCATGGTGAGCACCAATTCGCGTGGCTCCGGTCACGCCCTCACCGAACTCGGAAGTCTGTTGCTGGGAGACAACGGCCTTGACCCCTACATGGAGGACATCAGGACGCTCTGGATTATCCACTGGAATCTTTCGACTGACACTCGCAGTCCTTTGTTGGCGTGGGATTACCTGCTCAACCGCTGGCAAGACCCGCATCTTGTGCCGAGCGTGGTCATCCGGGCGCTGCACAAGGAGGCGGCGTTGCAGGAGGAAGGGCTGTCGCCGGTCACCATCGACCAGCACTGGGACACGTTCCTTCACAGCTACTTTCCGACTCGCGGACGCAAGGGTGAGGTTCAAGAGGACAACCTCGACTCGCCGCTCACCGAATTGGAACTCATCATCCGCGTGGGCGAGCGTCCTGTGGACAAAGGTGAGGGCCGTGCTGAACCCGTCTATGCGTTTCGGCGTGAAGAGAAGCCCGACATCACTTCTGAACTTTTTGTCTACGCCCTGAACGACTTTTGGAACAAACGCCACGAGTCATCGGAGAACAGCTTGTCCTTCCGTGAAGTGGCCCACGGCCACGGCAGTCCCGGTCAGATTTTCAAATTGCCGGAGGATGACATCAGGGCGCGAGTGGAGGCGCTGGCGCGGCAGACGAAGAACTACTTCTCTTACGCTGAGTCGGCCAACCTGCAAACGGTGCGGCGACAGGGCCAGCGCAAGAATTCCGATTTGCTCAAAGAAATTTACCGGCACGAGGGATGAACATGGGCGAACGACGAATTGTAGACGTTTTCAACATCAAGAGCCGCTTCCTTCGTTCGGTTCAGCTTGAGCGTGACTTCGAGGACTCGGCTGCGCTTTCCGGTTACGTCAGGACTGATTTTGTTCAGGAGTGCTGGGAGCGCATCAGTGACGGGCTTCGACCGAAGTCCGGGCGCAGGGCGTGGCGCGTCACCGGCGACTACGGCTCCGGGAAGTCTAGCTTCGCCCTGCTGGTCGCGAATGTCCTTGCCGGTCGTGACCACAAGCAAGCCCCGCAGATTGCGCGGGCATTCGAGTTCAAAAAGCTCGGCGTTGCGCGGCCTGCGTATCTGCCGGTGCTCGTCACATGCTCCCGTAAACCGCTCGCGACCTCCATCCTCACTGCTTTGCACAACGCCATCGCGTCCGGTTACAAGCGAGGCGCGAACGCCAAGCCAGCAGAAGCGATTGAGCGACTGCTCAAAGCGAAGACTGAACCGAGCGACGAACAGGTCGTTGACGCCATCCTCGACGCGAATTCCCAAGTCATCGCCGATGGCAAGGGGCACGGCCTGCTTATTATCGTAGACGAGTTGGGCAAGTTCCTTGAGTTCGCTGCACTCAACCCGCATCGGCAGGATGTTTTCCTGTTGCAAAGGTTGGCGGAGGCCGCGTCGCGCAGCGGCAGCGAACCGCTGTTCGTCCTGTGCATGTTGCACCAAGGATTCAACGCCTACGCCGACCAGCTAAATCAATCTGCACAGCGCGAGTGGGAAAAGGTCGCTGGTCGCTTTGAGGAAATTGTTTTCAACCAGCCGGTCGAGCAGGTCGCACATCTCATCGCATCAGCACTCAACGTGCAGGTAGACCACATACCGAGGGGGCAACAATCGGCCTTGCGCCATGCGATGCAACAGGCCGTCGAACTCGGATGGTTCGGTGCGACGCAACGCCAGCCGCTCATGGATTTGGCGGCACGCCTGTATCCACTGCACCCCACGTTGTTGCCCGCTCTAATCCGCGTGTTCAAACGCTTCGGCCAAAATGAGCGTTCCCTGTTCAGCTTCCTGCTGTCGAACGAGCCGTTCGGTTTGCAGGCTTTCAGTGAGCAGCGTCTACAAAATGCGGAACCGTATCGTCTCAGCAACCTGTTCGATTACGTGCGAACCAACTTCGGGCACAAACTGACGGTCGCCAGCTTCCGAAGTCATTGGAGCCTCATCGAGTCGGTCATCGAGAGCTACGCGACCGAGGAACCGCTCCACGTCCAGATACTCAAAACCGTTGGCCTCCTGAATCTGCTCAACGACGACTTGTTGGCGACCGAGGCGACAGTGGTGTGCGCTGTGGCTGGTGATGACCAAGGCCAGCAGCGTCAAGTCAGGGCCGCACTGGAAAAGCTGCAACGGGTCAAGCGTGTGCTTTACGACCGTGGTCGGGGTCGTGGTCTTTGCCTGTGGCCACATACATCAGTTGACCTTGAACGTGCCTTGGACGATGCGCGACGCGCAGTGCAAACGCCTCAGCGCGTCGCTTCAATCATCAAGGAGCATCTTGAATCACGCCCCATCGTCGCCCGCAGGCACTACATCACGACCGGCAACTTGCGGCACTTCGACGTGCGCTATTGCTCGATTGCTGAACTGCCGGGTTTGGTCGCGGCGCAAGATGGCGAAGCGGATGGCGTCATCGTCGTGCCCCTGTGCGAAACCGGAACTGAGCGCGGCGTGGCCCTTGAGTTTGCAAAACAGCAGGAGGTCATCGCACGTCGCAACTGGTTGGTCGCGGTGCCGCAGCCGTTGAGCAACCTGACGGGGCTGGTGCAGGAAGTTCAGCGGTGGGATTGGGTCGCGACGAACACGCCAGAACTGAACGGGGACAAGTATGGCCGCGAGGAAGTCTCGCGCCAGCGTCAGGCCGCACGCGCACAGTTGGAGCGCCGCATCCAAGCGCAGGTCGGATTCAAACAGTTTGGTGAGCGCACATCGCTCGCATGGTTCCATCAGGGCCAGCCTCTCCAAGTGAAGGACGGTCGGCACTTGCTCTATGAACTCTCGCGCATCTGTGACCGCTCGTTCGAGGAAGCGCCTCGCGTCCACAATGAATTGGTCAACCGCCGCAACCTGAGTTCGGCGGCGGCGGCAGCGCGGATGCGACTCGTCTACAAAATGTTCACGGACGGCAAAGCGCCGTTGCTGGGGATGAACCCGGACAAGAAGCCGCCGGAGATGAGCATGTATCTCTCCGTCCTGTTGAACACAGGTATTCATCAGGAGCACGACGGCGTTTGGCGCATTGGTGAGCCGCACGGAAACCGCGACAAGAAGTGCAACGTCCTGCCCACGCTCAGAAAAATTCGGGACGTGGTGAAAGCCCAGCCGGACGCTCGCGTGAAGATTTCTGACCTGTTCGCTGAACTGCGGCGTCCCCCGTTCGGCGTGCGCGACGGCATGATTCCGCTCCTGCTCACCGTGTTCGCCATCGCGCATGAACAGGACGTGGCCTTCTACAAGGATGGCAGTTTCCTGCGCGAGATGACCGGCGAGCACATGCTGGTGCTGACCAAGCAGCCGGAACGGTTCGAGATTCAATACTGCAAGATTGAAGGTGTCCGCGCCGAACTGTTCGAGAAACTGCTCAGTGTGTTGGAGGTCAAGCCGACCGGCGAACGGCGCACGGAGTTGCTGGATGTGGTGAAGCCGCTCTGCGTTTTTGTGGCCCAGCTTCCGGCCTACGTTCACAACACGAAGAAGCTCTCATCTACGGCGCTGGCCGTGCGCGACGCCATCCTCGCGGCGCGTGAGCCTTCCAAGCTCCTGTTTAGCGACCTGCCGAAAGCGTGCGGGTTTGAACCTTTCCCGGCCAACGCCGCCGCGAGCAAGGAAACGCAGGCGTTCATCCGTGGATTGAAGGCCGCGCTCGACGAACTGCGAGCCGCATTCCCGGAATTACAGGAGCGTCTACGGAGAATGCTGCGTGAGGCGTTCGACCTGCCCGGCTCCTTCCAGCAGTTCCGGTCGGCGCTGGCGCGTCGTGCTGAACAGGTGGTGCTCGGCGTCAATGAACCGAAGCTCCGCGCCTTCTGCCTCCGGTTGATGGATGACAACTTGCCGGAGTCGGAGTGGCTAGAGTCCCTCGGCAGCTTTCTGGCGCTCAAGCCGCCCGCGAAGTGGCACGACGCCGAAGACGATTTGTTCGTTCAAGAACTCGCTCCGTTGGCCTCACGCTTTCACCGTGTCGAGAGCATCGTGTTCGTGGACGGTAAACCCTCGAAGACCGGTATAGGTATCCGGCTCGCCATCACTCAGGCCAACGGCACCGAGCACGAGCAGGTCATCCACGTCACGGCAGACGAAGAGAATCGACTACGGGAACTGCAAGCTGAGTTTGACGCACTGCTGACCAAGGACAAGCGCCTCGGTCTAGCGGCGGCCTCGCGGGCCATCTGGTCGAAGTTGGAAAAAGTCGAAAAAACGAAACCATGAGCAAACCCACAAGGCACATCCTCTGTATGTCGGGCGGCAAGGACAGCACGGCCCTCGCGCTCTACATGCGCGACCGGGTGAAGGACATGGAATACGTTTTTTGCGACACCGACAAGGAACTGACCGAGACGTATGAATACCTGAACCGCGTCGAGGCGTTCTTGGGCAAGAAGATTGTCCGGCTCAACGCCAAGGCCGGGTTTGACCATTGGCTCGACGTGTTCGGCGGCTATCTGCCTTCGCCGCAGATGAGGTGGTGCACCAAATTGCTCAAGCTGAAACCGTTTGAAGAATACGTGGGTGACGAGCCGGTGGTCAGCTACGTCGGTATCCGGGCTGACGAAGACCGCGTGGGCTACATCAGCACCAAGGACAACATCAAGGCGGTGTTCCCGTTCAAGGAGGACGGCATCGACTACGCGGGCGTGATGAAGATTTTGCAGGACAGCGGCATCGGGATGCCGCCCTATCTCAAGTGGGGCCGCACGCACTCCGGCTGCTTCTTCTGCTTCTTCCAACGGCCCATCGAGTGGGTGCGACTGCTTGAGAATCATCCCGACCAGTTCGAGGCGGCGATGAAATACGAGAAGGTCACGGACGACCCCGGCAAGACATTCACTTGGATTCAAGGGATGCCGTTGACCGAGTTACGCAAGCCGGAAACCATCGAGGGCATCAAGCGGCGCTACGCTGAATACGAGGAACGCCGCAAGGCCAACCGTGGCAACAAGCGCCTCGTTGAAGTGCTCGCAGGGATGGAGGAAGAAGACGAGGGGCCGAAGGCGTGCCTGATTTGCCAGCTTTGAGCATGGTTATGGGGCGCAAACTGCACGACATCATTGAAGAACAGGATGCGCTGCTGGCTCGGCAATACCGCTTCGTCTTGTCACCTGAACAATGGGCGGCATACAAAGATGCCAAAATTGCGGGTTGGAACCTGATTCGACTAAGCAAGGCAACCCGCAAGAGCGTGCCTCTTGATTCGGGCATTTACACGTTGCTCATTTTGCCATCGGTCGCTAATCACCCGTCCTGCTCATACCTCATGTATGTCGGTCAAGCTGTGAGCTTGAGGAAGCGGTTCAGCGAGTATCTGAACCGTGAACGACGTGAGAGTGGCAGGCCCAAAGTCTTCCGCTTGCTCAACGTCTACGATAAGCACGTTTGGTTCGCGTTTACCGGGGTGCCTCGTAACCGACTTAACAGTGTCGAGGACGGACTCATTGAAGCTCATTTGCCCCCTTGTAACGACAAACTGCCCGCTGCCATTCGCAAGGTGGGCAAAGCCTTCTAGGAATACACGAATGGAAACACTCTGCTTGCCAGCACTTCGCGCCACAATTGGGGATTGGGTTTATTACATCACCTTTATGAAGATGCGCTTCATCGCGCAGCGAGTTAGGGCGGCTGAGGAAATCCACAAAAGCAAGGTGTTGAAGGAACTAATCCAGCGAGAGTTGGATGAGTCCAAACACGCGGCGCAGATTAAAAAGTATCTGCTTACCGACGCTCAACGATTCTTCAATTCACTTGTAATCGGAGTCTATCGCGGAGCACCCGAATGGTATGAACTGGACGTTAGAAAGTCAGACAGTCTACCCGTTGACAGTCTTCCTGATTACCTCGATGGAGCGTTTGGCATTCTGACTTTGAGAGGGGACGAGAAACTGTTTGCCATCGACGGACAGCATCGCGTTGTTGGAATCCGAGAAGCAGTGGCGGCAAAACGCTCGCTGGGCGTCGAGGAAGTCAGCGCCATTTTTGTCGCCCACAAGGAGGATGATGCCGGACGTGAACGAACTCGCCGTCTCTTCACCCGGCTTAACCGTTTCGCCAAACCTGTTCGGAAGGAGGAAATCATCGCGCTGGACGAGGACGATGTAGTTGCAATTTTGACTCGGTTGTTTGTTGAAGATAGCCGTGATTTTCAGGAGAAGGTTTCCATCAGGAAAACAAAGTCGTTACCTCCGTCCGACCATCAAAGTTTTACCACCATCTCTACGGTATACGATTGCATGGATGCGTTTCTTAGAATCGGCCAAAACAACTGGACTGACCTTAAACGTGTCCGGCCTTCGGAAAGCGACAT
The DNA here is from genome assembly GCA_964420805.1 of uncultured Bifidobacteriaceae bacterium. GTDB lineage: Bacteria > Verrucomicrobiota > Verrucomicrobiia > Limisphaerales > SIBH01 > JANNGC01. The sequence continues at coordinate 15,578 of CAYQWK010000038.1, read as the reverse complement.
TGCTCAGTTTTTCAAGCGTGCAACTGCATTGTGGAAGAGTCTAGCCCGCAATTTCCCGGAAGTCCGCGAAGTATTTGGAAGTATCCCCAGCAAATGTGCCGCAGGAAAATACAGGCACGCCGATGGAGGGCACTTGCTCTTTCGTCCAGTCGGATTGCAACTAGCGATTGAAGTAGTGTCCAAATTTGTGGCGCACGGAGTTTCGCTTTCAGCAGCGATGCGTCAAGTTTCCAAAGTGCCTATGGACTTGGCAAAGAACCCGTGGGTTGGTTTGCTTTGGGATAAGACGAACGGCAGGATGCTCACGCAGCCGGAAAATCAGAAGGCTGCTTTGAAACTGCTCTACCACGCTGCGGGAGGTGAACTTTCCGAACTCAACACGGATGAGGATGCGCTCCGAAGAGAATTGGCGGGGCTGCTCAATCGTAATTTAACCGAAGTTCAGTTGACTGTTTACTGAGGCTTGACCCGACATGAGCCAAAGCCACATCTGGTTGAAATTCCTTCGTCACTACGGGCCGGTGCCCCGGAATGACAACATGTATGATGAGACGATTCAGCGGTCGGCTCGCAAACAAGGAATCGCCCCAATCGACTTCGAGCATCCCTTTCAAAAGCGCATTGCAGACTCATTCAATCAGGCCACGGCTGACCCGGTTTCGGTCATCCTGACCGGCACGGCGGGCGACGGGAAGACGCACCTGTGTCGTCAAGTTTGGAAGGCACTCGCAGGGAAGGACGAAGACTGGGCCTCGAACAACCCTTACCTGACCATCCGGTTCCACTATCCGAAAGACCGGACAAGTTGGCCTGAGTCTCACGACCCGTCGCAGTATCGCTCGGTGCAGATTCATTTCATCCGCGACCTGAGCGGCTGGGCACCACAGCAGGGCGCTGAGTGGGAGGCCGACAAGGAAGAGTTGCTGCAAAAGTTTTGCCACTCGTTGTTCAACCCGGAGGCCGACGAGATTTTTCTTATCGCGGCCAACGACGGGCAACTCATTGAGTCCTTCCGTCGGTTGAAGGACACCGATGACGTAAAGCGGGCGCGGCAGGTGTTCGAGGACTTGCTGGTCGAAGACCGTCAGGAACAGACCGGAGTGCGTCTACGGTTTTTCAATCTGAGCCGCGCCAGTTCCGCCGAGTTGTTTGACCGTGCCGTCGAGAAATTTCTGACACATCCGGGTTGGGATGAACTCAAGCAGGGCGTGCCCGGCGAGAACGACGTGTTCGGCCCGAAGTGTCCCATCAAGCGAAATTACGAACTGCTTGGGACGCCCTTGGTGAAGGCTCGCCTACGGTCGTTACTTGAACTGTGCGACTACAACGGCCTGCACGTTCCGGTGCGCCAGATTCTTCTTCTGCTCACCAACGCTGTGCTCGGTCACCCAGACGTGAAGGATTGCCTGATGCAGCCCGGCGACGTGCCGAAGCTCATCGCGGCGGGCACGGTGTCCAAGGCAAGTCTCTACAACAACATCTTCGGCGCGAACCTCGGCGACATCCGACGACAGTCCATCACCATCTTCGACTTCCTAGAGCGGTTTCAAATCGGCAACGAGACATCGAACCGCGTGGACAACCTGCTCATCTTCGGTCAGGACGACGACCACCTTGGCGACCACTTCAACGCGCTCATCAAGCAGGACGGCTTCTATGGCGCGGACGACCGGTTCTATGCGGCCAAGCACGAATACATCGAGGGCACGAGCGAAGACGACGAGAAGGACAAGGAGTTCCTGCAAATGCTGGTCGCGCAGAGGCGTGGGTTGTTCTTCAAGATTCCCAAAGCGGACGAGTTCGAGTTGAACCTGTGGGAACTCACGGTGTTCAGATTCGCCGGAGAATACCTCGATGAAGTCGTGGAAGTGCTCAAGGGCCGTGCGGTCGTTAAGCGCCCGCTTGTGTCACGACTGGTCAAAGGTTTGAACCGGGTGTTCACCGGAATGCTCATCAACAGCGACCGGGAACTTTTTCTGGCGACCAGTGGCAACTACTCGCAGGCCAAAGTCAGCCGCATCCTAGTCGAGCGGGTGTCCGTCGAGCCGAGCAAGGGCGAGAAGGTCATTCTGCGTTACGACCGGGCGAGTGAGCGCGTGCTCCTGTCGGTCTACTTCGCGCCGGACAACTTCGTGGACTTCAACCTTACGCTCATCCGCTACGAGTTCTTGTCACGTATCGCGATGGAGGGCGCGCTGCCCGCCAGCTTCTCCAAGGAATGCTACGAGGACTTGCTCGCGTTCAAGAGCCAGTTGATTGCGGCCTACACCAAACGGCAGGCCAAGGAAGAGGCACCAGCAGGCTCGACCATCTCCCTCACGCTCCTGTCGCTCACTGAACAGGGAACACCCGACCCACGGGCGGTTGAAATCATGCCATGAACGCGCTGCCACAACCATTGCCGCCGCCGGAGAGCTTGGAGCAGTCGTCCTCCATGTGGGTGGACGAGGCGATATGGGGGCATCGCCTTTACGACGAGCAGTTGCCGTGGTTCGTGTTCCTTGAGTTCCTGAACGTGTTCACGCACGAGAACGACAAGGGCCGTGCGTTCGATGAGCAGGGCAAGCTGAACGAGTTGAAGTATCGGGCCGCGCATCGCCTCTACCTGCGGAACATTCTGTTCAACAACCCTCACTTGCCGGACATCCGCCTCAACTATCCGAACGACAGCAACCGATGGGACGAGTGGATGAGGCGGATGAAGTCGGCGGCGACGGGCCTCAATCACCCGGAGTTCGGCTTTCTCGAAAATCATTTCCACTCCTTTGAAGATTTCTGCGAGGTCGTGTCGTTGGTGCGTTCGACCAGCCTCGAAGTGAACAGCAACAAGCGGTGGACATCGAAGTTCGTCTTCCCGTATGGGCGTGATTGTCTCTACGAGGACTTGGACAACAACGCCTCGACCAACGACCGGCGCTTCTTCGGTCGCACGGGTGAGATGCTTTACCTGATGCTCTGCCGGACGCCGCGCAAGCAGGAGCTTCTCGCGGCGCTCAAGGGACGGCTCGCGCAAACGGACAAGACTTGGGACTCCATCATTCGGTGTCTACAGTCCCCGGTAGACGAGGACATGAGCAAGGAGCGAGCGAATGCGTTCCTGCCTTACACGAGTCATCCTTGCTATGACGACCTCGCCGACGACTGGTTGGCCGTGTTGCGGTTGAACATCCCCGGCTTCGATGTATTTCCGCATCTAGTGAATCTGGCCGGATTGCACCTTCTCAAATACCAATTGACCGTTTCACGCCAACTGTTGGGCATGACCACGCCGCTGCAACTCATCTGCGAAGTGGTAGCGCCGAAGAAGACGCTCGTCCGCGAGGTGTCCTGCGACCTGTATCAGTCGAACAATCTGCTGCCCGCGCAGGCCGTGGAAAAGTTCATCGCGAACGTGGAGCAGTCCGAGGAATGGAAGCAGGCTACTAGCGAAAGTGGTGCGTTCGAGAAGTGCAGACGTATCCTCAAGGAGCGCGTGCGTTGGGGTGACGACTACGACGGCCCGCCCGATGCGAATGAACTCATCAACCGGCTTGGGCAGGAGGCGATGAAGCGGCACCGGCAACACGTCGCCAACATTCATCGCAACTACGGACGAGAAATCGGACTCGTGTCGAAGCGCGGCACCGTGAAGCTGCGTTACGCGCCCACCGACACGTTGCTCAAGACCCTGCTGTTCGCCAACGTGGAGAAGCGCATCGAGCTTCACCAGTTCCTAGCCCGGCTCCACCAACGCTACGGCCTCGTGTTCGGCGACAAGGAAGCAGAGGCAGTGCTCTCCAAAGATGACTTTGAGAAGAAGGCGTTTCAGGGCAACTCACGACGCCTTGAACAGCGCCTCGGCAGCTTGGGCTTGTTGAGGCGGCTCTCGGATGGTTGCGCCTACGTCGTCAACCCGTATCACGCGGAGGCCCGATGACGAGCGACGAACTAATTGGCAAAGTTGTCGCCAGCTACCTGCGCGACCGCCTGACGGACGATGACTCCACCGGCGTCGCTCGTTACCTGCTCGACTGCCTGAGCGCAGACCAGACGGCAGCCGTGGCGAAGACCATCCTCGCCGATGCCTCACTGTCGGCGCTGGTTGAAATCAAACTGCCGATTCACTTCGTCGGTGGTCACGGTCTGCCCGCGCACACGCTCACCAACGAGCGCACGACCTATTTCCGAAATGCCGCGTGCTCGAAGTCGGGCTTGCTCGTGGCAAACACCGGCGACGACGAAGAACAGTCGCTCAAGGAACTGGTGCCTATCGGCGCGGCGGAGCTTTACGCGCATCCGGCGCTTTGGGTGAAGTGGGCTTCCGAGGAATTGCCCATTTTGGATGTGCACCAAAATTGGTGGGTCAAGGCTTTGGAGGGCTTGCTTGAAGTTCGGTCGGTTGCGCTTGACCGGCTCGCCGCATACATCTTGCAGACCCGCGTGGCCATGCAGGACGGCCATCCAGTCTTGAACGCGCTCGGTGTTGCACTGCCTGCACTGCACGTTCCGAAGGACACGGCCTTTGCATCATCCCTCACGGCCAAGAACGCCGGACACACGTCGCGGTGGAAGGCGCTCTACGGGCAAGTCATCAAACGGCGGGCGTGCTTCCTCGTGAAGCAGACACCCGCGCAGACGTTGCTGCTGGAAGATGAACTGACGGACTCGTTCAACAAGGTGAAGGACTCCATCCCGGAGGAAATCCATCCCACCATCAAGACCTTCATTTCCGCAGCGAGCGGCTGGAACGAACAGGCTGCCGAACTCGCGCAGTGCGAATGGGAGATGGTCAAGCCGCTGTTCGACGGCTTGAAGAAGGAGAGGTTCAACCTCGGCAAAGCGACCCTCGAATTCTACGACGAGCGTGATGAGTCGCTGCTCAACGCCGATGAGCGCGATTATCTGGAACGGCTGCGGGACAGCGTTCGCACGGAAGCGCAAGACGAGGACGAAGATTTCTACCGGCGGCACCGAAATGAACTGAAAGAGCAATCGTCGCTCAAAGCGAAGTGGGACAGGTTCATTTTCGGAGCGCCCATCGAGACGGAAGATTTCCTCATCGGCCTCACACTCTGTCTGGAACGGTTGTTCGACCACGACGACGCTCCTTCGTCCAAACGGCGTCTGAAAATCACCTGCGACCGGCGCACGAAGAAAGACCTCAAGGAACTGAACGAAGAGGCCGGGCTGTTCTTTGCCCGTCGCTATCGTGGGTTGAAGTCCCTCTTTGGAAATCGCGTTTCATGGGATGTCGGTGACTTGATGAACTTCGATGCGCTGGCCGACCAGTGGCAACGGGCATCCAAGCCTTTCCGAAACAAGTCCGCCGCCAAGGCTGCGTTGCAGTTGAAGTTCCTGATTGAGTTGGAGGTCGAACTGACGACCGGCACGACCGAGACATACTTCAAGCAACTGGTCTGGATGTTCGACCCGAACTCCATCGCGAGCGAGTTCGCTGGTGACTGGCTGCGCCTTGCTGAACATCCCCTCATGCTCTGCCGCGTGAACCGGGAGCCGGTAAGTGGCAAGGGCCGCTACCAGTCCCTCGACCTGCGGAACGTCCGCACTCTTTCACCGGCCTACGGCCAAGACCGTGGTTCCTTTGTCTCCACCTACAAGAAGGAGAACGACATCTCTCTTTTGTGGCCTGCAAATCTAACCAAGGCCCAACAGGAGGGACTGGTGTCCGAGGCGACCGGCGCGAAGTTGTTGGCGTTGTTCCAAGCGTTCCAGCAGAGCTACCAAGCTGCGGTCAAAGGCTTCGCCGACGAAGGGTTGGCGTGCGCGGGGCTGGTCAAACAGGCCGAAGACTACGGCGCGTTGCTCGACACTATCTGCCGGGACGCGAAGGGTGACCGGAACCGGGAGAGCCTGTTGCGTCCGCTGCTTCAAATTGGTGCGGTCATCGTGGACGGCGGGCGCGTTACCGCCATCGCTGCTCCGTGGCATCCGCTCCGGTTGTCAGCAATGGCGAACAAGGCGCTTCAAGTGTCGTCGCTGCTCAAGTATTTGCTGACGGCGGAAAATGTGTTCTTCGGCGACGCGCCGCTGTTCTTCAACGAGCTTGAGGCGGAACTCGCGCATCCTTACTACCCGGAAATCGTGCTGGGCTGGCATGACAAGAAACCGGAGATGCTTTCGCTAACCGACCATCATCTCGACTACAGCCTCCATGAGTCGCCGGTCATCAGCAACGACGGCTACGACGACACAAACGAGAGTCCGGCGGAGACATCCACGCTCATCGTGGATTTGACCAAGCGGTTCCTGTCCCTCTATCCGCACGAGCGGGCCAATCTCTCAGTTGTTCTCTACAACTGTGACTCAGCCCGGCTCCCGTATTCGCTCGTAGACAAGATGAACGAGCTTCACGAGGACGAGGATGACATGCGCTGCCAAATCATCCTGCGTCACCGCGACGGCGCGAAGCTGCGCGAACTCTACGAAAAGATTATCGAGTCTTCGGATGCCGATGCGGACACGTTTGTATCCAGCGAGGCCGCGAAGGACTTCATGGCCCGACTTCGCATCGGTATCATGGCCGACCAAGCGCCGGTGCCCGACCCGAAAGACGGCCCACCCGCCGACATGGTTTTCTTGCAGGATGTCATCGCCCGGCACGCTGGCTTGGAATGGTATACAGAAACGTGCGTGCCTGTGGACTCAGCCACGTTTATCCCGGCGCGATGGTCGCGGCGGCGTCCATCGCCAAGCGATGACATGAAATCGGTCGTCTACTTGTGCTGTCCGGTGCAGACGAAGGAAGGCTGGGCTTTCATCACCGCTCTCACGACTTTCATTCGCGGCGATTGGGACTGCGTTGAAGCCAAGCGCCTTCTCCCGGCCCGCAAGCTCGACTTCAACGACCCGCAGACCGCCAGTATCTTCAAGGAGATTCACAACCTCGGAAACTGGGTGGTGAACTACGACGAGCTTCTCGACCGCCGCCAACTGATGAACCAGCAGGTCAAGGTCATCCGTTACAAGCAGGGCGCGACGCAAGGCCGCAACATCCTGATTTCCTCAACGGCTTCCTTGAGCCTTCTGCGTTCGATGGTGCTGGGGCGCGTCAAGGACTTGAATCTTGAGTTGAGCGATGCCGAATGCAAGTCGCTCACGGAGAAATTCATCAACGACGCGAACGAAATCTCAGGCGACATCGTGCTGCGTGCCGCCAAGCGCGGTCGCAACGCCAGCGAACTGATGGGCGTCGTCCTCAGCCGCTACATGATTCGTCACGAGCTTGGCGCAACGCGACGGTTTGGTTGGTATTTCCTCGACGACTACGCCGAGTGGCTGGGGCAACGTGAAGAACAGATAGCCGACATCCTCGCTCTCACCCCTGAGCAAACGCCGGACGGGAAACTTCAACTGGCGGTCATCGTTTCGGAGTCTAAATACATCGACCACGCGAGCCTGTCGGCCAAGCGCAAGGAATCGCAGAAGCAACTGCGCGACACGGTGCGACGTATCCACGACGCCATCTTCGGCGACCCTCAGCGGCTTGACCGCGACCTCTGGCTGTCGCGCTTCTCCGACTTGATGCTGAACGGCATCCAATTCCCAGCGAACTCACCGATTGACTTGTCGGCGTGGCGGAAGGCTGTGCGCTGCGGTGAGTGCGGCATCCACATGCGCGGTTACTCGCACGTATTCGTATCTGGCCCGTCCGAGTCGCCGGAGTGCTCTGACTTCGTGACCGTGGCGGAGTCTGATGACTCGTGGCAGGAAGTCTTCTCACGAGCACGCCTCCGTGAGTTGGTGTTGAGCTACGCAAAGGACGCGAACCCGACGCCCATCCGAAAGGCGAACGCGGGCAGCGACATCTGGAACGAGCAGACGTATCGCAAGCCGTCTGACCGCATCCAAATTGTTCACCGGCGCGTTGTAGAACCAGAGCCTCCCACAAGCACTCCGACATCGGGTTCAACCGGCGGCACCACACCACCGCCGCCTGCGCCCAGTCCCGCTATGCCATCGCCAACATCACCAACAGTCCCGTCGCCTTCGGCCACACAGCCTGCTTCCACAGGGACGTGGCCATTCCCGCAGGTGGTTCAGTTCGTCGCCGCCTATCAGGGCGGCTCGCAGGACAGCGCGGATGACGAAGAATGGCTGCGGCAGGTCGAGAGCAAGTGCAAAGGCGCGTTGCAGCAGTTCCAGCTTCAATCGAAGCTGCTGACCAAGGCGCTCACGCCGAACGCGGCGCTGTTGAAATTCCAAGGCAGCGCCAACCTCACGGTCGAGCAAGTGCTCAAACGCCGCTCGGAGTTCCTGACCACACACGGGCTGAACGTCATCTCCGTTCGGGCCGAACCCGGAGTGGTTTCCATTGCCATCGCCCGGCTGAACCGTCGTGTGCTTCACCTGCCGGATGTGTGGAAGAAGTGGAACCCAAACTGCACCCACGGAAACCACGACCTGCTCATTGCCGTGCGCGAGGAAGACAGCAACCCGCTGTTCGTATCGCCCAAGTCGAACGCGCCACACACGCTCATCGCTGGTTCCACCGGCAGCGGCAAGTCGGTGTTAATGCAGAACATCATCTTGGGCATCGCCTGCACCAACACGACCGCGCAGGCGAAGATTGTTCTAATCGACCCGAAGCTGGGCGTGGACTATTTCGCCTTCGAGGGATTGCCGCACTTGCAGGACGGCATCATCGAGGCACAGGACAAGGCAGTCGCGACGCTCAACGAACTCGTGACCGAGATGAACCGGCGTTACACCGTGCTCAAGGAAAACAAGGTGTCGAACATCTTCGACCTGAACAAGAAGCCGACCGCGACCGAACGCCTGCCGTTCCTTTGGGTCATCCACGACGAGTTCGCTGAGTGGATGATGACCGAGGAATACGCTGCGGCGGTGTCCGACATCGTGGGGCGACTGGGTGTGAAGGCCCGTGCCGCAGGCATCTCGCTGGTCTTCGCCGCTCAACGTCCAGATGCCAACGTCATGCCGATGCAGCTTCGAGCCAACCTCGGCAACCGGCTCGTGCTGCGCGTGGATGGTGAAGGCACGTCTGAAATTGCGCTCGGTGAGAAAGGCGCGGAGCGGCTGCTCGGCAAGGGCCATCTCGCAGCAAAACTCGAAGGCGCACCTGAACTCATCTTCGGACAGGTGCCTTACGTGGACAGCGACTTCCTCGCGCAAGTCGTCGAAGCGTTGAAGCAGGCGTCAGCCTCCACACCTTCCTGAACATGGACAAGACCGGGAAGGTCAATGACTGGCTCACCAGCAAGGAAGCCGAAAAGGCGTTGCGCGTGGACTCCTGTGAGTTGATGCACCTGCGGGTCGAAGGGAAGCTGGGCTTCACTAAGAAGGGCAACGCATTCCTGTATACACGAACGGATGTAGATGCGCTCAGTGCAAGGCGTCGCCGTTCCGGGCGCTGACGGGCTGCCCGTAGTTTGGCTTCGTTGCCACAAACTCGTCCCTCTGCTAAGTCGATGCCGTGCTTCAACAGAAACTCGGACAACGAATCGGTGTCCTTCGCCGGAAACGCCAACTGACGCAGGTGCAGCTTGCCAAGGCCATCGGTTGCTCGGTGGAGTTCCTCAGTCTCGTCGAACGCGGCGTCAATGCACCGTCCGTGGCCGGGTTGGAGAAGTTCGCTCAGGTGTTGAAGGTGGATGTGGTTGACCTCTTCAAGTTCACCGCCTCGACCACCCACAATCGAACACGCCCCGCCCGGAGCACCAAGCGCAGCCGATGAAGCGCCGCACGCTCAAGGCGCTTCGCCCTAAGCCCCAGCCGGAGCACCACCACCATGTCTACGTTGTGCTGCTCGACCCTGCTGTGGGCCGGAACAGGAAAGTGCGTGCCGCCAATCCCAAGCGCGTCTCCAAGATGCCGTGCGTCTATGTCGGCATGACCGGGTTGTCGCCGGAGGAACGGTTTGCCAACCACAAGTCTGGCATCAAGTCCGCGTGGGTCGTGAAGCGATACGGCCTGCGGCTGTTGCCGGAGCTTTACGCGCACTTGAACCCGATGCCGTTCGACGCGGCGGTGCAGATGGAAAAGGACTTGGCAGAAGACCTCCGCCGCCTTGGCTACACGGTGACTGGCGGGCACTGAACTGCGTCGGAGGGTCTTCTTGTTCCCGGAACCCTTCCCGTATACAAATCTCTTGTGCCTCGATGTCGGGGTGCTGACTCAAATCATGTAGACAAACTGAATCACATTTTAGCGTAGCTACGGCTACGGCCTCGTCTGAAAACCGCGAATTTTCTCTGTGCAGAGGCCAGCCGCTAGGTGCGCGCCCATCGGGCGCGGCTTGGCGTTTCCTCTGCACAAGGCGCTTCGCGGTGCCTCAGACGGGGGTGCGTTGAGTTCGCGCCCCTTCTTTTTGGTCGTGGTCATTCTGCTCCGCAGCGAGCCACGACCATGAAAATCACGACCAGCCTATTTGCTGTTGCCATACTGTTCGTTATCGCCAGTGCCTCCGTGTGGGCCGCTGACGACGACAACTGGGACGGACGGTTTGCCACGAATGGACTGAACGGCCCGGTGTGGGCCATCGCGGTCAGCGGCAACGATGTCTTCGTCGGCGGACAGTTCACTCAGGCCGGGCCGCTGTCGGTCAATAACATCGCCAAATGGGACGGCACCAACTGGTCGGCCCTCGGTTCCGGCATCGGGGGCGGACTCGTCACGGCCATCACGATTCACAACGGGCGTGTATACGTGGGCGGCGCGTTCACGTCAGCAGGTGGAGCACCGGCGAACAACGTGGCTTATTGGGAGAACGGCTCGTGGAACTTCATGCAGGGCGGAGTGGATGGCTGGGTTCGCTCGGTCGAAGTCGGCCCCGACAATCGCGTCTACGTGGGCGGCGACTTCACCCATGCCGGGCTTGGCTTCTCGCTGCAACACTCCTACCTCATTCGCTGGACTGGCTCTGACTGGGACACGTCCACGCCGTCGCCCGGCTGGCAGGTCATGTCACTCGCGTTCGGCCCTGACGCCCTCTATGCCCGCGTCAACCGACAGGTGGAGAACTACCTCTGGCTCTTTCAGGGCAACGTCTGGCCGGAGGTCGTTTCCGGCGGTCAGGTGCCCGGTGCCATCAAGAGCGATGGCAGCTTTGTCTACGAGTTCTACCCGTGGCTGTGGCGGCGAACATCGACACAAGGTTCCTCCACACTTCTGGGAACGCCGGTCGGCACGGTTTGGTGCGTGTCACCTGACGGCGCGAACATCTACGCGGGCGGTTCGTTCACCAGCATGGACGGCGTGCCTGCGGCGAACGTCGCCGTGCGCGGCCCCAACGGCTGGTCGGCGCTCGGCAGCGGGGTCGGCGGGAGCAACGCCGTTCCGGCGGTTCGTGCCATCGTAAGGGTTGGTGACCGCGTATACGTCGGTGGGAACTTCTTGGCCGCAGGCGGAAAGCCATCACCCTACTTTGCGGTCTGGCGCATTCCTTCGACAGCGCCCGCACCATCAAGGTCGGATTGCGTCCCAGCGCCGGGCGGCATCCTCGGCTGGTGGGCTGGTGATGGGAACGCCAACGACATTCAAGGTGCGAATCACGGCACGGCGCAGGGGGAACTCGTGTTCGGCACCGGCAAGGTCGGTTCCGGTTTCATCCTCAACGCGCTGGGCAACTATGTTCGGATTCCGCACCACGCCAGTCTGGATTTTGCCGCAGGCGGTCAGTTCACGGTCGCAGCGTGGGTGTTGCCGCAACCGGACGGGCGCTTCCAAGCCATCGCAGTGAAATCACCGGCCTCCGATGCGTGGAACTGGGGGCTGTATCTCGGCGCGGACGGACGATTCATGGCAGGCAGCCAGAACGGCCACGCCGTCTACTCCACCAACGCCGCGCAGTCAGGCGTCTGGCAGCACGTCGCGTTCAGCTACAATCAGGGCGCGTGGGTGCTCTACCGGAATGGCGTGGCGGAAAGCACAAACGTCAGCGGGCCGTTGGTCACGCAGTCCACTGGGGCGCTGACCATCGGTCGCAAGGGTGACTCAGCACTCAACACGGATTACTTCCTCGGCACGGTGGATGAACTGCAAGTGTTCAACCGCGCCTTGAGCGCAGCGGAAGTTACAGCCATCCACGCGGCAGGGAGCCACGGCCTCTGCAAGCGACCAGAGTTCGTCGGCATCCAGCGTGAGAACGCGAACGCGATGCGGCTCCGCGTCAAGGGCAAGACCGGCCACGGTTTCACGCTGTCCATTTCTACAAACCTCACTGACTGGCTGCCAACGCCGAGCGTGCCTTACGCGGGCGGCACGAATGACATTCTCGACACCGAGGCGAGCGGTGCTCCGAAGAAATTCTACAAGGTGACAACGCCATGAAACGCGGAAACTCAAGTTGGCTGGGGCAGTGTGCGATTGTCCTCGTGCTCACCCTCGGTGTGGTGGGCTGCGGTCGCTCGCCGGAGAAGGCAGTCAAGGAACCGCGCAAGGAACTTGCCGCGCTCAACCTGCAATTCACCCCGGACGACTTCGTGCGGAGCGCGGGCAACGGCGACCTGACAGCGGTGAAGCTCTTCCTCGACGCGGGCATGGCCGTGGACACACGCGGTTCGACCACCTTCACGGCGCTGGCCGCAGCCGCGATGCGCGGCCATCTGCCGGTGGTAAAACTACTGTTGGAACGAGGCGCGGACGTGAACGCCGCGCCCGACGACGGCTCAACGCCCCTGTTGCACGCAGCGGAGAGGGAACACCTGCCAGTCCTCGAAGCACTGCTGGCCAAAGGTGCAAACCTCAACCTGACCAACAGCAGCGGCAGCACGGCGCTGCACTGGGCTGTGCGTCGGGACAACACGAACATCGCCGCTCAGTTGCTCAAGCACGGTGCTTCCACGGCGATTCTGGAAACCAACGGCATGACGGCGGTGGATTGCGCCGCCGAGCCGTTGCTTGTGGCAGGCTTCGACCCGAAGACATCAACCAACGCGATGGTCGTGCTGCTTCGCAATCATGGAGCCAGTTTTGCAACGCGCTGGATGTTGGGAATGTTCACGGTGTCACAAGGCAGCTACCTCTACGGAATGCTGAACTCGACGCCGGGCCAGATGAGTGACGCCCAGTTCACGAACATCACGAACAGATTGGCTCAATCGACGCAGTGGCTTGCAGGGCATGGTTACGGCAGCAATGACAGTTATTGGTTCCAGTCGCAGATGGCATGGGGCATCTGGAAGCATTTCGAGAAGCAGGAATTTCCGAGCAGCGAACCAGAGCGCACGAAAGCCTTGCAGTATGAAGGCAGGATGAACGCGCTCATCGAGTTCCTGAGAAACGGCGTGCCTGCGTCGAAGGTTTATCAATTCCCGCAGACGACGGATGAATTGTGGAAGGTGGACGCGCCGCGCAAATGAGCAGGTCGATTGAAAATCAGGATACCGACTGGGAACCTGTCGCCGCCGACCCGGACGCGGACACCAGCACGGTCAAGGCGCTGTTCCCGCATGGCGCATTCACCCGCGCCCTCACCGATGCCGGGTTCAGCGCCGTGTCGGTGAAAAGCAGCTTCATCAGCAAGCCGGTGAACTTGAAGATGCGACTGGGGCAGCTTCCGCCTTACGCAACCACTCGTGATGTGCGCGTGGCCGTTCAGCGGGCGATGAAGTCTATCGGGTTGGCGGTCGCTCGCGATGGATTCCTGCTGCGGTTGCATACGTGCCGCGTCACCGCGAAGTTCTGCGTGACCAAGCGCCGACCAGATTGACAGGCGTGGGAAACTGAGTTGCTGATATGCGCGTCGAACTCCTGAACCAACTGCTGTTGCTATCGTCACCCTCTCATCGAGAGCACGCGGTCGTGGATTTCATCGTCCGGCACGTTGAGAGCATGGGGCTGCGCTCCGGCGTGCGGTGCTGGGTGGACGACCACAACAACGTCTACATCGTCAAAGGCGACGCTGCTCGCCTCCCGTGCGTGTCCGCGCACATCGACACGGTGCATCGCCGCGCTCCGGTTCGCATTGTTCAACACGGCGGGTTGCTCATGGGCTTCGATGAAGCCGGTCGTCGCACCGGCATCGGCGGCGACGACAAGGCTGGCGTCTACATCTGCCTCGAACTGCTCGAACGCTTCGATGACATCGCAGTGGTGCTCTTCGCAGCAGAAGAAGTCGGCTGCGTCGGTTCCCGAAATGCCGACCCCAAATTCTTTGAGCGCGTCGGCTACGTCATCGAGTTCGATTGTCCCGGTCGCGGACTCGTGAGCTACACGTCAGGCGGAATGCGACTGTTTCAAAACGACGGTGACTTCATCTCCACGGCGCTGCCGGTCATGTGCCGCCACGGAGTCTTGAACTGGCAGCATCACCCGTTTTCGGATGTGAAGGCGATTAGCAGCAGGTTCGGGTTGTCCTGCCTGAACGTATCCGCTGGCTATTACAACTGGCATCGCCGCGATGAGTTCGTGAAGTTGTCCGACGTAGAGCACGCGCTGGCTTTCGGCATAGACCTGATTCGCGCCCTCGGCAATCGCCGCTATGACTTTGACAGCAGTGTGCCTGACTTGGCCGAGCCTGCTGTCCCTGTCACTGACCTCAACCTCGATACACTGATGAACCTGCTCGATTGGAACTGGATGACCAACACTCCGTTCGACCCCGCGAATCCTGACCCGTGGCTTGAATCCCTCGTTCAGCGCACCAGCGACATGCCGGAGGCAGGACAACGGGCCTCGATTATTGTGCTGCGCTCGTTGCTCAACGAGAATGCCTACGTCCTCACGACAGGTGAGCCTCCCGCTGACGCAGCGCCGGGGGAGTGGCAGCCGTGGCATGTCGAGCGAGGTCGTGTTGACGCAGGCGAACTGGGACAACCCGGTGTGCTGCTCGTCCATGAGGCGCTGGCCGGTGCAGCGGAGGACGAAGCCTTCGTCGTAGCCGCACTCCAAGCGCGGGCGTGGCGGGACACGGGCTACGACGCGGCGGGAAGGTTTGGTCGCACGGCGACGTGACTTCTTCTGCGTTCGCGGTTCCAGCACGGTCAGGAATTTTCTCAGAAATCCCGTCAAGGGATTTACTTTAGCATCGACAGGACAGGGGTTTGCGCCAATGGAATCAGCCAAATCCACCACTTTGCCAAAACGCCTCTGGTAGAATGTGTCGATGATGAAGAACTGGTTTGAAGTTGATAAGCACGGGCTGGCGCGGATTCTGGAACGCAAGGGCAAGGAGTTCGTCCTGTTCGAGCTTGTCCAGAATGCGTGGGATGAACCCGGCGTCACCAAGGTCAACGCGACGCTCGAATACCGTGGCCGCAACCGTGCGCTGCTCGTCGTCGAAGACGATGCGCCGGAAGGCTTTCACGACCTGAGCCACGCCTTCACGCTCTTCGCGGAGTCAGCGAAGAAGTCCAATCCTCAGCAGCGCGGGCGGTTCAACTTCGGCGAGAAGCTCGTGCTGGCCATCAGCGATGAAGTAACCATCCGCACGACGAAGGGCGGAATCCGTTTCGACGCCGATGGTCGGCACACACTGCGGACGCGCCAGCCGGTCGGCAGCCGCATCGAGTGCCTGCTGCGGATGACCGAGGACGAGTGCCGCGCCGCCGAGGGACAGGTGCGGAAGTTGATTTGCCCAGCAGGCATCGAGACTGTCTTCAACGGCGCACCGCTTGAGC
>CAYQWK010000037.1:0-25244 GCA_964420805.1 uncultured Bifidobacteriaceae bacterium | reverse complement strand
GGCCAACACGCTGCAACTCGCCGCCGCGCTCCAGCGGGCCGGGAAGAGTTTCGAGCTTCAGGTCGGACCGGACCGCGGCCACGAATCGCTCGGTCGCGACCGGATGATGGAGTTCTTCCTCGAAAACCTGCGCTGATCCTTCCCACGGAGTTTTCATGAACACCAATCCACGATTCCCAACCGTGATATCCACCGCCTTCCTGTTCATTCTTGCCGCCCTGCTCGGCAGCGGCTGCTCGACCTTCAATTACGAGTGGCGCGTGGCCGCGCGAACTCCCGCGCCGACGAACGACATCACCGGGCGATGGGAAGGTCGCTGGATCAGCCACGCCAACGGGCACAACGACGCCATGCGCTGCCTGGTCACGAAGGTGGATGACCGCCACTACGACGCGAAATTCCACGCGGCCTACAAGAAATGGATCACCGTCTATTTCAGCTACACCGTCCGGATGGAGACACGACCCGCGACGAACGGCGTAGCCTTTCACGGAGCGGAGAACCTGGGCGCGCTGGCTGGCGGCATTTACACCTACGACGGTTTCGCCACGCCCATGAACTGGTCCTCCACCTACAAATCCAAATACGACCGCGGCGTGTTCGAGATGAAACGGCCCTGAGCGTTTTCCGTCTCGTCCACCCCAATCCAGCAAAGTCACACGGGGTTCCGTCTCAAATTGCAATTCCCGCGATCCAAGGAATGCAGATTTGGTATGCCCACGCCAACGTCTCCATGAACAACAGATCAAAGGAAATGCGCTTCGCGGATTTCACTTCAAATCCCGGTCCGGTCACGGCCTCAAACGCCGCGGTTTGTCGCGTCTGGGGTTGGCGCATGATGCCGCGCCTGCCGCCTGGCCAGACGCGCCGGGACTGGCGTTTCACGGTCTGCCGACGACGCGCCCTCGCGCAAAAACCCGGCGAGGAACGACGGCTTGTCGCGCCGACCACCGCGCTGGTAGTCGCGCCACAACGCCTGCGCCGCGCTGCGTTGATCCACGCCGCGCTGCGTGGTCAGCCACGCAAACAGAAGCTCCATCAACCGCGCCAGCGCCACGCCGTCCGTGCGGCCCACGCGTGCAAAAAGCCAGTCGCTGAATTCCATGAAGCGCTCGAACGGTGAGCCGCCTTCCCAGATCAACGGCGCGGTGGATACAAAGTTCCCACTGTTCCCAACCATGTCCCAATACTTCGCGAAGCGCCGGAGCCGCTGCATGTCGGCGAACGGGATCAAGCGGCTTTCCAAAATCTCGTATGGCGGCTCGTCGCCATAGACCATGCCCCACGCCGCGTCGTGCCGCGAGATGGGCGTGCCGCGCAGCCGTTTTAGAATGCCCACTTGAATCTCCTGCGGTCCGAGGGCCACGAGCCGGTCGAAACCCGCACCAAAGCCCGCCATGGCCTCGCCCGGCAGCCCGACGATTAAATCCGCATGGATGTGGACGCCCGTGCGGTCGCGCAGAAAGCGGAAGTTGTCCTCCAGCCGCGTGAGGTTCTGCCGCCGCTGGATAAGGGCGCCGCTCTCCTCGTTGAAGGTCTGCACGCCCACCTCGAATTGCAGCGCGCCAGGCGGAAACTTCGCAATCACCTCGCGCAGCGCGTCGGGCAGGCGGTCTGGCACCATCTCGAAGTGAAACAGCATTCCAGGCTGGTGGCGCTTGAGGAAAAACTCCAGCAACGCGCGGCTCACCGCGAGGTTCAGGTTGAAGGTGCGGTCCACGAACTTGAACTGTCGCACGCCGCGTTCGAGCAACCGCTCCATGGCCGCCATGAACGGCTCGAGCGGAAACTGCCGAACGGGAATGTCGAGCGACGACAGGCAGAACTCGCACGTGAACGGGCATCCGCGCGACGCTTCGACGTAGATCACCCGGTGCGCGATGTCGTCGGCGGTGTAGAAATCGTAAGGCAGTTGCAGCCGCGCCAACTCGGGCAGTCCGGCCGGGATGATCTTGTCCGCCGGCTTTTCGCCCTGCAGCAGTTGCGCGCAGACCCCGGCAAACTTCAAATCCGCCTCGCCGGTGATGACATGATCCGCCAGTTGCGCGATGGGCTGCGACTCCCATTCGTGGCTCACTTCCGGTCCGCCAAGGATGACGAGGAGATCCGGACGCAGCCGCTTGAGCACAGCGATCACCTCGCGCGTCTCCGTGACATTCCAAATGTAAATGCCAAACCCGATGACGCGCGGTTTGAGTTCGAGCAGGCGTTCCGCGATGTCGAGCGGGCGCTGGTTGATGTCGAACTCCGCAATGGTGGCGCGCGGCTGAAGCCCGCCGAGGTTTGCCATCAAATAGCGCAACCCGAACGCGGCGTGAATGAACCGCGCGTTGAGCGTGCTGAGAACGATGTCCGGCATCGCGGCGAGAATAGGCGCAACGGCGCGGGCGGTGAATGCAAAACAAGGAGTGGGGAAGTGATCAGTAATCAGTGAGACAGTAATCAAAAATCAGCAACGCGATCCTCACTCACGGCCCTACTGATTACTGACCGACCGATTACCGATCACTTCCCTGATTCACCGATTCCCGCTTCACCGCCCGCCCCGACCGCTCTACCCTCCGGCATGGATTTGAATGCCCTTGGCTGGGATGGCGGATTCGCGGCGGACTTCGCTCCGTTTGCGGCCGCGGCCCTCGATGCCGCGCGGGTCGTCACCGAACACCGGGGCGGCTACCGCGTGGTGTCGGTCCATGGCGAGGTGGCGGCCGAGGTTTCGGGACGCTTTCGCCATGACGCCGCGTCGCCGGTCGAATTTCCCGCCGTGGGCGACTGGGTGGCAGTGAAGTCATTGCCCGCCGAGCAAAAGGCCGTGATCCAGGCCGTGCTGCCGCGACGAACCAAGTTCTCCCGCGCCGCGCCGGGAAAGGGCGGGCATGAACAGATCCTTGCGACGAACATCGACGACGTCTTCATCGTCGCCTCGCTGGGCGATGAGTTGAACCCGCGCCGCATCGAACGCTACCTCGCGCTGGCATGGAAGAGCGGCGCAACACCCATCGTGGTGCTGACCAAGGCGGACCTCTGCGATGACATTGATGCCGCAACGGAACGCGTCGCGCAAATCGCCCGGGACACGGCCATTCACGCCATCAGCAGCGTCACCGGACGCGGCCTGGCCGCGTTGCGCAAGCGGCTCAAACCCGCGCGCACCGTCGCGCTGCTCGGCCCCTCCGGCGTGGGCAAATCGACCCTGGTGAACTGCTGGTACGGCGATGAACTTCTGGCCACGCTTCCGGTGCGCGAGGAGGACCAGAAGGGGCGGCACACGACCACCGAACGGCAAATGGTTCCGCTCCCGAACGGCGCACTTGTCATCGACACGCCGGGTCTGCGCGAACTGCATCTCTTCGAGGCCGCGCACGGAGTAGACGACGCCTTCGACGACATCACCGCGCTGGCCGTGCAATGCCGCTTCACCGACTGCCACCACGAGAGCGAGCCGGGCTGCGCCATCCGCGCCGCATTGGAATCCGGCGCACTCGACCGCACCCGGCTGGAAAGCCACCGCAAGCTCCTCCGCGAAATCGCCCACGCCGAGGCCAAGGGCAGCAAACCCGCGCAAGCCGACGAGCGCCGCCGCAACCAGAGTTTCTCTCGGACACTCCGCGCGGTGATGAAGCGCAAGGGGCGGCGCTGAATCGGCGGCGGCTTGTGACTCCGCTTGCGCTGCGGGCCGCCGTGTAGTCCACTCGGCGCGTAACTGACATGACAGCGCTGAACGGCCACCATCTGACGATCGAGGAAGTCTGGGGCGTGGCCTGCTTGAATTCCCCGTGTGAACTTTCCGCCGAGGCGCGACCCCTGATCCGCCGCAGCCGCGAACTGGTCGAATCCCTCGCCGCCCAACCCCGCGCCATTTACGGCATCAACACCGGGTTCGGCCCGTTGAGCGGTTTCCGCGTCAGTCCCGAGGACCTGGCCCAGCATCAGGTCCACCTGCTGCATCATCTTTCCGTCGGGCAAGGCCCGTTGTTCACGGAGGCCGAGACGCGCGCGGCGATGCTCGCGCGGACCAACGCGCTGGCCCGCGGGTTCTCCGGCGTGCGCGAGGAATTGATCGACCTGCTGGTCGCAGCGTTGAACAAGGGCATCACGCCGGAAATCCCGAGTGAAGGTTCGGTGGGCGCGAGTGGCGATCTGGTGCCCCTCGCGCACATGGCCGGATTGCTGGTCGGGAGCGGTCACGCGCGCATGGGCGGCGTGCGGTTGCCGGCGGCGGAGGCGTTGCGGAAGGCCGGTCTGTCCCCCGTGGTGTTGCAGTGCAAGGAGGGCCTGGCGCTGGTGAACGGCACGTCGGTGATGACCGGTCTGGCGGCGTTAAGCGCGCACGAGGGGCAACGGGCGCTGCACTGGCTGGAGCTTCTCACTGCGTGTTTTTTTCAGGCACTCGGCGGCGAACCGGAGGTGTTGTGCGGCCAGGTACATCGCGCGCGCGGTTTTCGCGGGCAATCGCAGGTGGCGGAACGCATCGCCGCGTCGCTGGCCACGCACCCGGATTACGCCCGGCGCATCGAGGACCACGAATGGGGCGCGCATCCCAAGCCGGTCGATCCCGGCGCGGAGATCCAGGATCCGTATTCGTTGCGCTGCGCGCCGCAGGTGATCGGCGCGGTGCAGGAGGCTTTGTGGCACGTGGCGCAGGTGACGACGCGCGAGTTGAACGCGAGCACGGACAACCCGCTGATCTTCGCGGACACGGGCATGGTCATCCACGGCGGAAATTTCGACGGGCAGCAAATCGCGATGGTAAGCGATTACCTGCGCATCGGCCTGATCAAGCTGGCGCTGCTGGCGGAGCGGCAGATCGAGCGGTTGTTGAACTGGCGCTACAGCCGCGGACTGCCGCCGATGCTGGCGGGCGGGAAGCCGGGGTTGAACTCGGGCTTCTCCGGCGCGCAATTGCTGGCCACGTCGCTTGCGGCGGAGGCGCGGCTGCTTGGAAGCCCCGCCTCGATCCAGACCATCTCGACGAACGCAAACAACCAGGACGTGGTGAGCATGGGTTGCACGGCGGCGAAACTGACACGCCAGACGCTGCCGTTGTTATGGAAGATTCTCGCCATCGAGGCACTCACGGTTTGCCAGGCCGCGGACCTTTCGGACCGGCGCGACGTGATGGGCGGGGATTTTCAGAAGCTGCACGCCCTGATCCGCGGCGTCTCCGGTAAGTTGGGCAGCGACCGCCCGCTGGCCGAGGACATCCAGCGCGTGACCGCGCTGCTGCAATCTGAGGAGGCGCAGCGCCAGTGTCTGAGAGCCGCAGGAAAGGACACCGAATGAGCGCGCGGCAGCCGCTGCACCGGAACGCCGGGGCATTCACCAATGACCATTTCACGCCTTGAACCCATGAATCATGCGACCCATGAAAACTGAAGTTGATGTGCTGGTCATCGGCGCCGGTCCGGCCGGGACGGCGGCGGCCTCGTTGTTGCAGAAGGAGGGATTCCGCCTGCTGGTGGTGGAGAAGCAGCATTTCCCGAGGTTCGTGATCGGCGAGAGCCTGCTGCCGTATTGCATGAACCTGCTGGACGAGGCGGGGTTGCTCGAATGCGTGGAGAAGCAGGGCTTCATGCAAAAGAACGGCGCGGTCTTCCGCCAGGGCGACACGGCCTGCAACTTCGATTTCTCGGCGCAGTTCACCGCCGGCTGGAAATACACCTACCAGGTGCCGCGCGCGGAATTCGACAAAGTGCTGGCCGACGCCGTAGCGGCGCGCGGCGTGGAGATCCGCTACGGCTGCGAGGTGACGGGCGTCGCCTTTGGCGACGGCCGCGCCACGGTCACGCTCGACCACGGCGCGAGCGGGTGCCACACGGTGACGGCGAAATTCGTGCTCGATTGCAGCGGCTACGGGCGCGTGCTGCCTCGGCTGCTGAACCTCGAACAACCATCCGAACTGCCGGTGCGCGACGCGTTGTTCACGCACGTGACTGGCGACGTGCGTCCGGACGGGCGGGAGGAGGGCAAGATCTGGATTTGCATGCACCCGCAGAACGCCTGGATCTGGATCATTCCGTTTTCCGATGGCCGGACCAGCATCGGTGTTGTGGCGAAGCCGGATTTCTTCGCGAAGTTCCCCGGCGACACGGAGCAATGCCTGCGCGGCGCCATCGCCTCCGATCCGGTGGCAAGCCGCCGGCTGGAGAACGTAAAATACTTGTTCCCGCCGCAACGGATCAGTGGCTACTCGTGCGGAGTGAAGCAGCTTTGCGGCGAAAGCTATGCGCTGGTCGGCAATGCGACCGAGTTCCTCGACCCGATCTTCAGCTCCGGCGTGACCCTCGCGCTGGCTTCGGCGGTGCAGGCGGCGCGAGTGCTGGCGCGGCAGTTGCACGGCGAGGTCGTGGACTGGCGCAAGGACTACGCCGAATACGTCATGCACGGCGTGGACACATTCCGCGCCTACGTGCTCGCGTGGTACGACGGCTCACTTCCGGAGATTTTTTTCAACGCACAGTCGAACCCCGGGATCATGCGCCAGGTCTGCTCGGTTCTGGCGGGCTACGTGTGGGACAAGTCGAATCCCTACGTGGTGCAGCCCCAACGGGCGCTGCCGCTACTCTCGCAGATCGTGCGCGGGCGAGCGCAACGCGCATGACGCAGGCAAATGGGATTACCGGACCCGGGACATTCGCAGACGCATGAACTATTTCTCTGAAGATCCGATGACCGCCCTGGAGGCGAAGTCGATGGCGCAACGCATCGCCTTCGCCCCGATGGTGTTCCAGGCCTGCCGCCTGTTGCGCGACACCGGCATCCTGGAGCTGGTTCAGAACAGCCGGAACAAGGGCATGACGTTGAATGATGTGGCGGCGAGAATTTCCTATCCGCGCTATGGGATCAAAGTTCTGCTCGAAGCGGGGCTGGGCACCGGCTTGCTCTGCGTGAATGACGGACGCTACACGGCCACGCGCCTGGGCTACTTCATCCTCCGCGACCCGATGACGCGAGTGAACATGGATTTCGTCCAGCATGTCTGTTACCGCGCCTTTTACGAACTCGACACCTCGCTGGCGGAAGGCCGGCCAGCGGGGCTGAAATCCCTCGGCGACCACAAGACACTCTACGAGGGATTGTCATCGTTCCCCGAGACGGCGCGCGAAAGCTGGCTGGCGTTCGACCATTACTATTCCGACGGCGCGTTTCCCGAGGCGCTGCCGCTGGTGTTCGCGCAGAAGCCGCGGCGGATTCTCGACGTGGGAGGCAACACCGGAAAGTGGGCGATCCAATGCGCAAAGTTCGACGCCGACGTACGCGTCACCATCGCGGATCTGCCGCAGCAGATCGCCCTCGCACGCGAGAACGTGAAAGCCAACGGAATGGCTGACCGCATTGAGTTCTTCGAGATCGACATGCTGGACCACTCACGGACGCTGCCCGGCGGGCACGACGTGATCTGGATGAGCCAGTTCCTCGATTGCTTCTCCGAGGAGGAGATCGTCTCGATCCTGGGCCGCGCCGCGCAGGTGATGACGCCTGAAACGATGTTGTTTATTTTGGAGACCTTCTGGGATCGCCAGCCGAACGAAACCGCCGCGTTCTGCCTCCAGCAGACCTCGCTTTATTTCGCCTGCATCGCCAACGGCAACAGCCAGATGTATCACTCCGCGGATTTGATCCAGTGCGTAAAGGAAAGCGGCCTGCGCGTGGCCGAGGACCGCGACGAGGTGGGGCATTACCACACGCTGTTCAAGTGCCGGAAAGTGTGAATTGGAATTTCCGCGGCCTACTGCACGCGGCCGAATTTCTTCTCCAGCTCCTTGAAGTTCATCTCGATGAGCGTCGGACGGCCGTGCGGGCAGGTGTAAGGCATCGCGCAACGGCGCAGGTCCTCGATCAGGTTCTCCAGTTCCGCGCCGCCCAGTGGGTCATTCGCCTTCACGGCATGGCGGCAAACGGTCTTAGCGACGACGTGCTCGCCCGCGCGCATGGAGCCGACGCCTTCGCCGGACTCCTTGAGTTCGTCGATTAGTCCCAGCACAAACGCGCGCGGGTCCGGCGACTTCACGAAGGGCGGCAGGGCATCGAGCAGAAACGTGCGCTCGCCGAACTCGGACAAGCCCACGCCCATGCGCGCGAGAAGTCCCATCACGCCGCGCAGGAACAGCGCATCGCGCGGGGCAAGTTCGATCGTCTCCGGCAGCAGCAACCGTTGCGACGCGGCGTCGCCGCGCTCCAAACGCCCCAGCATTTGCTCAAAGAGAATCCGTTCGTGCGCCGCGTGCTGGTCGAGCAACACCAAACCACGGTCAGACTCGAGGACGACGTAGAGTTTGCCCACCACGCCGACGATTCGGAGCGGGACGGCAAGCAAGGGAACGGGCGCAGGGCCAGGCACCGGAGCTGGCGCCGCGGGAAGAACAGGCAGCGTCTGTTGCGGCGCGGGCACCGAGCGCGCCGGGGCGAAGGCGAGCGGCAACGACCCGGTGCGCGGCATCAGTTCCGGCACGGCGGGCGGCGCGAGGACAAGCGCCGAAGGTGGCAGTTTAGACATGGCGAGCGGCGCCTCTGGCGACGCCACAACGGGCCGAGCCGGAGCAGTTGGCACCGGCTGGGCCGGCGCGACGGCGGGCGCCTCAACGACAGAACCAACGGTTGAACGGTGAAAATTTAACAGCGCCTCGCGCACGGCGTTGGTCACGAATTGCCGCACCGCGCGGTCGTCGCGGAATTTCACCTCGCGCTTGGATGGATGGATGTTCACGTCCACGGCGGACGGGTCGATCTCGACAAAAAGGCAGCAGACCGGAAAGCGCCCCTTCATCAGCGCGGTGTGGTATCCCTCGGCCAGCGCGTGGTTCAACGTGCGGTTCTCGACCGGCCGGCGGTTGACGAAGAGATTCTGATCCTCGCGGCTGGCGCGCGACACGCCTGGTGCGCCGATGAAGCCCCACAGCCGGATTTCGGAGGCAGGGGCGGCGGCCGTCGGCTCCGGTGTCTCGGGGTCGTCCCGGAGTTGTTCCCGGAGCGGGCCGCGCGCGTCGATCTCGATGAGCGGCGGCAATGTACCGGCCAGTTGTTTCATCCGCTCGCGCAACGCGGCATGCGGCCCGGATTTCGCGGCGGGCAACTGCCAGACGGCGCGACCGTCCTTGATGAAAGTGAAGGCGATGGCGGGATGTGCCAGCGCGGCCAGCATCAGGTAATGCTGGATGTGCGCCGACTCGGTTTCCTCGGTGCGGAGGAATTTTCGACGGGCGGGCAGGTTGAAGAACAGCGAGCGAACCTCGACCACCGTTCCCTCGGCGCTGCCGGCAGCCTTCACCCCGGTGATCTTGCCGCCGTTGATCAGCACCTGCGTGCCTTCCGGCGACTCCGCGCCGCGCTCGCGGGTGGTGAGGGTGAAACGGCTGACGCTGGCGATGCTCGGCAGCGCCTCTCCGCGAAAACCCATCGTGGCGATCCCGTTGAGATCCTCGGCGCGTTGAATCTTGCTGGTCGCGTGGCGTTCGAGGCAAAGCAGGGCGTCGTCGCGACCCATGCCTTGACCGTCGTCAGTCACGCGGATCAAGGAACGTCCGCCAGCCTGGATTTCCACGGTGACGCGCGCAGCCCCGGCATCGAGCGAGTTCTCGACGAGTTCCTTCACGACGCTGGCCGGGCGTTCGACAACTTCGCCAGCAGCAATCTGGTTGGCGACGTGTTCGGGAAGCAGCCGGATGCGATTCATCGCGGCGCTCAGGTCGCAGGCGGCACCGCGCGCAGCGGCAGGGAGAAGCCGAAGAGCGCGCCCCCTGCGGGGACGTTGCGCGCGTAGATGCGGCCGCCGTGCTCGTCGATGATGCGCTTGGAAATCGAGAGACCAAGGCCGGTGCCACGGGTCTTGCCGAAGGTCGCAAACGCCTCAAAAAGACGGTCGAGAATCTGGGGCGCAATCCCGTCTCCAGTGTCTTCGATCTCCGTGACCAGTTCCGTGGGGCAGAGGTGAAAATGCACTTTGATCACACCGCCCTCCGGCATTTCATCCACGGCGTTGAACATGAGGTTGTAGAACACCCGCGAAAGACGGCGGGGGTTCATCCGCACGGGAACAGCAGGCGGCTCGGAGGTGCATTCGATGCGCACACCCTTGCGTTCCACCTCGCGGGCGATTTCCTCGACCATCGGCCGGGCGAACTCGGCGTAATCCACCAGCGCAAGCGCCGTCTGCGTGCTGGCACCGCGGGTGAACTCGAGGATGTCCGACACCATGTTGCTGATGCGGTCGATCTGCTTGCGGATGCGCGTCTGGGCAAGTTTGCGCGCCTCGTCGGGCATGTTCGGCTGGCACGCCATGTCGGCGGCAATGCCAATGATGGTGAGCGGGTTCTTTAGATCGTGGACGATCGAGCTGGCGAAACGCCCGACCAATGCCATGCGCTCGGCCTGGAGGACGGTGCGGAGGTATTGCCGGTTGAACTCACGCAGGCGCTGCGTGATTTCGCGCATCATGTTGAGCGAGAATTGGGGTGAGCGCTCCAGCAGCGTGAGCAGCACCTCGCGCGGCACGCGATAAACGGTGGTTTCGACCTCTGCCAGGGCGCAGGCGGACCGCGGTTGGCTGTCCAGCACGGCCATCTCGCCAAACAACTCGCCCGGCACCATGCGCGAGAAGACCTGCCGGTTGCCGTCGGTGATCAGGCCGGAAATCTTCACAAGGCCCGAGGCCACGGCATACATCGCATCCCCGGCGTCGCCTTCCTTGAAAATCTCCGCCCCGCCGGGGAACGTCATCTCGCGGGTTTCGCGTTTGATCGCGGCGAGGTCGTCCGGCGACAGCGTGTTGAACAATTTGCACGCCTCAAGCGGGAGCACGGGGCCGAGTGTAGGTCAACCGGCCGGAGCGTAAAGCCAAGATGTATCCGCGTCCCTTGGCCGAAGCACTGCAAGTTACGCATCGACAACCCGCCCATCATGAATATAGTCCGCCGCAATCCGTCAACCGACAGTCACCCGCAGGGCTGAGTCGCCCCGCAGGAGGTCGGAAAACGAAAATCAGCCGCCGGTCTGTCACCGGTAAGAAAGGTTAGAACAATTATGAAGTCATTCATCGCGATCGTCGCCGCGCTGGCGTTCATCTGCTCGGTCAGCTTTGCTGGCGAGAGCTGCTGCGATAAGGCCAAGGCAGCGGGCAAGACCTGCACCCACAAGTGCTGCGAGAAGGCCGCCAAAGACGGCAAGACCTGCGAGAAGTGCAATCCCAAGAAGGACAAGTAAGCCACTTCCAAACTCTCGAAGCGACCGGCCGAAGGGCCGGTCGCTTTTTTATTGGCCCAGCAGGGATTTCAACGGGGAGCAAACCAGCGAATCGATGCAACACCAAACCGCTTCCCCCGCCTGCTACTGCGGGGACGCGTTTGCCGCGCCGTCGATCTCGGTCAATGACGGCGCGCGCAGGAATTCGAACGCATGGGCGTCGCGGCCACCCAGCAGCAATGCGCCAGCGTCGTGCAGAAAAGCAAGGTAAACAATGGGAGTGGAATGCGACATGGAGGCCACCTCGCGGCGGGTCTCGATGTTCCAAAGCCGAACGGTAAGGTCCGGCCCGCTGCTGGCCAGGGTCCGGCCGTCCGCGGTGATGGCCAGCGCGCTGGCTGTATCACGGTGTCCAGCCAGCGTGGCCAGCCATTCCCCTGAAGGCACAGCCCAAATCCTGATCGTATCGTCGTGGCTCCCGGTAAGAAGGGTCCGGCTATCCGGGGAAAAGATCATTGATCGAATATGGTCCTTGTGTCCGCGCAACACGGCGACCTGCTGGAGGGTGGCTGCGTCCCAAAGCTTGGCGATTCCGTCCTGCCCGGTGGTACCGAGGAACTTTCCGTCAGGCGAGAACTTGGTGCAGAGATTCAGTCCACGGTGCCCGCCAATTACGCCCACCGTTTGTTTCCGCGGAATATCGAAGATGGACACATTCCCGCCGCCACCCACGGCGAGCCGCTGCCCGTCCGGCGAGAGCGCGATCTCCGCCTCGCGGTTGATGCTCACGTCCATGTTGATGCGCATTCGGTTCGTGCCGGAGACCAAGTCCCAAAGGTTCAAGGTTGAGGGGTATTTGAAAGCGAGCAATGTCCCGCCGTCCGCCGAGAAGGCGATCGGAAATTGCTCTGCGTTGATGACTGTCCGCGGTTGAAGCGTGTCGGTGGCGAAGATGATCAGTCGCCGGTCCCGCGAAGCGGTGGCAACGAGCGAACCGTCCCGGGAGAGCGCGGGGTTGCCCGGCCCTTGATTGATGAACACGTTGGTCAACGTCCCGGCCTGCATCTCGCGACGTGTCGGCCAAAGCATCACCGTTTCGTCCTTGCTCGCGCTGGCGAGCAGGCGGCCATCGGGCGAGAAGGCCAGGTCGGTGATCGCCTCGCCATGTCCCTCGAACACGGCGATCTGGTTTGTGGAATCAAGGTGCCAAAGACGAATCTTCTGGTCCGTGCCCCCGGAAGCGAGCAACTCACCGTCCGGCGAGAAGGCCACGCACAGTGTCCGCAAATCGTGACCCGGCAGCGTCGCAACCACCTCTCGCGTGGCGAGGTTCCACACGCGGATGGCCGGTGGGCTGTATTCGCAAGCGGCGATTTGTCCGCGCGCGGAGATGGCCATGTCCATCGTCCGGCGCGTGTCAGCCAAGACGCCGGCCAACCGGCCTTCGGGCATGCGCCAGAGTTTGATCTCGTTGTTGAAGCTACCCGACGCGAGCGTTTTTCCATCCGGCGAGAACGCAACGCGGCCACCGGCGTTTGTCAGGGTCGCCAGGTGCTCCGTCCCCGAGGCGGAAAACAACCGCACGTCAGAAGGCAGGTTGAAGCCCCACGGCGAGCCGCCCACTGCCACCGCCAGCAGTCCGCCTTCGGGCGAAAACGCAACGCGCGACGCGGCGGTGCGGATCGTTGCGCCAGTTGCAAACGTCTCCGCCCCCCAAATCTGCGCCGGGCCATTGAACGCCCCGGCGGCAAGCGTTCTTCCATCCAATGACCACGCCACGGACTGTGGCTGTCCGGCCAGTGGAAGAGTCTTCATCAGTTCGCCGCTGGCGACGTTCCAAATCCGCACCGTGTTGTCCCAGCCCGCGGACGCCAGAGCCGAGCCGTCCGACGAGAAAGCAACGGCAGCCACGAGGTTGGAATGGCCGCGGAACACGCGGGCTTGCGCACCACGGCTGCGCTGCCACAGGTATCGCCACTCGAACCCGCGCAAATCCTCCTCGCCGGCGCGCGGTCGATGCTCGCCCAGCGAAAGGCGCGCCCGACCGAAGTTACCAGCCTCGAGGGCGCGCTGCGCAAGGTAGGTGTCGGCGGCGTAATTCATTCGACGCGTCACGCGCTGCTCAGCAACGACGGCCTGACGCGCCTGCTCTTTCGCATCGCGCTCGGCGCGTACGGCCACGATCTGCTTCTCGAGCGAATCCTCAGCGCGAGTTGCCCGGAATGCCTGCCTCACGCTGACAACCGTCGCCAACAGAAGAATGACGACCACGCCGCCGGCCACGGCGACGCCCGCCTTGTTGCGGCGGATGAATTTCCCAAACCGATACCCTGCGGAAGGCGCGGCAGCGGTGACCGTCTCGTTCGCGAGGTGGCGCCGCAAGTCCTGCGCAAGGGCATTCGCTGTTTCGTAGCGGCGGGCGCGATCCTTCTCCAGGCACTTCATCACGATCCAGTCCAGATCGCCTCTCAAGTCGGTGTGGAGCCGCGCAGGATTGCTGGCGCGGCAGCGTGAAACGGTATCGAGCTTCGTAACGTCGAGTGTGCGCAGTTGCGTGCTGGGACGCGGCGGCTCGACTTCACGAATCGTCTTCAAGGCCGAGTGCAACCCGGACTTCATCAACGTCTGCGTGTCGAACGGCGTGTGCCCGGTGAGCAACTCGTAGAGCAGCACGCCGAGGCTGTAGATGTCGCTGCGCGTGTCAATGTCGAGGCCGCCCAGTTCCGCCTGCTCGGGGCTCATGTACGACGGCGTGCCGATGAAATGGTCGAAGCGCGTGACCAGCGTCTTGTCCGTGAGCGGTTGCTCGACGGCCTTGGCGATCCCGAAGTCGATGATCTTCGGCACCGGCAATCCGTCCTGCTCAGGCACGAGAATGTTCGAGGGTTTGAGATCGCGGTGAATCACGCCCTTCTGGTGAGCGTGCTGCACGGCCTGGCAGACCTGGATGAACAGTTCGAGGCGCTGCTGGATTGAGAGATGGCGTTGATCGCAGTAGTCCGTCAGGCGCGGGCCGGAGACCAGTTCCATCACGAAGTAAGGACGGCCCGTTTCTGTGGCACCCGCATCGAAAACCCGCGCGATGTTCGGATGATCCATCAGCGCCACGGCCTGGCGCTCGGCTTCGAAGCGCGCCACCACCGAGCGCGTGTCCATGCCGAGCTTCACGACCTTGATCGCGACGCGACGCCGGACTGGCTGCAATTGCTCCGCGGCATACACCACGCCGAAGCCGCCCTCGCCGATTTTCTCACCCAACTGGTAGCGATCGAGGTTCAGGCCATTGGCCATTTCTGGAAGGTCCGTTTCCAATGACTGCGTCGTGGATGAATCCTCGGTGTCGCCCATGGTGCTGAACAGTTGGCGGCTCACGCAGCGCGCACACAAGCCGCCCAATCGACGCTTTGGCAATGGCCCGCCGCATTTTGGGCAGGCGCTCATGGAGCAGTGACGAATGAGAGATGGCGAATGACCGGCGCTGTTTGGCTGCGGTGCCGCAGGATGGATTCGACGCGAGTCATTGGGGAATCATCACTCACTGAAACAGTTCATCCAGTTCGAGGTCCAATTCCGCCGCGCCGGTCACGGTGGCAAGCACGTTGGTACGAACCAGTTCGCGGTAGCGCGCGCGCAGTCGGGATACGGCCGAAGACACGGCCTTGGGCGCGATTCCGAGTTGTGCGCCGATGGTTTCAAAGTCACCGGCAGCGACATCCTCAGAGAGAAACTTGCGCAGGCAATTGAAGCGCTCCTCCTGTCCGCCTTTACGGAACTCGCTTTCCAGATCCGTGAGCGCAGCTTCGAGGATTGTGGCTGCCCAACAGCGGTCGTAGTGCTGCTCCGGCGTTAGGCCGGGGTCCGCCTCTTCGAGATAACATTCCTCAATGGCCTGAAAGTCGAGGGCCAGCACCAGTTTGCCGTGTCCGCGTTTTTGTGCCCCGCGATGACGCAATTCGTCGGTGACAAATCGTTGCAGGCCGCCGAGCAGGAAACTGCGGAAACGGCCCTTCGAACGGTCCGCGCGGGCAATGGCGTTGTTCTCCAGCAGTTGTGCGAAGTAACCCTGCGCCAGATCTGCTGCGTCATCCGGCCCGAAACCCCTGCGGCGCAGGAAGCTGTAAATCGCAGGCCAATAGCGGCGACACAGGGCTTCCAGCGCCTCGTGCGCCGAGAGTGCCCCGTCCTGTCCTGCCGCCTGCAGCACCTGGGTCCACCGCGTGGCGGTGAAATCCCCGGGACCGGAGGGGGGCGGCGATTCATGATGCGCGTCACTCATTTGCGTTCCGGACATTCTGGCGAAGACCGGGTAGCGACACCAATCCAAACCCGCAGCGTAACACCCGGCATGTGCAGTTTGACGCTTGGAGAATTCACAGATCTGATCATCCTTTGCCCGCACTGCATTGCGAATAATGAAAAACTACCTCCGCCTCCTTCTCACGATTGCCGTTGTTTTGATCGCCCCGCTGGCTCGGGCGCAGGTTGTCACCACCATCGCGGATGCCGGAGCCGGCTCTCTGCGGGCCGCGGTCGCGGCGGCGGCCAACAACGCCACCATCACTTTTGCCGCCGGTCTCTCCGGCCAGAGCATACAGCTCGATTCCACGCTGGTGGTGAACCAGAACCTCACCATTGACGCCTCGGCCTTGCCGGGCGGGCTCCGCATTCTCGGCAGTTTCCGGGTCTTGCAAGTCTCGGCCAGCCGGACGGTGGTACTCCGCTCACTCGAGGTGCGCAACGGCTTCGACAATGATCAGGGCGCGGGCATCCACAATGCCGGCACGCTGACGCTGGACCGCTGCACCATCGCCAACAACGGCAGCAACGCGGAGGGCACCTACCGCCCCGGCACGGGCGGCGGCATTTACAACGCAGGCACGTTGACGCTCAACCAATGCACCCTCTCCGGCAACGTGGCCAACGCCGGCGCGGCCATCTACAACGCCGCCGGCGCCACCCTCACGGTGAACCACTCCACCATCGCCGGCAACGAAGGCAACTTCGGCACCGGTGGCATCCGCAACCTGGGCACGCTGACGCTAAACAACACCATCCTGGCCGGCAACAACACCGGCAGCGCCCCCGATCCAAACCTCGCCGATTCCGGCACCTTGACCCTGCTGGGCAACAACCTCACCAGCGGCGACCCGCTGCTCGCCGCGCTCGGCAACTACGGCGGCCCCACGCAGACCATGCCGCCGCTGATTGGTTCGCCAGCCTATGATGCCGCCGGCCCCACTGGCTTCCCCACCGACCAGCGCGGCTTCGCCCGCGTCGTCGGGCCGGCTCCCGACATTGGCTCGGTGGAGTCAACGGAGGCACGGCCTACAGTCATCACGCTGGCGCCCACGGGCGTGAGCGGCACCAACGCCACCTTCAGTTCCTCGGTCATTCCCGGCAGCCAGACGGCCCGCGCCTGGTTCCAATGGGGCCACACGACCAACTACGGTCAAGCCACCCTCGGCACCACCCTGCCGTCGGGTCTTAACGCCAGCAATGTCACCGAGCTGCTGGCCAGCCTCACGGCGGGCGCGCCCTATCACGTCCGCGCTGTGGCCTCGAATGCGGTGGGCCTGACGTTTGGTCAGGACATTTTCTTTTGGGCGCCGGCATTGACGCTCACCCCGCCCATCACACTGACCAATGAATGTCATGTCGCCTTTGTGCCGCCTGTCGAGAAGGCCAGCGCCTCGCCCACGGCCTTCAGCGGCGGCTCCTTCCACAACCTCGCCCTGCGGTTGGATGGCTCGGTGGCGGCGTGGGGTGACAATAGCTTTCAGCAGTTGAACGTTCCCGGCGGCTTGACCGACATCATCGCCATCGCCGCCGGTTCCTATCACAGTCTCGCCCTGCGCTCGAACGGGACCGTGGCCGCCTGGGGCCGCAGCAACAACGGGCAGATTGGCGTGCCGGGCAACGCCACCGACGTCCGGAGCATCGCGGGCGGGTTGGAGCACAGCGTCGTGTCCAAGGCCGACGGCTCGGTCATCGCCTGGGGCAACAACATTCGCGGACAGGTCACCGTCCCGGCCACTGCGACCAATGTCATCGCGGTCGATGCCGGCGAATATCACAACCTCGCCCTGCGGGCCGATGGCACCGTCGTCGCCTGGGGGGCCACCGTCCCGGAGGCATTTGTCAGTTACGGCCAATCGGACGTGCCGCCCGAGGCCATCAATGTGATCGCGGTTTCCGCCGGCAGCTACCACAGCCTTGCCTTGCGTGCCGATGGCACCGTTGTTGCCTGGGGGCGCAACGATTCCGGGCAATGCAACATCCCCGCCGGCGCCACCAACGTCGTGGCCATTTCCGCCGCCGGCCAACACAGCCTCGCGCTCCGGCGGGATGGCACCCTCATCGGCTGGGGCGACAGCAGCGGCGGGCGCTACACGTTCCCGCCCGCCGCCACGAACATTGTGAAAATTGCCACCGGCTTCGGCCACAGCCTGGCGCTGCGCGCCGACGGCGTGTTCTTCGCCTCGGGTTTGCCGGCGGGCGTGGGGCCGGAAGGATTTCCCGCCACCGTCACCAACTTGAACCTCACAGTGGGCACCAGCGACAATGTGAACGTAAACACCCCTGGCACCTATGTCCTCACCCACGCCGTCACCAACGCGCTCGGCCACTACGCCATCGCCTCGCGCCCCGTCGTCGTGGCTGACCGCACCGCGCCCGTCATCACCCTCCTCGGGGCGAACCCGCTCTACTGGCCCGTGGGCGTGGCCTTCGTAAACCCCGGTGCCACGGCGAACGATCTCTGCCAGGGCGACCTCACCCCCGGCATCACGGTGAGCGGCGTGGTCAACACCTCGATCGTCGGCACCAACGTGATCGCCTACACCGTCACCGACGCCGCCGGCAACTCCCGCACCAACACCCGCACCGTGATTGTGACCAGCGCGCCCACCCTCAGTGGACCGGCCGCGCAAATCACCGGCACCAATCCGGCCACCGGCGCGCGCACCCTGGCCCTCTCGGTAAACGTGCAGCCCAACGGCCTCGCCGGCGCCTCGTGGTTCCAGTTCGGGTTGAATGCCACCTATCCCGGCACCAGTTCCTCCAACGCCTTCGCCGCGGGCTTTGCGTCCCAACTGTCCGCCGTGGCGGTCAGCAACCTCGTGGCGGGCGTCACTTACCACTATCGCGCCGTGGCCAGTAACAGCGCCGGCCTCACTGTCAGCCCCGGGCAGACTTTTTATGTGCCCACCATCTTCCCCTTGGGCGACTCGAACGGCGATGGGTTCGTGAGCCAGGCGGAGTTCGACGCCGTGTATGGGAACTACGCGACCAACAGTCCGTGGCTCGCCCTCACCAACGTCGCCGGACTCGGCGGCACCAACGTAACCTTCGCCCTCGAAGGCTCGCCGCTCGGCGCCTACACCGTGGAATACTCGACCAACCTCACCAACTGGATTCCGCTCGGCTCGGCGACCCCGCGCTACGGCTTCACCGACACCAACATGCCCGCCGGCCCTACTCGCTACTACCGCCTGCGCCAGCCGTAAGCGGCGGTCCGTCGGTGTTTCCGCTATCCTGGGAGCGCTGGCATCCGTGCCGGCGCGATCCCACGGACGAACACAAACGCGCCGGCAAAGATGCCGGCGCTCCCAGGTTGAAAGTTGCAGGTTGGTTGGAGTTTGGGATTTGGAGTTTCCCGCTTTCGACTTTTCGCCACTCGGCCTTCCCTCCCCCCCCGCCACGCCGAAACCGGCCTCCGAAAAATAGTTTCAGATTCTTTGCAGCCCTCGGGAACGGATTACGAGAGAGGGAGTGGGACCGGATCGATCAGAACCCGGCCCCGTGAAAATCATGAACAATCATAACCATTCGCATCCCGCGCGTTTCTACGCCGGCATTTGTCTCCTGGTTCTGCTGGCCTGCGCCACCGGCCGAGGCCACGCCCAGACCATTCCCAACCCCAGCTTCGAGGCCAACACCTTCACCGTGTTCCCCGGCTACATCAGCAGCAACACTGCTATCACCGGTTGGTCGGCTTCGCCCGCCAACCGGGTGGGCCTCAATCCCGCCGCCAGCAGCCCGTTCGCGAACAACGGCGCAACACCCGCCGGCACGAACGTGGCCTTTGTGCAAAGCACCGGCGCAGGCAGTTCGCTGGGCACCACCATCACGGGGCTGCTGCCGGGCGCGATCTATCAAGTGACCTTCCGCGCCAATTGCCGGAGCGGCTTCGCCGTGCCCAATCCCACCTGGTCGTTGAACGGCGGCTCGTTCGCCGGCTTCACCGCCAGCCCGGCGGTGGGCGGGGCGAATGGCTACTACACGAACAGCGGTTTCTTCACCGCCACGGGCGTCGTCGCGGCGCTGGTCCTCTCGAACTTCACGACCACCGACTCCGCCGTGCTGGTTGATAACTTCGCCATCGCCAACCTGAGTCTGGTCACGACCACGAATGATTCGGGATCCGGTTCGCTGCGCGCCGCGGTAACGGCGGCGAACAGTCTAGGTGTGGACGCCCGCATCACGTTTGCTCCCGCACTGGCCGGGGCGACCATCACGCTGGCGAGCCAGATTCTGATTACGAATGACCTCAGGATTGATGCGAGCAGTCTGGCCAGCAACGTCATCATCGACGGCGGGCCAGGCGGGAATCGCATCTTCCGGATCGAAACAAACACGACTGTGGCCATGCTTGGGCTGACACTCACTGGTGGAAATGGTGGTCCGGAAAAAAACATTCGCGGCGGAGCGATCTACAACGACGGGACGCTGACCATGACGGACTGCAACGTGCTGAACAACCGCACCGACCAGGGCTTCGGTGGCGGCATCCTGAACAACCGCGTGCTCTATTTGAACCAATGCACCATCGCCGGCAACACCGCCCTGAGCTTTGGCGGTGGCGTAAACAATTTCGCCGCCACTTCCGTGCTGTTTGCCACCAACTGCACTTTCTCCGGCAACATCAGCCTGACTCAAAGCGGCGGCGGACTGGCCAACATCAACAACTCGACCAGCACGGTGGTGCATTGCACGTTCACGGGAAACCTGGCGACCAATGCAGGGCGCGCCGGGGGTGGTATTGCCATTGGCGCAGGCCTGGTGAACTTGATGAACAGTGTTGTAGCTGGCAACTCCGCTCCCACGGGGCCGGACCTGAGCGGGCCGGTTGCCTACTCGGGCGCGAACATCACCAATGGCAACGCCCAGCTCGGCCCGCTGGAGTATTACGGGGCACGCACTCTCACACACCCGCCGATGCCGCTTTCTCCGGCCATTGACGCTGCGGTCGGATCCGCGACGTCCCTCGACCAGCGGGGATTGCCTCGGATAATCGGACGTTCTCGGGATCTTGGTGCCGTGGAATTTGGTCCAGCGCTCATCACCTTGACCGGGCCTGCTTACCTCACCAACGAATGTCATTCAGCTTACTCGGATGCGGGGGCATTCTCCGGGCCGCTCGCCTTGGGTGCAGGGCCTTCGGCTTTCCACAACCTGGCGCTGAAGAGCGATGGCACGCTCGCCGCGTGGGGAAGGAATGAGTTTGGGCAGAGGGACATCCCAGCGGGTGTGAGCAACGTCGTGGCAGTGGCCGGAGGCTATGGCCACAGCCTGGCGCTGAAGAGCGACGGCACGGTGATCGCATGGGGTTTCAACCAGTATGGCCAGACAAACATCTCAGGCATCAACAATGTGGTAGCCGTTTCCGCGGGAGAACTTCACAGTTTGGTGCTGCTCGCCGACGGAACTGCAGTTGCGCAGGGCGCGGGAGAAAACTTCGTTATTGAGGGTGTCCATCAGCAACAGTCGCTGCTGTCTGGTTTCTACGATTTAGTGGCTGTTTCCGCCGGACAATTCCACAGTCTCGGCTTGAAGCGCGACGGCACAGTCGTCGCTGCGGGACGTTCCAGCGAAGGCCAAACCATCATCCCTGCTGGCCTTAGCAACGTGGTGGCGATCGCCGCAGGAGCCAATCACAGCCTGGCATTAAAACGTGACGGCACGGTCAGTTCATGGGGTAGCAATGCGTCAGGCCAGCGCTCGATCAGTTTCCTGCCATGGCAAGAGTCCACAGTCGTGGCCATCGCCGCTGGCGCCCAGCACAGTCTGACATTGATGAGAGACGGGACGGTCGCGGTATGGGGAAACCACGCGGCCGTCCCTCCGGACTTGAACGACGTGGTGGCGATCGCGGCTGGAGCTTATCACAGTCTGGCGCTGAGGCGTGACGGCACGGTTGTCGCCTGGGGAGACAATACCCATGACCAAACGATGGTCCCGGCCGGAGTCTATCGGAGCGCCACGCTCGCTGGCGCTGTGGAGATCAACTCGCTCGGCGTCCAGCATTTGAACTATTCCGTCACCAACTTCCTCGGCGGCGTCGCCAGGGTCTCTCGTACTGTGGTCGTGCGGGACACGATCCCGCCGGTTCTTGCCTTGAGCGGGCCGAACCCTTTCATCCTCACCGAGCGCTCCTACGCTGAAGCGGGCGCAACCGCGATGGACCTTTGTGCGGGGAGCTTGCCTGTAAGCATCATCAACCGGGTCAACGTGAATTTTCCGGGTTTCTACACCAACACATATTCTGTCACAGACAGTTCCGGCAACACGGCCCTGACTAATCGGATCGTCTTGGTTCCGCTGCCTCCTGCCGTCCCCGGCGACCTGAACGGCGATGGAGCGGTGAGCCAGTCTGAACTCGATGTCGTGTATGCGAATTACCTGCCCAGCAGTCCTTGGCTGGCCATGACAAATGTTGCGGGCCTCGGCAGCTCCAATGTGAGCTTTGCGCTCAACAACTCCGTCTCAGGCGCCTACAGCGTCGAATTCACCACCAACCTCGTGGACTGGGTGCCGCTAGGGCCGGCCACACCGCGCTACCAGTTTACCGACACGAACGCGCCGGTTCTCCCGCAGCGCTACTACCGGCTCCGGTTTCCGTGAGGCACAGGGAGTGGCGCCAACCGGTTGAGCGGGGATGACATGCTCCCGCGCTCGAGTGCCCTTATGACTGGCATAGCCGGGTGGCGGGTCAGACCGTTCTCGCTCCCGGCCCGTGCCGGCCAGGTTCCAGTGCGGATAGTGCCATCGACAGAACCGCACCCGCGCAGGAGCTTGCCCACTCACCCGCCGCGCCAACACCGCCCCCCCGGAAAAAATATATTCAGATTCTTTGCAGCCCGGGCGGACGGATTACGAGAGAGGGAGTGGGACCGGATCGATCAGAACCCGGCCCCGTGAAAATCATGAACATACAAAGGCACTCAAACTCCTTCCGGCTTCAGGCCATCATTTGTCTCCTGGCCCTGCTGGCCTGCGTCCCCGGCCGGGGCCACGCCCAGACCATTCCCAACCCCAGCTTTGAGGCGGATGCCTTCACCAACTGGCCCGGCTACGTAAACGGCAACTCACCCATCACCGGATGGACGGCCGCGCCCGCCGATCGCGTGGGCCTGAATCCGGTCGCGCCCGAAGGTCCCTTCTCGGATAACGGCACTGTTCCGCAGGGCACGAACGTGGCGCTCATCCAGAGCGACGGCGACGTCCCCTCCACCCTCGCCACCGTCATCACGGGACTCACGCGCGGGTGGGAGTATCATGTGAGTTTCCGCGCGAATTCTCGCCAGCTCTATGGTGGCGCCCCCGCGCCCTCGTGGTCCTTGAATGGCGGCACCTTTGTTCCGTTTGTCGGCAGCCCGCCAGTCGGTGGGACGAACCCCTACTATTTCGTCACCGGCTCTTTCACCGCCACCAACAACACCGCGGAACTGGTCATCCGCAACCAGACGCCCTACGACAGCACGGTGTTGGTGGATGACTTCTCCATCGTGGTCGGTGCGATGATTCCCAACCCGAGCTTCGAGGCAGAAAGCTTCACCAACTTCCCTGGCTACGCGGTGGA
Source organism: uncultured Bifidobacteriaceae bacterium (assembly GCA_964420805.1). GTDB lineage: Bacteria > Verrucomicrobiota > Verrucomicrobiia > Limisphaerales > SIBH01 > JANNGC01. The sequence continues at coordinate 2,206 of CAYQWK010000037.1, read as the reverse complement.
CAACGGCGGCGGCATCACGGGCTGGACAATTTCCGAACCTGCACGCATCGGGCTGAACCCGGCTGCGGGCAACCCCTTCGCCGACAACGGCGCGACGCCACACGGAACCAACGTGGCCTTTCTCCAGAGCTTCGGAGGCAGCCAGGCCTACATATCCACCACCTTGAGCAACCTCGTACCGAACCAGACTTACGAAGTGCGCTTTCGGGCGAACATGCGCGGAGCCAGCGATACACCCGAAGCATACTGGTCTTTGAATGGTGGGCCGCTGCAGCCCATCCAAGCCGCGCCGGCCGTGGGTGGCAGCAACGACTACCGCACAAACATCGCCATCTTCGTCGCCACCGGAACCACCGCGGCGCTGCAGGTCTACAACAACCCTTTGTTTGTTTGGACTATTGACTCGGCGCTGCTGGTGGATGATTTCTCCGTCCGCTCCATCTTCCTTCCGCTGGTCGTGACGACGAGTGATGGCGGACTCGGATCGCTGCGAAACATCATCGCGCAATCCCCGTCCGGCACCACGATCACATTCGATGCCGGCCTGAACGGGCAGACGATTGTGCTTACGAACGGCGAACTGAGCCTGACGAACAACCTCGTTATCGACGGCTCGTCCCTGCCGGATGGCATCCGCATTGATGGCCGGGCAGCCTCCCGGATTTTCAACGTGGCAAGCGGCACGACAAATGAGCTTCGCTTTCTCACCCTCACCAACGGATATACGAGCGGAAGCAACCATGGCGGCGCAGTCAGCGTGAGCGGCTCGCTCACCATGAACAGTTGCACGCTGGTGGGGAACAGCAGCGAAACCGGCGGCGCCATTTACGGCGACTTCGGGAGCGCGCTGACCCTGTGGCAATGCACCCTCACGACCAATTCCGCGATCAACGGCGGGGCGATTGGCAGTCATGGCGCGCTGACGGTCGTGCAATGCACCATCGCCGGCAATGCGGCGGGCAACGGCGGCGGCATCTACAACCTCGGTGCGCTGGCTTTGACGAACAGCATCGTGGCCGCCAACACACCCAACAACCTTGCCGGCAACGCCGCCATCGGCAGCTACAACTTCACCAATGGCGAACCGATGCTCGCCCTGTTCGGCCGCTACGGCGGCCCTACGCCCACCATGCCGCCGCAGTACGACTCACCGGTGGTGAACGGCTGCCTCGGAGGCACCAGCTTCGCGATCGACCAGCGGGGCATCGCACGCATTGTCGGCACCTACGCCGATATCGGCGCGGCGGAATCGGTCGTCATCAATTTCCGTCCCGCCAATGGTGCGACAGTCTTCACCTCGCGGCCGACCCTCTCTTGGACTGGACCGGCCACAGCGGATCATTATGAGCCATACTTTGGGACATCCCCTGGAAACCTCATTCTCCTCGGTTATTCGTCACCAAGCGCGCCCTACGCGCTTCCGGACTCGCCACTGGCTTACGGATCGAACTATTTCTGGCGCGTGGATACAATCGTGGGCGGCGTGCGGTTCACTGGCCCGGAGCTCTCCTTTACCGCGTGGCCGGTCAGCACCACGAACGACACCGGCCCCGGCTCGTTGCGCCAGGTTATTGCCGACGCGCCTGCCGACAGCACCATTGGCTTCGCGCCGGAGCTTTCCGGGCAGACTCTTTTCCTGACGAACGGGCCGCTGGCGCTGACCAAGAACCTGACGCTCGACGCTTCGATGCTGCCCGCCGGGCTGGCGCTCGACGGACGCAACGCCGGACGCGTGATCGAAACACCGGCGGGCACGACCAACTGGCTGATCGCCATGACCATCAGCGGCGGCGCGGCAGCGGGACACGGCGGCGGCCTCCAAGCCAGCGGCGAGGTGGGACTGTATCGCTGCACGCTACTCAGAAACACCGCGTCCGGCGGCGGCGGCGCGCTGGCGGTGATGGGCACGAATGCCCGGCTGTTTGTGATCAGTTGCACCATCGCCTCAAACAGCGCGGCCTGGGCGGGCGGCGTGTTCAGCCGGGACTCGGCCTTGGAAATCTGGCAGTCCACGGTGGCGCGCAACACCGGCAACGGCAGTGGCGGTCTGGTGCTGGAAGGCGGCACGGCGCAGATCGCAAACAACATCATCGCGCTAAACAACGGTGCCACCGATCCGGACATCGGGGGCGACGGCACGGCGCTCACGCTGGTGGGCGGTAATTTGATCGGCGACAACTCGGGTGCCTACGCCCCGCTCATGCCC
>CAYQWK010000036.1:0-25379 GCA_964420805.1 uncultured Bifidobacteriaceae bacterium | reverse complement strand
GCTTGGCATGTCATTTGGGGCTGGGGCGGATCGGGCAGCTGCCCGGGCTTTGCTGGAACGTGTCGGATTGGGAAATCGCCTCGACTACTACCCGCGCCAACTTTCCACGGGGCAACAGCAACGCGTGTCCGTGGCCCGCGCTTTGGCTGGGCATCCTCGACTGGTGCTGGCGGATGAACCGACCGGGAATCTCGATGCGAGAAATGCTGGAGAAGCGCTGGAACTAATTCGAGCCACGTGCCGTGAACAAGGCGCGGCGCTGCTTCTTGTGAGTCATGATCCGCAAATGCTGGGACGCTTTGAGACCGTGTTGAACTTTGCCACGCTGAACCGTCCCGAGCGAACGGAGGCGGGCGCATGACATTGCTGTTACTGGTGCGGAAAAGCCTGCGACACCACGCGCTCTCCACCGGAGTGACGGTCGCATCCATCTCACTGGCGGCGGGACTGTGGCTTGCGGTGTGGGTTTTGCAGGAGCAGGCGCAGCGGACTTTCACCGGCGTGAATGGTGGTTTCGATGCCGTGCTGGGTGCGCGTGGCTCAAAGCTGCAATTGGTGCTCAATGCTGTCTTCCACCTGGAAGCTTCGCCGGGAAACCTGGCCTGGAAGGACTATCTGGAGCTGAAGGAGAACCCGAACGTGGCACTCGCGGTGCCGCTGGCCGTGGGTGACAATTACCGCGGCTACCGCCTGGTGGGGACTGCTCCGGAGCTGTTTGAACGCGCTGAATACTCGCCAGGCCGCCGCTTCACTCTGGAGTCCGGTGGACGCATCTTCGACTCCGGCTACCGCGAAGCTGTGGTTGGTGCCTTTGCCGCCCGCAAGCTGAAGCTGAAACCTGGTGATAAATTTCATCCCTTCCACGGGCTGATTTACGACGAGAAGAACAAGCATGCCGAGACCTACGTGGTGGTTGGCGTGCTCAAACCCTCGAATACTCCGGCAGATCGGGTTCTGTGGATTCCCATCGAAGGCATACAGAACATGAGTGGTCACGACCCCGCGGCCGCCACCGACATCAGCGCAGTGTTGGTCGCGCTACGCAGTCCGGCGGCGGGATTCATGCTGGATCTTCTGTACAACAAGCAAGGCACTCGTTTGACCTTCGCATGGCCAATCGGGCAGACGGTTTCCAGTCTCTTCGACAAGGTGGGCTGGTTCGAGCAAGTGCTGCGTCTGACTTCCGGTCTTGTGGCCTTGGTCGCCCTGGGTGCCGTTTTGGCCAGCATCTACAACTCCATGCATGCCCGCCAAAGGGACATAGCCATCCTGCGGGCGCTTGGCGCCCGTCGTGGCACCATCTTTGGCGCCGTGGTGGCCGAGGCGGCCCTCATCGCGGCCATTGGCGTCATGGCTGGCCTGGTAGTGTATGCGTTCATCGTCAGCATCGCAGCAGCCATAGTTCGAGAGCGCACGGGTGTGGTGCTTGAACCGTTTGTTTTCTCCTCCGTTTTTCTCTGGGCACCGCCACTGATGATTCTCTTTGGTGCGCTGGCCGGAGTGCTCCCGGCCTTCAAGGCGTATCACACTGATGTTGCCACGCACCTCGCACCTCTTTCATGAACTCACGCGCCATCCTCCCACTCCTCGCCTTGCTTCTGGCCGGCCTCCTCACCAGTTGCCGGGACCGGGACCGGGTAAGACCGGAACCCGCATCCACTCACCATCACGAACACAAGGCACCCCACGGTGGCACGCTCGTCGAATTGGGGGCCGAAGAGTATCATCTGGAATTCGTTCGTGAGCCTGCGATGGGGCGCCTGCGCGCCTATGTGCTCGATGGTGAACTCGAGAAATTCATTCGCCTGACCAATGAAACCATCACACTCCAGGTGGACGGGCAAGTGTTGCCGTTACTCCTGAGAGCTGTCCCCAGCAACGCAACCGGCGAAAGCGTCGGCGACACCTCTGCATTTGAAGCACAGGCGGATTGGTTGAAGTCCACGAATCAATTCGACGCCGTGGTGCCGGGGCTGAATGTCCGTGCCAAAGCCTACCGCGACATTCGCTGCAGGTTTTAATCCAGCCTCAAAGCCGTGCGCACTACGAAACCACAGATCAAACCGTCGCAGACCACTTGAGCCATGCTGAAACTTCTCTCCATCGCTGCGGGCACCTTTCAGGAACTCATCCGCCAGCCTGTGTATCTGCTGTTGCTCGCAGGCGGCACGGCCTTCATCGCGCTGCTCGGCAACCTCAGCTACTTCGCCTTCGGCGACGAATCGCGCATGGTAAAACAAAGCGCGCTGGCCTTCATGCTCGTGGCCGGACTTTTCAGCGCCGCTCTGAGCGCGTCGTCCACGTTGGCTCGGGAGATCCGCACTGGCACGGCGTTGGCCGTCCTGTCAAAGCCCGTCGGGCGCGCGCGCTTCCTGCTCGGCAAATACCTTGGCCTCGCCGCGGCGCTGGCTCTGCAATCCGCCGTGCATCTGCTGGCCGTGCTGCTGGCCGGACGCATGGCTTACGATGCTTCTGGGGGTCCAGACGGGATTGGGCTGGGCATTCTTGCCGCCGCGCTCCTGCTCGCGCTGGGCGCGGGCGCGGCGAGTAACTTCCTTGCGCATCGTCCGTTCGTCAGCGACGCGGTGATCGCGACGAGCGTCGCCGTGCTTGGCGCATTCGTGCTTATCAACTGCTTCGACCGCACCGGCTCGTGGGGACCCTTCGCCAAGGGCATCGACTGGCGGCTGGTGCCCGCAGGCGTGTTAATTCTCTTCGCGCTGCTCGTCATCGGCGGGATCGCGATTACATCGAGCACACGCCTGGAATCGGTGCCGACGCTGGCCGTTTGCGGCGGCATTTTCCTCATCGGACTGCTCTCGGACTACATGTTCGGACGCGCGGCGGCGAACGGTTCGGCCTTGGCCGGCGCTATGCACGGCATCGTTCCCAATTGGCAGATCTTCTGGATGGCCGATGCGCTGGTGGAAAAGAAAACCATTCCCTGGAGCTACGTTGCGAAGACGGCGGGCTACGTCGTGGGGCAACTTGTCGTCGCACTGTCCATCGGGCTGGCGCTGTTTGAGGACCGCGAACTGAACTGAACCATGCCACCCAACCTCTCCAGACAGTTGCTCGCCCACATCCTGACGCTGTTCCTCAGTCTGGCAGTGGCTGTCGCCGTCGCGTTGCACGCAGGCTCGGCGACGGGGTTGATCGCCGCCGTGTTCGCCGGCTTCGGCGTGATGGTCTCGGCGCTGGCCTGGGTTCAATCGGTTCTGCGCACCCGCGAGGCACGCGAGCAAAGCGATTTCGATGAACTCAATCGCAACCTTGCGCACGCCGCCTTGTTCACCGCGAACGATGAAACTTTCCGCGCCAGGCGTTCGCGAATCCTCCTTGAACGATGGTGCGTGCCGGGTGTCGTGGTGCTGATGTTCGTCCTGCAGGGCGGTGCAGCTTACGCGCTGTGGCGCCGGCTTCCGCAACTGCCTCCGGTCATCATCGAACGGGCGACGCTGGCTATGGCGTTCTTCGGGATGCTCGCCTTGTTCGGCTTCCTGCTCGGCAAATACGCCGCTGGACTTGCGCGCACCGAGAGTCACCGCCTGCTGCGTCCATCAGCAAGCTACCTGTTGCTGGGCGCGTTACTGTCCACGCTGGCCATCACGACGGAGGCGGTCGCGTGGCTGGGTTATGGGCGGGTCGATGCCCTGGTAGCGCGGTCATTGGTGGTCCTGCTCGGCCTGGTCGCCCTGGAGAACGGCGTCAATCTGCTGCTGGAGATTTATCGTCCGCGCAGTCAGCGGGGTGAACTTCGGTTGCTCTACGAGAGCCGTCTGCTCGGGCTGTTAAGCCAGCCGGGGGGATTGATCTCCACCGCCGCGCAGGCGCTCGACTATCAATTCGGTTTCAAGGTTTCCGAGACCTGGTTCTATCGCTGGCTCGAAAACGCGCTCGCCTGGCTGATTCTACTGCAAGCCAGCGTGCTCTGGCTGGCGACGGCGCTCGTTGTCGTCGAGCCCCACGAGGAAGCACTCGTCGAACGATTCGGAAAGTTCATCGAGGCGCGAGGGGCGCTGCAACCGGGACTGCATTTGAAATGGCCGTGGCCCATCGAAACAACGCGCATCGTGAGTACGCGTGAGGCGCGTAGCTTCAACATCGGTTTCATACCCGACCCGGAACTGGAGGCGCAGCGCACGCTGCTTTGGACCAGGCCGCATTACAAAGAGGAGTTCAATCTGCTCGTCGCCAGCCGCGAGCAAGGCGACGAGCCCGCCACCACGAATGCCGCCGAGGCGAGCGTTCCAGTGAACCTGCTGACGGTAAGCATTCCAGTGCAGTTCCGCATCACCAACGCGCTTGAGTGGACCTATCGTCACGCGGATGCCGGGACCTTGCTCGAACGCCTCGGCACGCGTGAAGTCGCCCACTATCTCGTCAGCGTGGACATGGAGGACATCATGTCATCGGGCCGCCAGAGCGCGGCGGAGGCATTGCGTCTGCGGATCCAGCAGCGTGCCTCCGCGGAGCGGCTCGGCGTGGAAATATTATTTGTTGGTTTACAGGACATTCATCCGCCCGTGCAGGTCGCTGATGCCTACGAGAGTGTGATTGGGGCGACACAGGAGCGCGAGACGAAGATTCACGAGGCGCACAGCTACCGCGCCGAACGCGTCCCGTTGGCGCACGCGGAGTCCGTCCGGCGGGTCAGTGCTGCCAGTGCCGCGCGCACGGCGAAAATTGTGCGTTCCGCCGGCACTGCCGGCATGTTCACAAATCAACTTGCCGCCTATGCCGCGTCGCCCGGAGTTTATCAACGCCGGGCATATCTCGACACCATTGTGAACGCCACGGCAGGGGCGCGCAAATACGTCCTCACCGTGACGAATGTGCAGCAGGACTTCTGGTTGAACCTCGAAGACAAACTCCGTCCCGACCTGCTCGATGTGCCGGTCGCCCCCGTGACTTCCGACTCCAAAAAGCCATGAAACGCAATTCCGCAGTCCTCATTCTCGGCGCCATCTGTGCGCTCGCGGTGGGTCTCGTCCTCTTCACCTTTCAGGTGCGGCAAACCGAAGTCGCCGTCGTCACCACGCTCGGACGCTTCAATCGCGCCATCAGCGAGCCGGGCCTTTACGCGCGCTGGTTCTGGCCGGTGCAGAAAGTTTATCGGTTCGACAACCGCCTTCAGAATTTTGAGCGCAAGTTCGAGCAGACGACCACGGCGGACGGGCGCAACCTTATCGTCACCGTCTTCGCCGCATGGCGGGTTGCGGATGCGCGGATGTTCCTTGAACGGTTCCCTAACGGCGACCTCATCCGTGCCGAACAAAGCCTCGAAGGACTGGTGCGTGACGCAAAGAACGGCGTCATCGGCCAGCACCGTTTCAACGAACTCATCTCCACAAACCGCACGAAGGTGAAACTGCGCGACATCGAGCAGGAGATGCTGGCGATCGTGCGTGCCCGCGCGGGCACGAACTACGGCATCGCGGTGGACATTCTTGGAGTGAAGCAGGTGGGCCTGCCCGAAAGCATCACCTCCAAGGTCTTCGAGCGCATGCGCGCCGAACGCCAGCGATTGGTGAAACAGTTCCAGAGCGAGGGGGAGGCCGAGGCCATTCGCATCCGATCCGAGGCCGACCGCCAACGCCACGAAGCGCTCGCGCTTGCAGACGCGGAGGCGATGGTGATTCGCGGACAGGGTGAAGCTGAGGCGGCGAAAGCTTTCGCCGTATTCGAGCGGAACCCTGACCTCGCAGTGTTCCTCATGGAGTTAAACGCGCTGGCCGGTTCGCTCAAGGAACGTAGCACACTTGTTTTCGATCCCCAGACACCGCCGTTCTCGTTGCTCAAGGGGCACTCTGGGGAAGCATCCCTCCCCCTGCATGGACCCGCCTCCGGCACGAACGCGGTGCGCAACAATTCAAGGCCATGAACCCTGACCCGCTTCCTTCAGCGCACCCGGCCGCCGAAGACTCCGGTTCGCAAGCGCTCGGTGACGCGCTGCGCAGCGGCCTGCGCATCCTTCGATTCGTGATGCTGCTGGTGCTCGGCATTGTGCTGTTCTCCGGCGTGTTCACCGTCGAGCCCAATGAAGTCGCTGTGGTGCTGCGCTTCGGCCGGCCGGTGGGAACCGGCCCGGATCAGTTGCTCAAGCCCGGGTTGCACTGGGCGTTTCCGTATCCCATCGACGAGGTTGTGCGCGTCCCAGTGGGCCAGAGCCACAGCGTCGCGTCGTCCATCGGCTGGTACAAGACATCAGCGGAGCAGGATGCCACGGGAAAGGAACCGCCCGCGCGAGGCTCGCTCGTTCCCGGCGTGGACGGCTACACCATCACCGCCGACGGCAATATCATTCACGCCCGTGCGACGCTGAAGTATCGCATCGCCGACCCCGTGCGGTACGCCTTCCGCTTCGCGGGCGCGAGCAACCTCCTGCAGAATGTGCTCAACAACGCCCTGCTCGACGCTTCGGCGCAGTTCACGGCCGACGCTGCCATCTACCGGGACAAGCTGGGGTTCAAGGATGCGGTGCTGGCACACCTCGGCGAGAGCATCGAACGTCATCAACTCGGCATCGCGCTTGATCCCTTTGATCTTCAGGTAATCGCGCCGCTGGATGTTAGGCCGGCCTTTGAGGCGGTGCTGGCGGCGGAACAGGAGCGCAGCCGCAAGATCAACGACGCCCGCGGCTACGCAAACGAAGTCACGCTCAAGGCCGGCGGTGAGGCGGAAGCTGTCATCAGCGCCGGACGCTCATCCAGCAACCGCCTGGTCAGCGCCGTCAGCGCGGAGGCCCGCTACTTCACCGAGCAATTACCGCATTTCGAGCGGAACCCGGCGCTCTTCTCCCGCCGTCTGCTGGCCGAGACAGTTGAACTGGTTATGACGAATGCGCAGGACAAGTTTCTCTTCCCGGTGCGGAACGACGGCGAGTTGCGCAGCCTCCGTCTGCAACTTAGCCGCGAGCCGGCGAAACTATCGTCTCGCGAGATCCCCAAACTCTGACGGCCATGCAAGTCACCTCTCTTCTCACCCGCAAAGATTGCCTTGAGCCGCAGCCCGACTCCAACGGCACGGAACAGGCGTTGCGACAACTTCGCGTCGTTTTCATCGGGCTCATCCTGATCAGCAGCGCCTATGCGATGGAATGGTTTTCCGTGCGCAACACCTCCGTCGCTGCGCTCTGCTCCATGGCGGGCGCAGTCCTGTTAAGCGCGCCGATCCTTTGGAACTCATTCCTCGATCTCCGGCGCGGTGTCGTGAGCATCAATGAACTGGTCAGTCTCGCCGTGCTGGCCTCGTTCATGACCGGCGACTACAAGACCGCCGGGGTCGTCTCGTTCTTCATGCTCGTTGGGGAGATCATCGAGACCCGCACTGCTGCCGGGGCACGCGCCTCCATCGAGTCGCTCATCAAGCTTACCCCAACCCGCGCCAGGCGCGTGAACGCCGACGGAAGTGAAATGGAAGTCGCCACGAAAGACCTGGCCGTCGGCGACGTCATTCGCGTGCGGCCGGGCGACAATATCCCGGCGGATGGAGCGATTCGGAGCGGAGCGAGTTCCATCAACCAGGCGACCATCACGGGAGAATCTTTGCCCGTGGATCGGAAAAGCGGCGACGAAGTCTTCGCCGGCACCATCAACCTGACCGGCGTCCTCGACATTCAGGTGAGCCGCGCCGGTCGCGACACCACGCTTGGCCGCGTGCGCGAACTGATCCTCAACGCCGAACAAAGCAAGCTGCCCATCATGCGATTGATGGATCAATACATGGGCTACTACACCCCACTCGTGCTCACACTTGGCGCGCTGGTGTGGGTATTCACCAAGGACTTGAACCGTGTGATCAGCGTGCTCGTGGTGTCCTGCCCGTGTGCCTTCGTACTGGCGACACCGACCGCAATGGTGGCGGCCCTGTCCGCCGCCGCGCGACTTGGCGTGCTGATCAAGAACGTCGCGGATCTCGAACTCGCGGCTCGCATCAACGCCTTCGTCTTCGACAAGACCGGCACCTTGACAACCGGCAAGCTGGCCGTCAGCCGGATGAAGCCCTTGGGTGAAACGACGCCCGCCGAGTTGTTGCGGATCGCTGCCTCGGCCGAACGTCACAGCAATCATCCAACTGCGCGCGCCCTGGGGCAGTTGGCCGGCGAGGCCGGCGTGACGTTGCTCGAACCGGAGGAGTTCACGGAAACTGCCGGACGTGGCGTGCGCGCGGTCATTGGCGGTCGGACAGTTTTCGTAGGGCGGGCCCAGTGGCTCAAAGACAACGGCGTGCAGGAGGAGTTTGTTGGTTCGGTGGACTTGAATGAGACCGAGGGCTTCAGCCTGATCTTTGTGGCGAGTGACGGCCGTTGCCTCGGCTGGTTCGGGCTGCAAGACCAGGTTCGAGACGAAGCCGCGACCGCGCTGGCGACACTCAAAGAGGCCGGAGTGAAACGAATCGCGATGGTGACAGGTGACCGCAAACCGGTGGCGAACCGTGTCGCGGCAGTGATCGGCTGCGAGGAAGTGGCCGCCGATTGCCTGCCGCAGGACAAGGTGGAATTCGTGCGCGCAGTAAAGTCACGCGGCTATCGCGTGGCCGTGGTGGGCGACGGCGTGAATGACGCTCCGGCGCTGGCCTCTGGTGACCTCGGTATCGCGATGGGCGCGGCGGGCAGCGAAGTGGCGATCCACAGCGCGACGATTGCGCTGATGAACAATGACCTTCGCCGACTGCTGTTCCTAATCCGGCTCTCGCGCGCCACACGACTGGTCATCAATCAGAATTTCCTGATCGGCGTGGTGTTCATCCTGGGCGGATTATCCATGGCTGCGTTGGGCTATTTGAACCCCATCGTCGCGGCCCTCCTCCACAACGCCGGTTCGTTGCTCGTCGTGTTCAACAGCGCGCGTCTTGTCCGACAAGGTGAGGAATGGGACCACCCGCCGACTGTGCCTTCGGTGACAACCCCATCGTCAACCGCCCCTCTGCAACCACAGCCAGCCCTTTGACCCCATGCAAACCATGACTGCTGATCTTCTGATTTCAACCGCCCCGGCAACTCGCGCCGAGACTGTCATCGCCGTGCGCGGGTTGACGAAAGTGTTTAAGGACTTCTGGGGTCGCGACAAAGCCAGAGCTGTGGATGATGTCAATTTTGAGGTGCGCCAGGGTGAAGTCTTCGGGCTGCTCGGCCCGAATGGTTCCGGAAAATCGACCACCATCAAGCTGCTGCTCGGCTTGTTGCGCCCGACACGCGGTCACATCGAGGTTTTCGGCCGTTCGCCCGATGATGTGGCAACCAAGGAGCGAATCGGCTACCTGCCCGAGGAATCGTATCTCTATCGCTACTTCAACTCCGACGAGACGCTGAACTTTTTCGGCAAGCTGTTCGACCTGCCCGGTGACGAGCGGCGCAAACGCTCCGGACAGTTGCTGGAAATGGTCGGACTCAAGGGCAACCAGACGCGATCCGTCGGCGAGTTCTCGAAGGGCATGCAACGTCGCATCGGACTGGCGCAGGCTCTCATCAATGATCCGGACCTGGTCATCCTCGACGAACCGACCGCCGGACTCGACCCCATCGGCTGCCGCGAGGTAAAGGATTTGATCATCGAACTGGCGCGGCGCGGCAAGACGGTGATCCTGAGCAGCCATCTGCTGGCGGACGTGGAGGACGTTTGTGATCGCGTGGTGATTTACTACGGGGGACGTATCCAGGCGATGGGCACGCTCAAGGAACTGTTGGCCACACCGGACACGCTGCGGCTCACGCTGCCGGTGCTGACGCGCGAAGCGACGGAACGGTTGCTGGACTTCGTCCGCCGCGACATCGCCCAGCACCAGGTGCGGCTCGATGTGCCGACGCAAAATCTCGAAAGCTATTTCCTCTCTGTCGTGCAACGCGCCCGTGCCGCCGAAACGAAGACGTCAGGCGCGACTTCCGGCAACGTCGTGGCGGAATACCTCCGCTGCGCCGTGCCCACAAACGCCCCGGAGAAAGTGCTCGAGCGTTTGCTGGAGTCCGTGCCCGAAGCACCGAAGTCAATTGAATCAAACCCATCGTCACCAAGTGCGAACGAGGCGACTCTGGCCGCGCTGAGTCAGGTATTGCCCACATCACCACCGCCCAAGCCCGCCACACCCCCACCGGCGCAGGACGACGAAAAGGTCAACAACAAGCTGAGCGGCTTGCTCGGAGACAATCCACCGAAGTAATCATGCGCCGCATCCTCGCCATCGCCGGACAGACCATGACCGCCGCCGTGCGCTTTCGATTGGTCGTTGCCGCAGTGCTGCTCCTCGTCGTCTGCATCATCGCGCTCCCGTTTCTCGTCCGGCACAACGGCACCGCGCGCATGTTTGCGCAGGTGATGATCACCTACAATCTGACCGTCATCACCGGGTTGCTCGCGTTCCTCACTCTCTGGCTGGCGTGCGGCGCGCTGGCAGGAGAGGTCGAGTCCGGCCAGTTGCAACTCGTAGCCGTGAAGCCCATTCCCCGATGGCAGCTTTGGCTGGGGAAATGGCTCGGCGTGGTCGGGCTCAACCTGCTGCTGCTGGTCGCGTCAGTCGGCGCCGCGTGGCTGCTGCTGCACTGGCGGGCGCGCGAATTGCCCGCTGACCAGCAAACCGTGTTGCGACAGGAGGTGCTCGTGGCGCGTGGCTCCGTGCGCGAGGCGCCGGTCGATCTGGAGAAGGATGCCGCCGCGCTCGTTCGCGAACGTCAGCAAAAGCCGGACGCGGCCGGGCTGGATCCCGCGATGATCGAACACCAGATGCGCGCGCTGGCCAAGGCTCGCATGGAAACGGTCGCGCCAAACTTCCGCCGTCTATGGACCCTCGAACTGGGCACACGGGCCGCAAGCTTGCGTGACCAGCCATTGCACCTGCGCGTTCAGTTCCACTCCGCCAAGGGCTTCGACTCCAGCTTGCACAACACAGTCTGGATCGTTGGAGATGTGGCGAGCGGACGTTTCTCGCGCATGCCGGTGCAGATGGCGGCGAATGTGGCACGCGAGTTTGTGATCCCACTGAATCTCTTTGATGCGAACGGACGCCTGCATGTGGAGTGTGAGAACCGGGGTGACACCACGTTGTTGTTCCGGCTTGAGGACGGACTTGAACTGCTCTACCCGGCGGGTAGTTTCACAACGAATCTGCTGCGCGGTGCTGGCGTGATCCTGTGCTGGCTCGCGCTGCTGGCGGCGGTGGGCCTGGCGGCGTCAAGTTTCCTTTCCTTCCCGTCCGCTGCGATTGCATCGCTCAGCTTGCTCTACCTCGGGCTCTCCGGCGGAACGTTTTCGGAAGCGGTGAACGACGGCAGCGTGTTCGGCTTCGATCATGAAACAAGCGAACCAACCGCGCGCACGCTCGACACACTGCTTCTCCCCCTGTTCCGCGTGCTCAATCTCGTGGTCAATTCCATCACGGGCTATTCCCCCATTTCGGACCTCAGTTCGGGCCGGGCGGTGGGCTGGGACACCCTTTTTGGCGCGCTTGCGCAAATCGTAATCCTGGCTGGTGGATTGTTTGCCGCCATCGGCATCGTCACGTTGACCCGGCGGCAGTTAGGCCTGCCGAACACCACTCCCTGATCTGGCATGAAACGCTTCCGAAAACTTTTGTTCGTCCTGATCGCGCTGGCGGCGCTGCCGTTCGTCGGCGTCATGCACCGAGCCATCAACGCAGACCGCGCGCGGTTGGATCTTACACATACCGCGCCGCTGGAAAGCGCGCCGCCGGCACTGGCCTTCACCACCGTTGCGCTGGGGGGATTCCGGGGACTTATTGCCAACGGCCTCTGGGCGCGCGCCATCCGGCTGCAGGACGAGGGAAACTATTTTGAACTGGTGTCGCTCTCGGACTGGATCACGAAACTGCAACCTGACAACAGCATGGTCTGGGCGATGCAGGCGTGGAACATGACCTACAACATTTCGGTGCAGTTCGAGAACCACGCCGACCGCTGGCTGTGGGTGCGCAGCGGCATCGAGTTGTTGCGCGACCAGGGCATGCAATACAACCCGCACTCAGTGGAGTTGTATCGCGAACTGGCGTGGTTTTTTCAGGACAAAATCGGATCGAACACGGACTACGGCCATTGGGTGTTCAAGGAGGCATGGGCCGCCGAGATGGCACGCGTGCTGGGGCGTCCGCCGCGTCTGGATGATTTGATAAACCCGCAGACGGAGGACGCGCGGCAACGGGCCAGGATTTTGCGTGAGCGCTACAAGCTTGAGCCGGCGATTTTGAAACAGGTGGATGATGACTACGGCCCGTTTGACTGGCGTTCGCCGGACGCGCACGCGATCTATTGGGCGGTGCTCGGCGAGCAGGAGTGCCGCAACGCTGCGGACCTGCTGCCGCTGCGGCGCGTGATTTGGCAGTCGATGCAGCGCAGTTTTCACCGTGGACGTGTCATCGAAAATGTAACCGACAGGCGGCTCGAATTTGGGCCGAACTTGGATATTGTTGCGAAGGTCTATCGCAGTTACGAAGCGGCGAAGGTGTTGGATTTGGAAAGGCGCGATTATATCAGCCGCGGACAGGGCGGTTTCGTAGCTGACGCGATCTATTTCCTCTACACTCACAATCGTCCGGCAGAAGCAGTGCATTGGCTCGGTCTGGCCAAGACCAATTTTCCGGGATTAGTCCGGCCTGGAGTGTCGTTGGATGAGTTTGTAGTGGAACACGTAACTGCGCAGGTTGACGCGGGGAAACTAAACCGCGTTCTCGCTGTGCTCGAAGGACTGATTGGCCAGCACTACTACAATCTCGCTTTGGGCGATGACGATCGGGCCAGCGGCTACGCGCTTCTGGCGCGGCGAGTGTGGGAACGCTACCAGGTAAGGCACCGCGATTCGTTAAACCAACTTGGTCTGCCGTCCCTCGACAGAATGCAGGCCAGGGTCCGGGATCAAATTCGGCAAGGGCAACATGGATTCAGCCCAGCCCTGGTGACTCAACTCACCGCAACCATGGGGAAGGCGTTCAGCACCAACACCCCGACGGGTGTTCAGCCGTGAGGAGGGTTCGGTGTCTGCGCTTTTCACGGCTGGGAACCTTGCGCATGCTCACGCCATGTCGCACAAGACGTTTGCGCACGTTCGCTGCATCAGTTGAATCTGGCTTCCATTGCTCCTGAGGATGGGCAGCGCACCAGACGTCAATCGGCGATTGAGACCATGTAAACTACCGCTTATGAAGTGCGACGCGTGAAGCATCATAGTTGTTTTCAATGCCGGGACGGGCTCGCGCTCTGGTTGCTGGCGTGGTTGTGTGTGAACTGGACTCCGGCCATCGCGGCCGGACCGGTCACGAATGGGGCGCCGTTTCATCTCGGAAGGGTGCTGGCTGATGAAGCGATTGAGGCGGAATTGATTCGGGCTGGCCGGCAGTTCTTGGCGGAGGGGCGGGGGGCGGCGGCTTCGAACATTACTTTCCACATCAAACACAGTGGGGCGCGGGTGGCTTTGAGCGCGCCCGCCACCCAGCAGTTGACGGCCGAGGAGGTGGCGACCCGCGCCCGCCGCAGCACCCTGGTGATCGCCTATCTCCACCTGTGCAAGAAGTGTCCGGAATACCATGTGGTGGCGGGGGCTGGTTTTGCGCTCACAGCAGACGGGGTGGTGGCGACGTGCCATCATTTGATCGATGATCCGGATGCGCGAGTGTTTGTGGCCATGACGGGCGACGGTAGATGTTTTCCCGTGCGGGAGGTGCTGGCCAGCAGTGTGACGAACGATGTGGCCCTGTTGCGGTTGGAACTGGGAGAGGTCCGGTTGACGCCGCTGGGCCTGGAGGAACACGCGCCGGTTGGATCGCGAGTCTTCGTGCTCGGACATCCCGAGTCGCACTACTACACCTTCACCGAAGGCATAGTGGCGCGGCACTTCACGGGTCAGGCGGAAACGGGCGCGGCGGAGATGCTGTCCATCACGGCGGAGTTCGCGCCCGGCTCCAGCGGTTGCCCGGTCTTGAATGAGCGGGGCAACGTGGTGGGCATGGCGGACAACATCGTGCGCGCCGGCTACGACAGCGAGAAAGCCCATGGCGCAAGCATCGTTTTCAAACATTGCCGTCCGGCCTCCGCCATCCGTGGATTAATTAGTCGCGCGATACTGACCAGTCCATGAATCTAACCAGCAGGAACCCCGTGGCTTTTGATGCCGCCATGAGTCCGGGTTGCTTGTGTCTGGCCGCGTGTTGAGTTCCGAACTTTTTCGCCCGGGACGCTGGATGGGAGATTTGTCCCATGACTCAATCAAGTTTTGGTCCCGTTCCGGCGCGGAACTGGACTGGCACCGGTGCGTACATCACGTTGAGTGTTTGCACCACGAGTTTTCGGCAGGCTTGGGAATCCCGCTTTTCGGAAACGGCACCGGCCGGGCATGTTGGTCGAGTGTTTGCAGGCGGGTTGGCTCTTTAATCCGCAGGGATTCCTCTGGCCAGGCGCTTAAAGACAATACGGCGGGCGCAAGGCCCGCCGTGGTGGTCGTGTATGATTCGGGAGGATCATTTCGCCGCGCACCCCTGGCAAGCATGGACCGCCAGTTCGACTTTCGCTTTGCCATGGCCGGTGGTGATGAAGTGGGTGACGCAACCGGCGCATCCGTGGCGCTCTACTGTTGCGGTGGCGGGCGCCGTACCTTTGTGCGTGGTGGCGGTAACGGTGGCGAACCTCGACTTGCACATCTGGCAGTTCATGGCGGCGGGCGCGTTGGCCTTGGCCGTAACCGGGATCCTGGTCAGCGCCATCGCGCCGCTCTTGGTGATGACCTCAGCGCGGGCGGCGAAGGTGGCGGAGAGGAAAACCAGCGTGGTGATGAGGATTGTTTTCATAGTCTTTTCTTTCTTTCGTTTTTCTTCTTCTGGCGGCTTCCAATCCGCCGGCATGAATTGCTTACGCATCTGCGGTGAAAAGCATTCGGCTGAAATCTGCCGCAAGCTGAACGCGGTTTGGCGTGCGCTACGGCGGGCTGGGTCATGCGTTCTTTAGCCAGCGGGCCAGGTCTGCGCGCAGTTGCTGGCGGGCCCGGTAAAGGCGGGATTCGACGGCCTTCTGCGAGACGCCGACGATGATCGCGATCTCGGCGTTGGTGAGGTCCTCGTATTCGGCCAGGACGAGCGGCGTGCGGAAGTCATCCGGCAGCGCCGCCACGGCCCGGGCCACGGCGGCAGCACGTTCTGCCGCCAGCGCCACGGCGTCCGGCGCGGGGCGTTGGTCGGGCAGCAGGGATCCGAGTTCGCGGTCGGTGTCTGCCACTGGAGTTTCGAGGGAAACCTCTGGATGGCGCGCGCGCCATTTGAAGCGGTCGCGGACGAGGTTGGTGGCGATGGTATAGAGCCAGGTTGAGAAGCGCTGGCGTGGATCATATCGGGCGCGGTGACGGTGAACGCGGATGAATGTTTCCTGCGCGATGTCCTCGGCTTCCGCCTCGTCCCTGAGCTGGCGGACAAGGTAGTGGAAGAGTCTGTCTCCGTGGCGCGCCATGAGGGCATCGAGGGCGGAATCGTGGCCGTCCGCGAGGCGCCGCATGTCGGAGGCATCCAGCGCATCCTGGTCGGGATCAGTCATGCCTCAATGGTGCCCGTGTTCCTGCTGTTGCTTGTGGCCTTCCATCATGCCGCCGGATTCGACGAAGGTGCGCTCCTGAATCCAGGTCAAGTAGCGACGGCCCTGTTCCGGCGGCATCTGGGCAGAGACGGAAAGGAGGTGGCGCAGCATGTTGGTCTGGCATTGCAGGCGGAGCGCGGCGGCCTCGGCGAGCTTTTGTTCGAGCGCAGCGGCGTTGGTTTCGCCAAGGTCGATCAGGTGCTTGAACTCCGCCTGCTTCCCGGCGATGCGGCGGCACATCTCCGCGCAGCGCGGCTTGTATTCCTCGTGCAACCGGACGATGCGCTGGAACTCGGGTTCGCCAAGCCGAAACTCGTCCTTGAGCCATTGCAATTCCGGCGCGGGGCCGTCCAGGCGCGGACAATCACAGGAGGTGCGGAAATAATAGAGCGCGCAATACGCCGCCAAGGCGGCGACCAGTCCGGCGACGAGAACATTCACGGCGCGTCTCATGGGGAATGGCCTATTTTGTGGTACGGGTCAATCGACTGGACGTATTGGTCGGCCAGGCGCGCTTCGACGTCGCCGATCCGGATCTGCGCCTGCCAATATCCAGTAATCAAACCCGCGGCCACAAGCGCGGCAATGTAGGAAACTGCGAAGGCGGGACGGGTGAAAAGCGATGCCAACCGCGAGCAAACCATCTCCAACAGCGTGGCTGGGGATTCGGTGGTTTCGCGGGATTCGATGCGGTGCCAGACCCGTTCGCGAAATCCCGATGGCAACGTGGCGGTGATCTTCCAATCCCGAAGGGTGGATTGCAGGTCGTCAGCCGGCTTGGACTTGGAACTCATAATGAACGCGGCGGCGTGGAGTTGGAATCAGTCTGAATACCGCAGCCCGCCGTCGCTAGATGATACGCCAGGCGAGCGAAAAGCATTCAGGGAATCACTCCGGAATGCTGTAGCCGGGCTGTCGGGACCTGGGATTGTCCGAAGCCGGTTTATTGTGCCCTACTGGCGCACGTTCACGGCTTCGCGAGTGTGGAACTTCTTCTCGCCCTGCGCCTTGCCGGCCTCGACGTACAGCTTGTAGGCGACGTCGGGTTCGAGCGGCGAGGGGCGGGCGTGGGGAATTTTCGGTTTCATGCCGCGCGGGGTAACGCCGTAGATGAGGACCTTGGTGGGGACGGAGTTCGAGTCGGCGATGAGGTTCCAGAGTTCCTTCGGGTATTTGTTGGTCTTCTCGTCATCGACGGCCACGACGCGAACGCTGGTGAGATTGTATTTCTGGTCGAAAGCGAAAGAGACGGGATCGACAGGCACGTCGCCGGGCGCGGCGCGCACGCCGCGGGCGCTGGGGCGGATTTGTGCGATCATCTCGATCTTCTGCGTGGCGAAGCAGCCGCGCATCCAGAGGCAGAGGCCGCCGAGGATTGCGCAGAGAGTCACGAGCAAGATGGCGCGAGTGGTCATAAGCGAAGTAACTCGACGCTGCTTGACGCTGATTATTCGTGTGATGTTATCGGGCTCGGAGAAAATTTGAATCGGAGTTGCGCTGGTAAAGTCGTTTTGGGTGGAGTTTCAAGGGCCGGATGGCGTCACGCACGCCGTTCGTCGGAACAACGCAGTAAGCCATGAAGACACTACAAAACAGGACGGACGGCCGCGCGCATCGCGGTTTCACACTGATTGAACTGCTGGTGGTGATTGCGATCATCGCTGTACTCGCCAGCATGTTGTTGCCGGCGCTGGCCAAGGCGAAGGAATCGGGCAAACGGATCAGTTGTGTGAACAATCTCCGCCAGCTTGGTCTCTCGCTGCGGATGTACGCGGACGACAACGAGGGGCTTTATCCTCCGCGGTTGGCGGGCGGCAATCCAGGCGCCTGGACCAGCAGTTTGCAGGACGGCTACAAGGACGTGCGTCTGCTGCGCTGCCCGAGCGACGGGCCGAATCCGATGACAATCACGAACGCGCCGTTGCTCGCGGATCGGTCGCCTCGCAGTTACATCATCAACGGGTTCAACGATTATTGGCAGCAGGTCTTCACGAATGTCCCGGGGCCGGCATTGATGGGCGCCATCATCAACAAGCAGGCTCCCGAGGCGGTGATCAGCCAGCCAAGCGACACGATTGTATTCGGGGAGAAGCAGACCGAGTCGGTTCATTATTACATGGATTTTCTGGAGACGCCGGCGGGCAACGATTTCGAGGAGGTCGAGCACTCGCGGCATTCGGGCAAGGGCGTGTCTGGCGGGTCGAATTATGCGATGGCGGATGGCAGCGCACGGTTCGAGCGGTACGGGCGTTCGGTCACGCCGGTGAACATGTGGGCGGTGACCGACCTCTGGCGCACGAACAGTCCCACCACATTTTGACCCGTTTTCTGCATGAGCCTGAGTCCCGAGGAACAGTTGATCGTGCGTTACCTGAAGCAGATGCGCTCGGCGGGTTCGAGCTTGCGCGAGATTTGCCGCAAGGCCGGCACCAAGGACATGTGGAAGGAGAACGAACATTGGGCGGTGGCACCGCTGCACCGCCTGCGCGACGCCGGATTGGTCGAGGTCAACAAGGCAGGGGCCTTTGTTTACGTCGAGCAATGGGGCTGATTCCCACTACAGCGTGAAGGTCGCGCAGGGCGTGTCCTGGCGGGCGGTGATCACGGGCACGGGAATTCCGCCCAACTTCTCCAGACGCCCATTCACGGCACCGTGGGCCAGCTCGGGCCGGTTGCAGTCGCCGCTCAAATGCCCGAGGTAGAGCTGCCGCAATTCCCCCGAGACAATCTGCTCCGCGGCATCGGCGGCGGCATCGTTTGAAAGATGGCCGTGACGGCTGAGGATGCGCTGTTTGATGCTCCAAGGGCGGCGTGTGTCTTCCTGGAGGAGTTTCAAATCGTGGTTTGCCTCCAGCACCAGCACGTTGGCGTTGCGCACGCGTTCGATCACCAGTTTGGTGGCGTGGCCCAGGTCCGTGAGAAATCCGATCTTCCCCGCGCTGGTGTGAATCATGAACCCGACCGGATCGTTCGCGTCGTGAGGCACGCTGAAGGTGTCGATGCGTGTGTCGTTGATTTCGAAGCTCGCGCCGGTGGCGAAAATGCGGCTCTCGAAGGTCGCGCCCAGTTGCGCCTGCACGGCCTCGAGCGTTAGGCGGTTGCAAAAGACCGGGATTCGCAGGCGCGCGGCGAGAACGGCCAGCCCTTGCACATGGTCCGAATGCTCGTGGGTGATGAGGATGCCGGTGAGGCCCTCGGGCGCGCGGCCGATGCCGAGCAGACGCAGGCGAATCTGGCGGGCGCTCAGGCCCGCGTCGATGAGCAGCCTAGCCTCGCTGGTTTCGAGGTAGGCGCAATTGCCGCTGGAGCCGCTGCCGAGAATGGTGAACTGCACTGACACGCGCGCGAGCGTACGGGGCGCGCCGCTGAATGGAAGGCCGATTTATCTGCTCGCCCCGTGGGGGCCGGTTTGTCAGGCTGAACCCGAATCGACCCGAACTGATTCGCGGGGGCGCGAACGGCTGACTATGACAATTCACTCGAAAACTCTATTGGGACTCTGTGTGTCCGCATGCCTGTTGGGCTGGTGCGGCCTGATGCCGGCCAACGCGGCCACAAGGACTTGGACCGGTGCGACCAACGGCTACTGGACCAACGCGGCGAACTGGGATTTGGGGACCGTGCCCGTGAACGGCGATTTCGTCATCCTGCCCGCGTCACCCTTCCGCTTCCAGGTGACCAACACCACGGGCGGCGCGACCAATTTGGCGGCGTTGCATCTGGCCGGAGCGGGCTATGTGCTGGTCAGCCCGAGCCTTTTCATCACCAACGGAATGACCAACGCCGCCGGGCCGGGAACGAATGTTTTGCAGAGCCGCGTGACCGCGCGCGCCGCCCAGACCTGGGAGGTGGCAACCAACAGCACGTTGACCATCACCAACACCGTCAGCTTCACCAACACCACCCTCGCCGCATCCGTGGCGGGAACGCTGCGTTTGGAAAACCTGGTTTCAGCCAACCCCGGCGGGACGTTGAACAAGACCGGGGGCGGAAGGCTCGAGCTGGCTGGCCCATCCTCGATCGTGCAGGTCAACGTGCAGCAAGGCGCGCTCGCAGTGGACGGCACGCTCTCCGGTTCGCTCAACGTGAGCGCGGGCGCGACCATCGGCGGCACAGGCAGCGTCCCGGCGCTGGCCTGTTCGGGCACGGTCAGCCCGGCGCTGGGCGGGGTGGGCATCTTGACCGTGCCGAGCGGCACATTGGTGTTCAATTCCGGCTCCATCTTTTTGGTCAACTTGAACGGCACGAACGCGGGCGTGAACCATGACCAGCTCAAGGTCGCCTCGCCAGCGACCCTTTCCGGGGCATCGCTTTCCATCGTCGCGGGCACGACTCCGCTGGTGGGAGATCGCTTTGTCATCATCACCAACACCGGCGCCAGTGCTTTTTCGACGACGTTCTCCGGCCGGCCGGAAGGCTCGACGCAGATCGTCAACAACGTGCAGTACCGCATCAGCTACGTGGGTGGCAGCGGCAACGACGTGACGCTGACGGTGGTGGGCTATTCCGCGACCGGCGTGACGCGGGCCTGGAGCGGTGGTGGAACGAACAACTTGTGGCTCAACCCCAGCAACTGGCTGGGCGGCATCGCACCGATTCTCGGGGACAGCCTGCTGTTTCCTCCCGGTGCCGCGCAACTCACGAACCAGAACGATCTCGCCGCCGGCGCGGTCTTCAACTCGTTTGCCTTCGCCACGGATGCAGTGATTGCCGACGGCAACGCGATCAATCTTTTCGGCTCCCTTCAGGCTACGCAGACCGCCGGTGTGGTGACGCTGGGAATGCCCGTCGGGTTGCTGCCGGCGTCCGGTGTATCAACCGTGCAGGTGGCGAACGCTGGTTCAGCACTCGTGCTGTCCGGCCGACTCACCGTGAATGGTTCCACCATCAAGTCCGGCGCGGGCCTGTGGAGCATCAATGGCTGCGATGGCGCCGGGCCTCTGGACGCGCGGGTGGGAACCCTTTCGCTTTCCGGTTCGAACAATTACACCGGACTGACGTTTGTCCGCTCGAACGCGGTGTTGCGCTGCCAGTCCGGCGCGGCCCTCGGCGCGGCTTCTGCCGGTAATGAAACGGTGGTCGATGCAGGCGGCGACATCTTCTCCGCCGGTGCCGGTGTGTCGCCGGCCGAGCCGCTGCAACTGGCTGGCAATCTTCATCTCCAATCCGGCGCGGGTTGGAGCGGCGCCTTGACCATCACCGGGGCTGCCGTCGCGATTTCGGCCGAGACTGCCGGCACGACTTCCGTGCTCGCGGGGCCGCTCGCGTTTCCGGTGTCGTCCACACTCACGCTGGGCGGTGCGGGCGCGCTGGTCGTGTCGGGCAACAGCACGGGCGCGGCGCGTCCGCTGCTCGACCTGACTGGTGGCGAGGTTTTCGTGAACGGCGTTTTGGCCGGCCACGCCTTGTTGCGAGATGGTGCGGTTTTGGGCGGCATCGGCGAGGTTCTTTCGATTACCAACGCTGCTGGTGCCGCGCCGCGCCTGGTTCCCGGCGCGCATGGAGGCACGCTTACCTGCTCGAACGCTGTGCTGACAAACACGACTTTCTCCGCCGAGTTGATTGGCCCGGGCACGAACGGCCAGTTGCGCGTGCGTGGCACGGTGACTTTGGGCGGTCCGTTGGAAATCGCCGCGGGCTTTGCGCCGGCCTTTGGCGCTTCGTTCCGCATCATCGACAACCAAGGGCCCGGCCCGATCATCGGCACGTTCCTCGACCTGACCAACAACGCGCTTATCGTCACCAACGGGATGACCTTGCGCCTGAGCTACAACGGCGGCGATGGCAATGATGTGGTGTTGTCCCGCGAACTCGCGCCGACCGGAGTAACGCGGACGTGGACCGGCCTGGGTGTGGGTGGCAATTGGAGCAATCCCACGAACTGGCTCGGGACGAATGTTCCGCAGGCCGGCGACGCGCTCGAATTCCCGGTCAGCGTCGCCTCGCGCACGGTGACAAACGATCTCGGCGTGTTCGATGTCGAGAAGGTGACCTTTAACGGCTCGGGTGCCTCTGCCGCCTTCACGGTCCACGGCGCGCAGATCAACGTCCTGCACGGCATCCAGGCGCTTTCCGCCGGCGGGTTGCCGAATGTTTTATTCACGCCGGTGCGGCTGCTTGGTCCGCAAAGCGTTGGCGGTGGCACCGCTGGCGGCGGGTTGATTCTGCGCGAAACGCTGGACAACAACGGCTACGAAATCGTGCTCACCAACGGTGCAAGCGGTCAACTGGCCCTCCTCGGTCCGGTGATTGGCGACGGACCCGTGACCGCCATCGGCGTGACGCTGGGCACTTCGATTTCGTTCGCCGGCACGAACACTTTCACTGGCCCGTTCACCGTGCTGTCCGGGCAGGCGCAGATCTCTAATGGGCTGGCCTGCGGCGCAGCCGCAGCGCCGATGCGTGTGGGTAGCAACGCCATTCTCGCGCTCAACGCCGCTTTCACTCTCGCCAAGGACTCGATTTCCGTCACCGGCCGCGTGAGCAGCCTCAGCACGAACGGCGTTGCCGGCGAGGTTCGGTTGGAAGGCGGCGGCGTGATCATGTCGCCGGTTGGTCGGCTTACCATTCTCGGACCGCTTTCGGGAACGGCTCCGTTGATCAAGTCTGCCGGCGGCGTGCTTGTCCTCGCCGGCACAAACACGCACTCCGGCGGCATCTCGGCCACGGCGGGCGCGCTGCTCTTGCACGGCGCTTCGATCGGGAATGTCGTTTCGTCCGCGGCCGGGGCGACGCTGGGCGGCACCGGAACCGTGGCGACCATCCTGCAAACGGCGGGCAGCGGAATCGTGCAACCAGGCGAGCCGGCGGTTCCGGGCATTCTGTCCGTCAGCAATGTGACGTTGCACTCCTCGACCACGGCCCGGTTCGGCATGAGCGGAACCAACGCGGGCACGGGTTACGACCAGTTGGTGGTCTGGGATTCCGTTGATCTCGCCAGTGCGACCTTGGAGTTGGTGATGACGATTGTGCCGCCGCTGGGACACGAGTTCATGCTGGTGGACAAGCGCTCCGTGGGGCCGGTGATCTCGACCTTCAACGGCCTGCCCGAGGCCGCGCTCTTTGTAACCAACGGAATGACCTTCCGTATCACTTACGCCGGCGGCGACGGCAATGACGTGGTGGTGACACGCGTGTTCGCCGCCACGGGCGTGACCCGCATCTGGACCGGCCTTGGCCTGGGCGGGAACTGGAGCGATCCCGTGAACTGGCTTGGCAACGTCTCTCCAGCGGTGGGCGACGCGCTCGAATTTCCGGTCACCGCATTTGATCGGGCCGCGACCAACGACATCGCTGGCCTTGCTGTTGAGCGCGTGCTCATCAACGGGTCGAACGGGACGGCGGGATTCATCCTGGCCGGACTAAACGTCGATGTGCTGGCTGGCGTTGTCGCGCAAACCGAGGGGCCGAGTTCGAACGTGTTTCACCTTCCGATCCGCCTGATCGGCGCACAGAGCATTTATGGCGGCGTGTCCAACACCATGTTCTTCGCCGGGCAGATCAATTTGAACGGAAACCAGTTGAACATCACCAACATCAACATTGGCAACTCGATGGTTCTCCAAGGCCCGGTCGTCGGTGCTGGCGCGCTGAATTTCCATGGTGCCGGTCCGGCCGTGACGCTCAATCTCTCCGGCACCAACACCTTCACCGCCGCGTTCACCATTTCCTCCGGGCGCGTGAACGCGAACAACGCGTTCGCCCTCGGCGCGGCCTCCGCACCGGTTTTTGTCAGTTCGGGCGGCGAGCTTTTCTTCCCGTCCGCGTTTGCCGTGGCGAAGGATTTCATGTCCGTTGCGGGCGGATTGACCGTGGTGGCCACGAACTTAATAAGCGGCACCTTCAATGTGCCGCCTTCGGGATCGAGCGTGTTCATCACCGCGCCGGGCCGGTTGGTTCTGAACGGGCCGGTGACGGGCCTCGGGACGTTGAACAAGACCGGCACCGGCACGTTGGAATCAGCGGGCACGAACGGCCTGGCGGGGAGCATAGCCGTCGCTGGCGGTGCGTTGATGATGAATGGATCGTCCCTTGCGGGAACGATCAACGCCGGTTCCGGCACGACGCTTGGCGGTACTGGCACGGTGGGCAACGTGGTGATGGCCACGAACGCGCCTGCCGCGCGCCTGTTGCCCGGCGTCACCACTGGCATTCTCACCGCCAGCAATGTCACGTTCGCCGCGGCCGGCGAATTCGTGATCGACGTGAACGGGACCGTGCCCGGCACAAGCCATGACCAACTGGCCGTTCGCGGCACGGTCGCGCTCAACGGCGTGGCGCTGCGGTTCCTGCTCGGCTACACGCCGTCGATGGGCGATACACTGGTGATCATCGACAACGACGGCTCGGATCCGGTGATTGGCACGTTTGCCGGGCTTCCGGAGGGTGCGGGGTTGATCACCAACGGGTTTGGTTTCCGCATCAGTTACGCCGGCGGGGATGGCAATGACGTGACCTTGCGGCGGATGTTTGTGCCCACCGGAGTCACGCGCTCGTGGGACGGCGGCGGCGCCAACGGCCTGTGGAGCAACCGCACCAACTGGATCGGGGACATCGCGCCTGTGGAAGGCGATGACCTGCAATTTCCGTCCGCCGGCGCGCGACGGATCAACTCGAACGATTTTTCGGCGTTCACCGCCTTCAACTCGATTTCGTTTGATGGCGCATCCTATACGAATTCAGGCAACGCGCTCGCGCTGCAAACCGGCCTTTCAATGAACGCCGCCGGAATCTGCGCGATCCAAAATCAAATCCGCCTGCTCGACGCGCAAGTGTTCGGTTCCTACTCGCCCGCCGCCTCGTTGGAGATTCGCGGCCCCATTAACTTGAACTCCAACGCGCTGTTCTTCGATGGAGATGGGTCCATTCGCATGATCGGCGTCGTCAACGGTGCCGGCAGCGTGGTGAAGTTTGGTGCCGGCACCACCACCATTTCGGCCACGAACACCTTTACCGGCGAGGTGGATCTTCAGGAGGGCACTATTCTCGCCGCGGTGCCCGGGGCGCTGGGCGATGTGGTTGCGGGCACCGTCATTCAGGCTGGCGCGACATTGGAATTGGGCAGCGGCGCGGACCTCACGCTGACCGAGCCGCTGTTGTTCAATGGGTTCCCAGGAAGTCCCGCCAATCTGAACAACGCGAGCCGCACCAACACCATCGCCGGTCCGGTGAATGTGCCGCCCGGCGATGACATCGCGCAATTGACAGTCAATGGCGGCGAGTTGCGCGTGTCTGGCACCATCTCTGGCGGCGGCATCATCAAGTCCGGCCCGGGTCGCGCGCTGTTCACCGGACTCAACACGCACACCAACCGCACGCGGGTTTCGCGCGGCACCTTGTTGATCAACGGCTCGCAACCCTTCAGCCCGGTGGTGGTGGACAATTTCCCCACGGCATTCCTCGGCGGCACCGGTGTCGTGGGACGTTTGGTCGCGGAAGGCGGCGGCACAGTCAGCGCCGGTTTCAGTCCCGGCACGTTAATGTTCACAAACAACTACGAGACCTCTGCGAACCAGACGAACCTCTTTGAGATCAACGGCCGGTTCGCGGGCACGAACTATGATCAGATCGTCGTCGCCGGTGAGGTCATCTTGAACGACGCGATCCTGCGCATCTCCTGGGGCTACACCCCGGCGTTTGAAGACACGTTCGTACTCATCAGGAACAACGGGCCGAATGCAGTGTCCGGCACCTTCGCGGGCCGCCCGGAGGGTTCGCTCATCACCAACGGCCCGGCCATACTCGCGTTGAGCTACGTGGGTGGCGACGGCAATGACGTGACCCTGAGCGGTGCAACAGTCTTTCCCACCGGTGTCACACG